>JBDOIE010000115.1:0-13352 GCA_041082245.1 Chloroflexia bacterium
GGCTCTCCCGGTCGATCGCAAACCGCATTACCGCACCGAAAGTGGACAGTTCCATCGCCCCTCCTGGCAGGCGCTCAGAACCAACGGGTGATCACGACCTTGTGTTCGGTGAAAAACCGGATCGCGTCTTTTCCCTGGCCGTGCAGATCTCCGAAGAACGACTCACGCATCCCGGAAAAGGGGAAGGTAGCCGCCGGTGCCGCGATGCCGATGTTGATCCCGATGTTCCCGCACCGGACGCGGTGTTTGAATTCGCGGGCGTAGCGACCGCTCGAGGTAAAGATCGAGGCCGCGTTCCCGTACGGGATACCCTCGATGATCTGCAACGCCTCTTCAAAGTCGTTCACAGGGATGATGCCCAGCACGGGGCCAAAGATCTCCTCGCGCGCCACGCTCATATCCGGACGGACACCGTCCAGGATCGTGGGCCCGATGAAGTAGCCGTCCGGGTGGCCCTCCACCTGGACACCGCGCCCATCCAGCAGGAGCGAGGCGCCCTCTTCGACCCCTTTCTGGATGGCCCTGTGGATCCGCTCGAGCGCCCTGCGGCTGACGACCGGGCCCATCTGCACCGTCTCGTCCAGCCCGTTCCCTACCCGGATGCGGGAAGCAGCCTGCACCAGCTGTGCCTTGAGCGGCTCGTACACCTCGCCCACGGCCAGAACGAGCGCACCGGCCAGGCACCGCTGTCCCGCCGTGCCAAAGGCCGAGGAAAGGATCCCTGCCACAGTCGGCGGCAGCACGGCATCCGGCATGACGACCAGAGCGTTCTTGGCACCGCCCTGACATTGCACCCGTTTCCCGTGCGCTGCGGCGGTGGCATAGACGTACCGCGCCACCGGCGTCGAGCCCACGAACGACACCCCCACGACATCGGGATGCTGCAGGAGGGCGTCCACCACCTCCTTGCTCCCGTTCACCAGCCCGACGACCCCCGGCGGAAAGCCGGCCTCCTCCAGCAGCGCAAAGATCCGGTTCTGGGTAATCGGGCAGACCTCGGACGGCTTGACGATGTAGGTGTTCCCGCAGGCAAGCGCGTACGGCATAAACCAGAAGGGCACCATCGCGGGAAAGTTGAAGGGCGCGATGCAGCAAAACACCCCGAGCGGCTGTACAACGCATTCCTCGTCGATCCCGGAGGCGATCTCCTCGACGTTGTACCCCATCATCAGCGAAGGGATCGCCGCTGCCGCTTCCACGTTCTCGATCGCCCGGCGAACCTCACCCCGTGCCTCGTCGAGGATCTTCCCGTGCTCGATGGTCACCGTACGCGCCAGGTCCTCAAAGTGCTCCTCCATAAGCGCCCTTAGCCGCAGCAGGAGGCGTATGCGGACGGTAGCGGGTGTCGTCCGCCACTCCGGGAACGCCCGTTTGGCCGCCTCAACCGCTTCGTGCACCTCCGTGGGCAGGGACATCGGTACCTCGGCGATCGTCTCGCCGGTCGCCGGATTGTGCACTTCCAGCACCTCGGGAGAAGAGGACGCTACCCACTTTCCATCGATGTAATTTTTCAGCCGGCCGAACTGCATAGCTTCCTCCAGGTCCAAAGCGTGTGCCTAGCCGATCGGCCGCGTCACCGTCACCTCGGTGCGCGCTCCCCGCTTTTCCAGTTCGCGGAAGAAGGGAAGTGGGTCCACGACCTGCTCCGGCGGCAGCACGCCCACCTGCTGGATGCGGCCCTCGCCGATCCACTGGGCGATGATCGAGGGGGGTGCCGCCACGAGCACCGTGCCCCCGCTGATCTTCCAGCGCGGGTGAGGCCAGGCGGTGGTGTCCAGGCGGACGACGACCTCTTCGCCGTCCTTGGTCCCCCGCGCCACCGTAGCAATGTCCTTGAAGCCCAGGCTCCCCTTGCGCTCCACAGCCTTCGAGCGGGAAAGCACCGCCATCAGGACATCGCGCGGGCGCACGCGGACCCCGCCTACCTCCACGGGCTCGGTGCTGGCCAGCCCGAGCTCCACAAGCATCCGCATCTTTTCCACCGCTCGCTCGCTGTAACCCCAGAAGGTGATCTTGAAGAAGCACTCGCGGATGCCCTTATGAGCGAGCGAGAGCGGGATCGTGGCCATCTCCGAATGGATGGAATGATGCGCTTTGGCCAGCCCGATCGGCTCGCGGAAAGGAAACACCTCCATCTCGGAAAGCGGCTCGACTTCCACGAACTGTCCATCGCGGTAGATGACCGGGTTCAGGGTGATTTCGTCCAGAATCGTCTGGAGGGAGTATGCCCACGCAAGCGAGTCGCCCTCATCCGGTGTGGAGCCGTTGTAGATACGGATGTACTCGACCGTGTCCAGCATTTGTCCGATGTAGCCAGCGTGCACGTTGGCGATACCAGGACAGCTCCCCAGCCCCAGGACGGCGAGCAACCTCGCTTCACGGAATGCGCTGTCCAGCTGGAGCTGCTTGCGGGTCGTGTGAAAGAGGCCCCCGAGGTCCAGGTAGGGGACACGGGCCTCCAGGCACGCGTGCATCACATCCAGGTTGAAGTAGTACTGCACCGAGTTGACGGCCGCCGCTGCTCCCTCCAGCAGGCGCACGGTGGCCTCCCGGTCGGTGACGTCGCAGTAGGCCGCCCGGGCCTTCGGGCTGCCCAGTTCTGCAGCCACCCGCTCTGCGCCGGCGAAATCCCGATCCGCGATCACGACTTCGCTGACGTTTTCTCCCTCGCAGAGATCGCGCGCGATCACGCGGCCGATGATCCCCGCTCCACCGAGCACGACGATCCGCATAGTTTCCTCCTTTCGAGATGTACCCAGTTTCCTGCAGGTACCTTGGTCGAGGTCGCACTAGCCGGACATCGAAGCGTGTGTTCCTGTCCGCGAGTCCCGGACGATCCGCAACCCCAGCCGTCCAAACGCATACTCCACGCCGGCCTGAAGGTTCGCGCGGCTCACCAGGCCTTCCAGGCTCACCCCGAGCGTCACAAGCGTCTGGGCTACCTCGGGGCGCATGCCCACGAGCACGACCTCCGCCCCGAGCAGCCGGCCGGCTTCCGCCGCGCGCACGAGCGCCTGGGCCACTGCTGTGTCCACCACGGGAACCCCGGTGATGTCCAGCAGCACCACCCGCGCACGTTGCCGCTGGATCGCTTCCAGCATGGCCTCGGTGAAGAGCTGAGCCCGCTCGCTGTCCACCAGCCCGATCAGGGGCAGGACCAGCACGCGGTCGTGCACCGGGATCACCGGGGACGACATCTCCCGTACTGTCTCCAGCAAGCGGGCCTGGGTAGCAGCGGCCTCCTGCAGCTGCTGGAGTTGCTCCTGGACCAATGTATACAGCTGGGCGTTCTCGATCGCGATGGCGGCCTGGCTGGCCAGGTTCTGCCCGAGCCGGATCTCTTCCTCAGTGAAGTGCCGTTCCCGCCGGCTTTCCCAGACCTCGATGAAGCCCAGGCATTTCCCCCGAGCGACCAGTGGCAACACGAGGACGCTCTTACCGTCGTACTGCTCGAGATAGCGGCGCTCCTCGGCCGGGAGGTTGGGATCGCTCAACTGCATGATGTACGGCTGCCCTTGCCGCAGCCGCTCGGCGAGGTGCGGCCGTGCCTCGTAGACAACTCCCATATCGGAGATCTGCTCGAGCGGCGAGGCATCCGGGCCGATGTATTCGGCGATTACGGTGTAGGTGCCTTCTTCCTGGTCCCAGCGGGAGACGTAGGCACTCGTCACCCCGTAGAGGCGCGTGGACTCTTCGCAGATGCGCTGAAGCACCTCCTGAAGGTCCAGCGACGATACGAGTGCCTTCCCCACCTCGAAAAGCGCGGTCATCTCTTCCAGACGGCGCCGGCTTTCCTCGTACAGGCGGGTGTTTTCGATCGCGATCGCAGCCTGGGCCGCAAGCGCACTGGCGAGCGCGATTTCCTCAGAGGTGAACTCGAGCGGAGCCTCACGCCGGTACACCTCCAGGAGCCCGATCACGGTTGGTCCCAACCCGAGCGGCAGTAGCAGCACGGCGCGCTGGCCCAGGGACTCCAGGAGAGCACATTCTGCAGGATCGGCCTCAGGATCGTCCAGGGAAACAGCAAGGGGCCGGCGGTCCATAAGTACCCGGGCTGTCGCGGGGTAGTCGGAAAGCCGATAGGTTGCCTGGTCACCGCTTACCTGTGCGCCGATGGCCTGTTCCCCGTGCCGGGCCCAGGTTGTCACGGTACCTTCCTCGCGGTTCCAGCGCGAAAGGACGCAACAGGAGGCCCGGAGGCTTTCGGTCAGTTGGCGGCACACCTGGACCAGCAGCTCCTCCAGGGGCCTGTCGCCGGCCCCGTCCAGCCACCGAATCGCGGTCATTGCACGTCCTCCCTGATTCCCGTCACTACCATCAGTGCGCACGCACCTCCGTCCAGATGCGGTCGTAGAGCGTGGTTGCCTCCCCCACATCCTCGATCCACTCCAGCCGTTCCATCACCTCGGGCGGTGGATAGATGGCTGGCTCCTCGCGGATTTCGGGTTTCAGATACGGCTCTGCTGTCTGCACCGGGCTGGCGTACCAGGTAAAGTTGCTGATCTTGGCCGCGACCTCGGGGCGGAGCAGGTAGTTGATGAACACTTCTGCGGTATAGCGGTTCTGGGACGATTTCGGGATGCACAGGTTATCCGCCCAGACGGTCGCGCCCTCCTTGGGGATGGCGTACCAGAGCCGCTCGTCCTCAGCCGCTGCCATGAAGATGTCCCCGCTCCAGGCGTGGGCGAGCACCGTATCACCGGTCATCAGGAGGTCCTCGAATTGTTCGCTGTCATACGTGGCTACCCACGCCTTCTGCTGGAGGAGCAGTTGCTTGGCTTCCTCAAGCTGCGCCGGATCCGTAGAGTTGAGCGAGTAGCCGAGGTACTTGAGCGCTGCCCCGATCGCCTCCCGGCTGTCGTTCAGCATGCTGATCTTGCCCGCATACTGGCTCGCGATCTCGGGATCGAAGAGGTAAGCCCAGCTGTCGGGCGGTTCGGGAAACACCTCGGTGTTGTACCCAATGCCGGTGGTCCCCCACTGGTAGGGGATGCAGTGGGCGTTCCCGGGGTCGTAGGGCGGATCCTGGAACATCGGGTAGAGGTTCTGGCGGTTCGGGATGTGGCTCAGGTCGAGCGGTGCCAGGAGATCGAGTTCGATCATGATGCTGACCATGTAGTCGGACGGAACAATCACGTCGTATCCGGTCGCCCCAGCCTGGAGCTTCGCGAGCAGCTCCTCGTTGCTGGCAAAGGTGTCCTCGACCACGTGCACACCGAACTCGTTTTCGAAATCGACGTACACCTGCGGGTCGATGTACTCCGACCAGTTGTAGACGTGGAGCTCCTTGGCGAGCGTTGGCGCCGTGGGAACTGCGGTCGGGCCGGCCGTGGGTGGAGGCGGTGATGTGGGCGACGGGGGCAAGGTCGGTCCGCAGGCCGCCAGGGCAAGACACAGCAGGAGCACCAGACACCCTTTCACGCGCATCGCAATCCCTCCTCTTTTGCACACTGTCCGTACCCTCCGTCTCATTCCCTCGGACCTCCTCTCTGCATCAGCAAGGAGAGCACCACAAGCGTCATCGAAGCCAGGAGCATCAGGGTGGAGAGGGCGTTCACCTTCGGTGTGATTCCGGTCTTGACCATACCGTACACGTGCAGCGGAAGCGTGGTCGATCCGCCGCCGGCCGTGAAGAAGGTGATCACATAGTCGTCGAGGGAAAGGGTGAATGCGAGCAGGGCACCGGCGATGATTCCGGGCATCAGGAGCGGCAGGGTGATCCGGCGGAACGTCTGCCATCCGTTCGCGCCCAGGTCCTGCGCCGCTTCCTCCAGGGTGACGCTGCAGCCGGCAAGCCGCGCCCGGACGACGACGGTAACGTAGGAAATGTTGAAAGCGACGTGGGAGATCACGATCGTGGACAGGCCGAGCGGAATGCTCGCCTGCACGAAAAAGAGGAGCAGCATGACGGCCATCGAGATCTCGGGGATGATGATCGGCAAGTAGAGGAGCGCATCGAAGGCCATCTTGCCCACGAAGCGGTGCCGTTCCATCGCCAGAGCCAGCAGAGTCCCGAAAACGGTCGAAATCGCCGTCGACGCGAGCGCTACGATGAGCGAATTGGTCAACGCCCGCACGATCGCGCGGTCTGCAAGCAGCCGGGCGTACCAGTCCAGCGTAAAGCCGCGCCAAACCGAAACGAAGCGGGAAGCGTTGAAAGAAAAGATCACGAGCAGCGCGATCGGCGCGTACAGGAACAGGTACATCGCGATCGCGTTGGCAGGAAGGAAGATGCGGGAAAGGCGCGACCAGGCCTTCCAGGCCCCTGCCTTCGGCTTTCGTGCCACTGCCCGTTCGAGTGTGCTCACAGCGTCTTCCCTCCCACGCGGAAGTAGACGAGCGTCGCGACCAGCATGATCGCGATCAGCACGAACGAAATTGCCGAGCCGAACGGCCAGTCCCGGGCGCTGAAGAACTGCTGCTGGATCAGGTTGCCGATCATCATCGTTTTGGCTCCACCCAGCATGTCCGGGGTCACATAGGCGCCGAGCGAAGGGATGAACACCAGGATGACCCCCGCGACCACTCCGGGCATACTGAGGGGAAACACGACCCGCAGGAAGGCACGGAAATCGCTGGCGTACAGATCCTTGGCCGCTTCCACCAGCGAGAAATCGACGCGTTCGATCGCCGCGTAACAGGGCAGCACCATATCGGTGATCCACCCGTAGACCAGTCCCACGACGACCGCCGTTTCGGTGTAGAGCAGGTGGAGCGGCTGGGAGGTCGCCCGGAGGAGCGGCGATGTACCCAGGCCCAACAGCTGGTGGATCCAGGAGAGGAACCCGTGCAGGTTGACCGTCCAGAAATGGTTCAGGAACCCCTCGTCCGCGAGGATCAGCTTCCAGGCGTAGGTGCGCACGACAAAGTTCGTCCAGAAGGGGATCATCAGGAGCAAGATGAGCGCATTGCGCCAGCGGGGCGGCCGGCGGGCGATGTAGTAGGCGAGCGGGTAGCCGAACAGGAAGCACAGGAGGGTTGTAAGCAGCGCAATGCGGAGCGACCGGCCAAAGATCGTGAGGTACAGGGGATCGAAAAAGCGGGCATAGTTCTGCGGGTACCAGGCCCAGAGCACCTCGCCGTGCGCGCCGCGCTTCAGGAAGCTATACAGGAACACGATGACCAGTGGAGCGGCGAAGAAGACAACCAGCCAGAAGCCCCCGGGGAAGAGGAGACGGAGCACCAGTCCCCCGAGCAGGAAGAGCAGGAGCGCGGAAAAGGCGAACTGGAGCGCCGGATAGAGGTTGCCCCGCGCGACCAGCGCCAGTACGCCCCAGGCGAGCGCTCCGATCGACACACGCAGCAGGGCGGCGTTGCGGGCTGTGCGTCCGCCCCGCCACAGGGCGACCCCCAGCGCGGCGTCGACCGCTGCAAGCAGGTAGTTCAGCGGGAAGAGCGGCCGCGAGATCGCGAGCGCGCACGCCGCATAGGCGCCAGGGCCCGCAAAGAGCGCCGTCTGCAGGCCGACCGGACAGAGATAGGGGAACGCCCCAAGCAGAACAGCGTTCAGGACAAACAGCACCGCGACGATGCGCTCCGGAACGGAGCGCCGTTGCGGACGCTGTGGCCTGGAGAACCCCACGGCGACCTCCTTGCAGGACGTGCTCACTCCAGGAGCACGAGGGTGCTTTCGGGCTGCCACACGAGGTAGACGGTGTCCCGTCCTCCGTAGTAGGCGCTCGGGTCGCGCGCCGAGACAACGTTCTGCTGGCGTACCGCCAGGAGCGTGCCGTCCTCGAGCCGCACGCGGAACTGGGTTTCCGTGCCCACGTAGACGACCTCTTCCACCCTTCCCAAACAGCAGTTCACCAGACCGGGGGGCGGCTCGGAGAGCAACCGGATCTTCTCCGGCCGGACGGCGACCGTCACAGCCCGTCCGGGAGTCAGCTCGGCCAGTTGTCCCCGTTCCGCGAGCACGCTATCCGGTCCGGCTGACGCGCGGATGAGCAAGCGACCACCGACCTCGATCGCGACCATTTCTGCATCGCGTTCCACCACGCGCCCTTCCAGGAAGTTGCTCTCCCCGATAAAGTCGGCGACGAAACGGCACGAGGGGCGCTCGTAGATCTCGGTCGGACTGCCCACCTGCAGCACACGCCCCTGGTGCATGACCGCGATGCGGTTCGACATCGTGAGCGCTTCGCCCTGGTCGTGGGTGACGTAGACGAAGGTGATGCCGACCTGCTGCTGGAGCTTTTTCAGTTCCAGCTGCATCTCCTTGCGCAGCTTCAGGTCCAGAGCGCCCAGCGGCTCGTCGAGGAGCAACACCGCCGGCCGGTTGACCAGCGCCCGGGCCAGCGCCACGCGCTGCTGCTGGCCGCCGGACAACTGGGCCGGCCGGCGGTGTCCTAACCCCGAAAGGCGCACCAGGGCGAGCGCCTCGTCCACCCGACGCCGGATTTCCCGCTTCGGGACCCGCTTCATCTCCAGCCCGAACGCGATGTTCTTGGCGACCGTCATATGGGGGAACAGGGCATAGTTCTGGAACACCATGTTCGTGTTGCGGCGGAAGGGCGGGGTATCCCCCATATACTCGCCCTGGATGTAGATCTCCCCCTCGGTGGGCATCTCGAAGCCGGCGATCATCCGCAGGGTGGTCGTCTTGCCGCATCCGGAGGGTCCCAGAAGCGCGAAAAAGTCGCCATCCTGGATCTGCAGGGAAACGTGGTCCACCGCAACAACGTCGCCGAAGCGTTTCGTCACGTTCCGCAGCTCGACGGCCAACGGCTTTTCCATCGTCCCTCCGATTTCGGTCGCGAGCAGGGGCGAGCTGGGACTCCTCAGCTCGCACGCAGCGCTTTCCGCACCGCGTCCTCGTAGTAGTCCAGCGTGCGGTCGATGTCCTCCTCGCTGTGCGAATAGCAGAGGAACCAGGGTTCGCGAAAGTCCGGGTCCGGCATCGCCCCGTTGGCGATCAGGTTCATCAGGATGCGCTCGGAGAGTTCCTCTTTCGCATCGGCCAGGTGGCGGAACTCGTGCACCTCCTCCCGCTCCGTGAGGATGACCCCGAACATGGCCGGCGGGCCGCTGATGATGTGCGGGATGCCCGCGTCGGTAAGGATGCGGTCGAGTCCCTTCTGGAGGCGCTCCCCGCGCGCGGCGATCGTCTTCAGAACGGTCCCGTCCTCCAGGATCTCCAGCACGGCATCGGCCGCAGCCATGGCGACGACGTTGCCGCAGTAGGTGCCCGCGTGGGCGGTCTGGCCCCGCACGACCGTCTCCATGACCTCGCGTCGGCCGGCGATGGCCGCCACGGGGAAGCCGTTCCCCATGGCTTTGGCATAGGTCACGAGGTCTGCCCGGACGCCGAAGAACGCCTGAGCGCCACCGGGGGCGATGCGGAAGCCGGTCTTGACCTCGTCGAAGATCAGGACGATCCCGTATTCGTCGCACAGGCGGCGCAAGCCCTCGAGGAAGCCGGGGCGCGGCATGATCGAGGCTGCGTTCCCCAGGATCGGCTCCACGATGATCGCGGCCAAGTTGTGCCAGGTGCGGCGGACGGTGGCCTCCAGGAGGTCGAGATCGTTGAAGGGCAGGGTCAAGATGAGCGAGTAGATGGCGCGCGGGATACCGGACGACTGCACCTGTGGGATCGGGCTCCGGCGATGGCCAAGCACCTGGGGTTTCGCTGAGGCGGTCGAGAAGAGCAGGTAGTCGTGCATGCCATGGTACTGGCCTTCGAACTTGAGTACCATCTCGCGGCCCGTGTAGGCGCGCGCGATCCGCAGGGCGTGCATCGTGGCTTCCGTGCCCGAGTTGGCAAAGCGAACGAGGTCCACGTCGCACATGCGCACGATGCGCTCCGCGACCTGCACCTCGATGGGCGTGGGGTGGGGGAAAATCGTTCCCTCGGCGATCGCGCGGCTGACCCGGTCGACCACCGGCTCGTAGCCGTGGCCCAGGATCACCGGGCCGAAACCGAGCTGGTAGTCGATGTACTCCTTGCCGTCCGGGTCCCAGATGTGGGAGCCTTTCCCGCGGGCGATGGGAAGCGTGTCCTCGCCCCAGTCGCGAAAGTTCGAGGTGACCCCCCCGGGCATCACCTTCCGGGCGCGCGCCATGAGTTCCTGGGACTTGGGTTTGCCCTGCAGCATGGCCTCCTCCTTCTCTCTACAGCTCGATACGCTCTTCCTCGACCTGGATCCCACGCCGGGCCAGTTCCGCAAAGAACGGTTCCGGCGGGATGGCCTGCTCCGGTGGAACAACGCCCCTGCGCGTCACCTCCCCGCGCGCGATCATCTGGGCGCCGATGGAGAGCGGAATGCCGATGTTCTTGTAGTAGGCAGCGGGTCCACCCCACTCCTCCTGCGGCGGGTGGCGATTCCGGTAGCGGAAACCGGCCGGCCGGCCGGCCCTTTCACCCTTCACCTCGACCACAAGGCCGTACCCCCAAACCGGGTTCCTGCGGGATTCCGGTGCCGCCCAAAGAAGGGCCCGCACGACTTCGCGTGCGGGCCAGCTCTGCTCTCCCAGCGTGACCGGCTGCTCGGAAAGGAGTCCGGCGCGCATCAGCGCACCCATCAGTTCCATCACGTGCGGCGGAAAACACCCCCGGACGGTGACCCGCCGCACCCCGGGAAACGAACGAGGCAGGCTATAGACCTCGTCGTGGGGTACCAGGTAGACCTTCTGCTCCCCGATCCACTCGTGGAAGCGGACGCTCCGTTCCCCCGAAAGGGGAGGGGCAGGATGCCAGCGCCCGTCCTCATAGTACGTTTCCTCGCGCTCCTCTTCGCCCGGCGTGAATTCCCAAAGCGTCGTCTCCAAGAGGCCAGGGGCCGGAGCCAGACAGCGGAACGCGGCGAAGGCGATCTCGATTTCGGTGACGCGATCGAGCTGCTCGACCCCTCGCCGGGCCATCACGTTGGTTATGCCGGGGGTCGCGCCCATCCCCGGGATGAACACGATGCCGCGCCGTAGCGCTTCCTCATGGAGAGCAAACTGTGGGTCCTCGGAGGAAAGATCGAGTCCAGACACCCCGGCGGCCACCGCTGCGCGGGTCACCGTGAGGTCATAGCGGAACGGGAGGCCGTTGACGACCACATCGAAACCGCGCAGGAGCTCCGTCAGCGCGGCCTCATCCCCAGCGTCTACCGGGACGACCCGGACGCGTGGGTCTCCCAACTCTCGCGCCAGCTCCTGGGCCCGGCCCACGGCGAGCTCGCCGATGACGATCTCCTGAAACTCGCTCGTCCGCACGAGGTCGCGCGTCGTTTCCGAGCAGACAGCTCCTGCCCCGCCCAAGACAAGCACCCGCATGCTGCCCTCCTTTCCTGGGCGCGTGCGGGAGCCACGCCTGACGTGCCCCGCGCTCGTCGGACACGCCCCCCAGCCCCGTATCCCTCCTCCCTCAGGACGGCGTACCTTCGTCCCGCACAGCGATATGCAACTCGCGCAACTGCTGCTCCGTCACCGGGGCCGGTGCCCCCATCATCGGGTCGACAGCCTGGTTCGTTTTGGGAAACGCCATCACCTCGCGGATGCTTTCCTCGTCCGCAAGCAGAGCGACCAGCCGGTCGATCCCCGGTGCGATGCCTCCATGGGGCGGCGCCCCGTATTCGAACGCCTCGAGCAGGTGACCGAAGCGCGCCTGGGCATCCTCCATCGAATAGCCCAGCAGCCGGAAGACGCGTTCCTGAACATCCCGACGGTGGATTCGGATCGAGCCAGACGCCAGCTCCCAGCCGTTGCACACGAGGTCGTAACAGTTGGCGCGTACCCGCCCCGGGTCGGTCTCCAGGAAGGGCAGGTCTTCCTCCTTTGGACTGGTGAACGGATGGTGTTCGGCCTCCCACCGTCCTTCTTCTTCGTTCCATTTGAGGAGAGGGAAATCCACGATCCAGGCAAAGGCAAGGAGGTTCGGATCCGCCAAACGGAGCTGTTGTCCCAGATGGCGCCGAAGGGCGTCGAGTGCGGCGGCAACGATCTTGGGCGCATCCGCTACCACCAGCACCAGGTCCCCTTCCTGTGCCTCAACGAGGCGACAGAGCACCGAGGCTTCGCCGGGCGAAAGGTATCGCGCCACCGGCGAACGCACTTCTCCGCCGCGCAGGGCGAACCACAGCAGGCCTTTTGCGCCGGCCGCGCGGGCCAGGTCCTCGAGTCTTCCGAGCTCGCTACGGCTGAACCCGGCGCATCCGGGAGCCCGAAGGCCCTTGACCTGGCCGCCGGAAGCGACGGCCTGGCGGAAAAGGTCGAGGCCGCTTTCCCGCACGGCGTCCGAAAGGTCCACCAGTTCCAGTCCGTAGCGCAGGTCCGGCTTGTCGGTGCCGTAACGGGCCATGCTCTCGTCGTAGGTCAAGCGGGGAAACGGAGAGATGACCCGCTTGTGCGGCACGACGGCGGGGACCATCTGGGTGATGAGCTCTTCGACCAGGTTCAGGATGTCGTCCTGCTCGACGAAGCTCATTTCCAGGTCGAGCTGGGTGTGCTCCGGCTGCCGGTCGGCGCGCAGGTCTTCGTCGCGGAAACAGCGAGCGATCTGGAAGTAGCGCTCGAAGCCAGCGACCATCAACAGCTGCTTGAGCTGTTGCGGCGACTGGGGAAGGGCGTAAAAACATCCCGGGTGGACGCGGCTAGGTACCAGGTAGTCCCGCGCGCCCTCGGGGGTACTGCGGGTCAGGATGGGGGTCTCGATCTCCACAAAGCCGCGCGCGTCCAGGAAATCACGGATAAACTTGACCACGCGATGCCGCAGGATGAGGTTCCGCTGGAGGCGTTCGCGCCGCAGGTCCAGGTAGCGGTAGCGCAGGCGGAGGTTGATGTCTTCCTCAGGGTCCTTGTGCACGTAGATCGGCGGCGTGCGCGAAGGGTTCAGGATGCGCGCCTCGGAGGCAAGCACCTCGATCTCGCCGGTGGGGAGGTCGGGGTTGACCATGTCTGCGGGGCGTGCCCGTACGGTCCCCTGAACCTGAAGCACGTATTCCGCACGTGCCTCCCGGGCGACCCGAAACGCTTCGGGCGCCTGGGTGGCATCGAAAACAACCTGTACCCGCCCACTCCGGTCGCGCAGGTCGAGGAAAATCAGGGTGCCGTGGTCCCGCTGGCGGTGCACCCAGCCGGCGAGGGTCACTGTCCGGCCGACGTGCTCCCGCCGCAGCTCGCCGCAATGGTGGTCTTTCAGCATGCGTTCGTCTCCCGGGGTTTGGGTGTGGCCGCTAGTGCCCATTATAGCCACTTTCCCGCAATTGTGCAAGCGAAAAAGCCCCAGTTTCCAACGAACTGGCCCACGGTAGGGTGCCGAGCACTGCGGTCTTCCTTCGAGGGGAGGTGGGTAGGCCAGGGCCGTGCCCCTGCCTACCCACCCCGCCCCAGGCGTTTCCGTCCCGGGCCCGCCAGCAGGGGCTTTCGCG
>JBDOIE010000129.1:0-6000 GCA_041082245.1 Chloroflexia bacterium
GCCGCGCCCGGTGGCTCACCGCCGCCACCTCCCCACCTACCCTGGCCACCAGCCGGGCCGCGGCCTCGTCGTCGATGGGCCCCAGGGAATCCTGGATGAACGCCGGGTAAAGCTGCGCCCCCAGTGCCAGCTCCTGCGGCTCGCCCAAGAGGTCGAGCTCCGCCTTCCCCGTCACCGGATTCGTGGCACACCCGGCGGTGAGAACCACAGCACACAAGACCACAATCGTCGAACGCATAGCACGATCCATTTTGCCTAAAGTCCAGCAAATCACAAAAACGGGGCGTTGCAGGGCCGAGCCCTGGGGACCGGCTTTGGTGCTCTCGGGGTACAATCCGATTATGCCAAGAGGGATCTCGCGATGGCTGTGAATCCAGGATCAGTTGTCCAGTGCCGAAACCGCCACTGGGTCCTTTTGCCGTCCGAAAACGACGATTTTTGGGCTCTTCGTCCGCTGGCAGGCACCGAGGAAGATGTCGTCAACATTCACAAGCAGCTTTCTCAGCTGCTTGGTTACGAGTTGCCGTGGGAGCGCGTCCAGCCAGCGGCTTTTCCGCTCCCTACCCCGGAAGACGTCTCGGATGCCTCCGGTGCTCACCTCCTCTGGCACGCCGCTCGCTTGACCCTGCGCGAAGGGGCCACGCCTTTCCGCTCGCTGGGCCGGATTTCGATCCGACCGCGAACGTACCAGTTTGTGCCGCTTTTGATGGCACTGCGTCTCGATCCCGTGCGGCTGTTCATCGCCGACGATGTGGGCGTAGGCAAAACGATCGAGGCCCTTCTCATAGCCCGTGAGCTCTGGGACCGCGGGGAAATCCGTCGGTTTACGGTCCTGTGCCCACCGTACCTCTGCGACCAGTGGGCGGCGGAGCTCGCCCAGAAGTGCAACCTCGAACCCGTGGTCATCCGCTCGGGCACGATTTCCCAGCTGGAGCGGATGGTGCCGCATGGGGAGAGCGTGTACCAGCGCTTTCCCATCCACGTGGCGAGTATCGATTTCGTCAAAACCGAGCGCAACCGCCATCACTTCCTCCAGTTCTGCCCCGAGCTGGTGATCGTGGACGAGGCCCACGGGGCAGCTCAGTCGAATGTCCAGGCGCATCAGGAACGCCACACCCTCCTGCAGGACATCGCCAAGGACCCCAGGCGCCATGTAATCCTGCTCACAGCCACCCCGCACTCCGGGATCGAAGGGGCTTTCCGTTCGCTCTTGGCGTTGCTCCGCCCCGAGTTCTCCCAATGGGATTTGTCTTCTCTTGACGAAGAACAACGAAAAGTCCTTGCCCTTCATTTCGTCCAGCGCACCCGCGCCGACATCGTCAACCTGTGGGAAAAGGAAACGCCTTTTCCCGACCGGATTCAGGAGGATCGGACCTACGAGCTTTCCCCCCGGTACCGCCAGCTTTTCCAGCGAACCTACAGCTTTTGCCGCGACATCGTTCGCACCGGCGGTGAGCTCGATACCCCGAGGCAGCGGGTGCGGTACTGGGGGGCGCTGGCGCTCCTCCGGTGCGTGATGTCCAGCCCTGCCGCGGCGGTGTCGGCACTGGCCAACAGGGGCGCTTTCGAGCTCGATGCCGAGCAGGCGCCGGATTTCCCGCAGTTCGTTTTCGAATCGGAAGAAGACCGCACTGACGATGAAGCCCCGACCCCGCCCATCCAGGCTGCCGAGCAGACGCTTCCGGATCTCGGCCGCCGCCAGCTCCGCGAGCTGGCCCAACTGGCTGAGGCGCTTCGGGGTCCTGAAGAGGACTCCAAGCTCGAACGCGCGATTCGAATCGTCGCCGACCTTTTGCGCGAGGGGTTTTCCCCGATCGTTTGGTGCCGCTACGTGGCCACCGCCGAGTACGTGGCGGAACACCTCGAGGCTCGCTTGCCCAACGTTCACGTGGTCTGTGTCACGGGGCGCCTCGGGGAGGAGGAGCGGCAGGCAAAAATCGAAAGCATCGAGGCGGACCACCCCCGGGTGCTAGTGGCGACGGACTGCCTTTCGGAAGGCGTGAACCTGCAGGAAAAGTTCACGGCCGTGGTGCATTACGACCTGCCGTGGAACCCCAATCGCCTGGAGCAGCGCGAGGGCAGGGTTGACCGCTTCGGCCAGACCGCGAAAAAGGTCAAGGCGGTGCGGTTTTTCGGCCGGAACAACCCCATCGACGGGGTGGTCATCGATGTGCTTCTGCGCAAGGCCGATGAAATTCACCGGACGCTGGGCACCCATGTACCCGTGCCCGAGGAAAGCGAAGACGTGGTGGAGGCCCTGCTCAACGCCCTGTTCTTCCGGGTGCAGCAACACGAGCCCGATATCCAGCAGCTCCGGCTTTTCGAGGACGAAACGGTCACCCGCCTCCATGACAGTTGGAACCGCCGCGCTGAGCGCGAACGCATCAGTCGGACCCGCTTTGCCCAGCGCGCCCTCAAGCCTGAAGAGGTGCAACGGGAACTGGAGGCCACGGACGCGGTCCTCGGCGACCCGGAAGCGGTGCGCCAGTTCGTCCTGACGGCGGCCCAGCGGGTGGGGCTTACCCTGCAGAAAGACCCCCGGCGGGAAGGCGTCTGGCGGATCGACCTCGATCCGGAGGCGCTGGTGACGGTCCCTGACCCGGTCCGCCTGGCGCTGCCCCGGCACGAGCGGAGCGGGTCCCGGGCGGCCCCCAAAACCTGGCTCGTGAGCTTCGACTCTCCGACCCCGGAGGGATCCGAATACCTGGGGCGGAACCACCGTTTTGTGGCGGCGCTCGCCCGCTTCATCCTGGAGCGCGCGCTCACCGAACCGGGAAACGAGGTGGCGTCCCGCTGCGGGGTGATCCGCACGCAAGCGGTGACCGAGCTCACCAGCGTGCTCCTCCTGCGGGTCCGCTACCTCCTCCAGCAACCGCCAGGTCAGCTCCTCCTCGCCGAGGAGGTGAGTGTCCTGGGCTTTGCAGGCCTCGGGTCGAGTGCCCGACGCCTGTCTCCGGACCAGGCCCTGGGACTCCTCACCGCCCGGCCTGATGCCAACGTGCCGTTGCCGGAAAAACAGGAGCTTTTGACCCGCACGCTGGCGGAACTGGCGTTCTGGCAGCGGGGCGATGGCCGCTGGGGCGCCGGGCACCCCTGGGGCGAGGCTCTCCGCCAGGCCATCGAGACCAGGGCGGAGGAGCTGGAGCAGGCCCATAAGCGGATCCGGCAGGCGGTATCGGAGCGGGTGCGGGGGCTTCAGCTGCTTCCTCAGTTCCCCCCGGACCTCTTAGGAGTTTTGATCCTGCAACCGGTGGTACGGCGATGAATGCGTTTCCTGCTGTGCGCATCGAAGGCGGCTTGTTCGGACCGGATACCCTGGACCAGCTGGTGAGCGGGGAGCTTCCCGGCCAAAAACCGCGAGACTTCGGGCTCGACGGCCGAAGGAGCCTCACCGACGAAATCGCCGCGGTTTTTGCCCGAGCGCGGGTCCACTGGGACGCTTGCCAGAAGCGCCTGGAGCGGCTGGCAGAAGGCGATTTGGGGACCTCCCTCACCCGCGAGGCGTGGGTGGTGCCGCTGCTGCAAACCCTGGGCTACGACCCTCGCCTCAACAAATCGGCGTACGTGGTGGATGGCCTGTCCTTTTTCGTCTCCCACCGGGCCGGGGAGGCGGAGAATGCGCCGCCCATTCACATCGTGGGTGTGCGGCAGGAGCTGGGGAGGGTGGCTGCCTCCGGGCGGCCGCGCCTGTCCCCCCACGCCCTGGTGCAGGAGTTCCTCAACCGCACCGAGCACGTTTGGGGCCTGGTCACCAACGGTCTCACCTTGCGCCTCCTGCGGGAAAGCTCTTCCCTCCGCCGGCAAGCGTACGTGGAGTTCGACCTCAGGCAAATCTTCGAGGAGCAGCGCTTCCGCGATTTTTCGGTGCTTTATCGCCTTCTCCACAGGACCCGTCTCCCGCGCGGAGCTGGGGATGGAGACTGCCTTCTGGAGAGGTACTACCGGCTCAGCCAGGAGCAGGGTGACCGGGTCAGGGAGCGGCTGCGGGACGGCGTGGAGGTGTGCATCGTCAAGCTGGCCAACGGCTTCCTTCGCCACCCAGCCAACCGAACCCTGCGTCAGCAGGTTTCCGGTCAGAGCGAACCGGTCCTCCAGCCCCAGGAGCTTTACCGCCAACTCCTGCGGGTAGTCTACCGTTTCCTTTTCCTGCTCGTCTCCGAGGAGCGCGGCCTGATCAGCGACAGCGAGCTGTACCGCGAGCACTACGGCGTAAGCCGCCTGCGCCGGCTGGTGGGCCGCCGCAGCGCCTACAGCGAGCACGACGACCTGTGGTGCAGCCTCAGGGTCCTGTGGAAGGTGTTGTCCGACGAGCGGCTGGCCGCCTGCCTTGGCGCCGCGCCGCTCAACGGGCAGCTTTTCGCCCCGCTCGATCTCGATGCCTGCACCATCACCAATCGCGACCTGCTGGACGCGTTCTGGCACCTGGCCTATTACCAGGAAAGCCCTTCGGCCCCGCCGCGGCGGGTGAACTACGCGGCCCTGGACGTGGAGGAGCTGGGCTCGGTGTACGAAAGCCTGCTCGACTACCATCCGCAAATCGACGACTCCAGCACCATGCCCCGCTTCGAGCTGGCCTGGGGCTCCGAGCGCAAGTCCACCGGCTCCTACTACACCCCGTCCGAACTCGTGGCCGAGCTCATCCGCTCCGCCTTGGAACCGGTCATCGAGGAGCGGCTCGCGGAAGCCAAGGGAATGGCGAACAGCGAATGGCGAATGGTCCCCAAGGCGATCCAGGAGAGGTTTGCCCAGGGCTACGGTCACGGACTATCGGGACCTGGAGGTGTGGAGGCTAGCGATAGAGATCGCTCGACAGGTGTACTCCCTGACTCAGGCGTTGCCTCCCCAGGAAATGTACGGCCTGACGAGCCAGATGCGCCGAGCGGCGATTTCCATTCCAGCAAACATCGCCGAGGGATGGGGACGCCGCTATACGGCGGAGTTCATCCAGTTCCTTCGCCAGGCCAACGGCAGCCAGACCGAGCTGGAAACGCTCCTGATTTTGAGCAAGGAGGTGCACTTCTGCGCGGAAGCGGAAATCGCACCTTTGCTGGAGAGTCTGGCTCTCCTGGGGAAGCGGTTGATCGCCCTGGAACGGAGCCTCCAACGGAAGAAGAACTTGCCGTAGCTTGGTCCCGCACCCCACTCGCGATTCGCCATTCGCTCTTCGCCGAAGCAGCGATTCTCTCCATCCGCGTCCTGGACCCCGCCTGCGGCTCCGGGCACTTTCTGCTAGCCGCGGCGCGCCGGCTCGGCAAGGAACTCGCCCGCATCCGCACCGGCGAAGACGAGCCCGCCCCCGATCGCGTGCGCGAAGCCACCCGCGACGTGGTCGCCCACTGCATCTACGGCGTGGACAAAAACCCGCTGGCGGTGGAGCTGTGCCGGGTCGCCCTCTGGCTCGAAGCCCACTGCCAGGGCAAACCGCTCACCTTCCTCGACCACCGCATCAGATGCGGCGATTCGCTGGTGGGCGTCTGGGACCTGGAGGCGCTTCGGGCCGGGCTTCCGGACGAAGCCTTTGCTCCAGTAAGCGGCGATGACAAAACTGCCGCAAGCCAGATGAAAAAGCAGAACCGCAGCGAACGGCGGGACCTGGAAAGCGGCCAGTTGCGCCTGCCGTTCGACCCGGTGGCTGTCATCTCGACGCTCGGCAAAGAAGAAGCCGCGCTCGGGCAGATCCCCGACGATTCGCCGGAGCTCGTTCGGCAGAAGAAGCAGCGGCACGACCGGTTGCTGCACGACCCTGAGCGGCAGATGCTTGCGCAAGCCTCAAACCTGTGGACAGCGGCGTTTTTCCAGCGAATGGGGCATGGCGAATGGCGAATGGAGAGAGCGATCACCACGTCCGTCGTGCTCGACCGGCTGGAGGGCCGGGTGCACCCGCAGGCCGTGGCCCAGGCGGAGGCGCAGGCCAGCCGCCTGCGCTTCTTCCACTGGCCGTTGGAGTTCCCGGAGGTCTTCGCGGCAAAGGCCGAGCAGCGAATGGCGGATCACGAGGAA
>JBDOIE010000137.1:0-4314 GCA_041082245.1 Chloroflexia bacterium
CTGATTTCTCTGGGCGTGACCTTCCTTTTCAACATCATCCTCACAGCGGTGTCTTCTCAGCGCAGATCGACGCGCTGGCCCTGGATCGCGACGGTGGCGGTCGATGTCGTGCTCGGAGGCGCGCTGCTTTTCTTCTCCCATGGGCAGACCAGTCCTTTCCTGCTCTATTTCGTCGCCCCTGTGCTGGAGACGGCGCTGCGGGCATCGCTCACTGTGGCCGTCGGGGTAACCGTAGGGCTCGGGTTGCTCTATCCTTTGCTCACGTTCTGGTCGGCCGGCTGGCAGGCGGCGGCGGTGCTCAACGCGGCTTTTCTCACCAGCGAGGGCGTGATCTTTTTGCTCGCGGTGCTTGTGATCCTGCTGATCGGGCCGGTGCTGCGCTGGCGGGAACAGGAAGGAGCGCTCGCCCGGTACGAGCATCTGTTCACCGTTTCAGGCACGCAGCGTGCCGGGGTGATCACGGCCGTTACCGAGGAGGTGATGCGTGCCCTCGAGGCCGACGTCGCACTCGTGTTCTTGCGGGACCCTGCAACCGGCCAGCTGGAGCTCCAGATACCGGATCCCTATCCGATGGCCACGCTTTCGCGAGCGGTGCTCCGGCGGGTAGAGTGGGATCAGGCGTTCCTGCAGAAGCTGCTCGAGGTCGGTGCCCCGGCGACGTGGGTGGATGAGGAGTTTCCCCATCCGGTACCGCCCGCATTGCGCGACTTTTTCCTGCAGCAACCTTTCCTGAGCGCTCCTCTGGTGCTCGAAGGAGAGATCCTCGGCCTGCTCCTGGCGGGGCGACGGCGCGCGCGCGAGGAGCGCCGTAGCGACGATCTGACCCGAATGGCCGAGCTGGCGGCGCGTGTGGCCCGGGTGATCGGGTGGACCGAGTCGCTCGCGGCGTTGCGCCGACGCTACAACGAAACCGCCGCCCTGAACCAGGTGCTGCGCGAGATCAACTCCCCTCGACGCCTCGAAGACGTGCTGCAGCGCATCGTCTCCAGCGCCTGTGAGGTCTTTGAAGTAGACCGCGCGTCGGTGATGTTGATCGACGAAAGCGGCAAGTGGCTGCGCGTACGCGCGGCGGCCGGCCTCCCGTTCCGCACGCCGATCACCGAGGGGGTGCCGATCGGGCGCGGGGTCTCGGGGTGGGTGGCGCAGTACGGGCAGCCCCTGATCGTGGCCCCCGAGAACATCTCCCGGTTTCGTTCCCAGGAGGAACGCGAAGTCCGACAGGCGCTCTGCGTGCCGCTGCGGGCCGATAGCCAGATCATCGGCGTGCTGAACCTTTCGGTGATGGCCTCGGGAAGCCGGCGGTTCGGCCAGGAAGACATCCAGCTCGCCCAGGCGCTGGCGGATGCGGCTGCGGTGGCGATCGTCAAGGCCGAATTGATGGAGAAGGTGCTCACCCGCACGCAGGAGCTTTCCCGGGTCAACCGCGAACTTTCGGCCGAGCACCGGAAACTGGAATGGACTCTTTCGCGTATTGCAGAAGGCGTGGTGGTGCTGGACCGCGAAAACCGCCTCATCCTGGCGAACCGGGCCGCGGTGGAACTGCTCCGGATGCAGGGAAAAGAGATCCTTGGCGCGGACGTCGAGGCTTACCTGAAAGAGCAGAAGCTGGACGAACTGTACGCGTTGCTGCAGCGGTGCCAGCAGGAGGCCGCGCAGCTGAGCCATCCGCTCGTCTACCGGGGGCCCTTGCGGAACGGGGATACCCGGGTGTATGAGGTCACGATCAACCCGATCTGCGTCGAGGAGGAAGGTGCACAGGTCTGCGAGGGCGTTGTCGGTATGGTGCGCGATGTGACACTCGAAGTGGAAGAGGAACAGGTCCGTTCCAGTCTGATCGGAATGCTCGCCCAGGATATCCGCACACCGCTCACTTCCATCAAGGGATACTTGAACCTCCTGCGCACCGGAGAAGCCGGACCGTTGACCCCCCAGCAGGCGGATTTCCTGGGGCGCGCGATCCTGAACGTGGACCAGTGCATCCATCGGGTGAACAACTTCCTCGACCTCTCCCGTATCCAGGAAGGACAGTTTACCCTCTTCTTCGAGCCGGTCAACATCGGTGAACTCGTCCACGAGGCAATCGGCGCCATACGCAAGGAGGCCGAGAGCCGCAAGCTGGCGCTGCAGGTCAAACTGCCGGAACGCATCGCGCCGATCCTGGCCAGCCGCAGCGGATTGCGCCAGGTGCTCTTGAACCTGCTCGACAACGCGGTGAAGCACACCTCGGTGCAGGGGCAGGTGTTCGTCCGCGTGGAAGAGGACCCAGATCAGGTGCTCTTTGCGGTCCAGGATACAGGGGTCGGCATCTCGGAAGAGATGCGGAACAAGCTGTTTCAGCCCGGGGCTACGGGAGAAGGCGGCAGGGTCGGGCTCGGGCTGTACATCTCGAAACAGATCGTGGAAGCGCATGGGGGCAGGATCTGGTTCGAAAGCCAGCCGGGCCGAGGGACGGTCTTTTACGTTTCGATTCCCAAGGGCAAGGTGCCGGCTTCATAAGTCCGGCATGTGAGGAGCAATGGGATGACCAAAAGCATCATGGTAGTGGACGACGATGTCGACATCCTGACCATCCTTACCTTCGTTTTCGAGAACCGCGGCTATCGGGTCCGCAAGGCGCGGGATGCGGAAGAAGCCCTGCAGATGGTCGCGCGCTTCGTACCGGATCTCTTTATCCTCGACATCTCGCTTCCCGGCATCGACGGTATCGAACTGTGCCGGCGCCTGCGCGCGCAGGCGCGCACGCGGGCGGTCCCGATCATCTTTGTCACCGCCCGGGATCAGCCGGAGAGCATCGTGCAGGGCTTCGAAGCCGGCGGCGACGACTATGTGGTAAAGCCGTTCAACATGCAGGAACTCGTCGCTCGCGTGGAGAACCTGTTCCGGCGGGTGCGCGAGGTCGCACCGGCACGGGAGGAACGCGAAGGGCGGGTGATCGCGATCACCGGCGCCCGGGGCGGGATCGGCAAGACCACGCTCGCGGTGAACCTCGCCCTCTGTTTGACCCGGATGTGGGCCGACGAAGTAGTGCTCGTCGACGCGAGCCTCGAGTTCGGACGCGCCGCAGTGCTGCTCGACATCCAGAACGCGCGCGACATGCAGGCGCTCCTTCAGGAAACGTCCGACGTGCTCGAGCGCGACTACCTGGACGAGACCTATCTGAGCACGCACCCCTCGGGCCTGCGGTTCCTGGCCAGTCCGCTTTCCCCGGCCGATGTGGACACAGTCGGCCCGGAGGAGATGGAACGCCTGGTGCGCATCCTGCGGCCGCTGTACGGCTACATCGTCTTCGACCTCGCCCCGTCGCTGCGGGAACCGTACCGCACGGTGCTGCGGCTGGCGGACCGCGTGATCGTGGTGGTAACCCCGGAGGTCGCTGCACTGGTGGCCACGCAGTCGCTGCTCCAGGCGCTCTCGATGATGGACGTGCCGTCGGAATCTATCCTTGTCATCCTGAACAACTTTCCCGCTGCACCGAACTCGCCGGAGCGCAAGGAGATCGAGACCTTCCTTGGTTTCCCGCTGGCCAGCATCATCCCTGGTGACCCCATACGGGTCCCGTCCGCGGCGAACGCCGGCCGGCCGCCTATTCTGGAACCCGAAGAGAGCGATTTTTCTCAGGCGATCATCGAAACGACTTATTACCTGAGCACGAGCCTGCGCCGGACGTCCTAACCGTCCGCCTTTCTGTACCGACGCCCGCGCAGGAGTTTCGGGAGGCTTGATTCCATGCCGGGTCCCAACCATGAGGTGCGCCCCTCGCGCCCGATCGCTTCGATTTCCCGCAAATTCCAGATGCTTTCCGAGGCCGCTGCCTGGCGGATCGTCGACCGCGTTCGGGAGCAGGTAGGGCAAGAGGCCGGATGGCGGGTGACGCGCGAACCGGATGCTTCGGCCCGCAATCGGGTGCTCCAGGTGCTGGATCAGGTGCTGCGGCAGGAGGGGTTGACGCTGTCGCGGGTGGACCGGCAGACGCTGCAGAGCCTGGTGGAGTCGGAGGTGCTGGGGTACGGGCCGCTGGATCCGCTTTTGGCGGACGGGGAGATCACGGAGATCATGGTGAACGGGCCGGATTTGGTGTACGTAGAGCGGCGGGGGCGGATCGAGGAGACGGCGGTGGTGTTTCGGGATCGGGAGCACCTGATGCGGATCATCGAGCGGATCTTGTCGCCGCTGGGGCGGCGGGTGGACGAGAGCAGTCCGATGATCGATGCGCGGTTGCCGGACGGGTCGCGGGTGAACGTGATCATTCCGCCGTTGTCGCTGCTGGGGCCGGTGATGACGATCCGGAAGTTCGAGCGGGAGCCGTTCCGGATG
>JBDOIE010000138.1:0-9012 GCA_041082245.1 Chloroflexia bacterium
GAAGACGCCGTCCACGACGACCAGCCGGCCGACCTCCTCCGGGCAGGACTGGAGGATGCGTTCCAGGCCTGCGAGATCGTTGTGGTTGAAGCGCTTCATCGTCCCAAACGATAGCCGGCAGCCGTCCACAATGCTGGCATGGTCCTCCTTGTCGGTAATCACGACGTCGTTGCGTCCCACGAGGGAGGAAATCGCCCCCAGGTTCGTCTGAAAGCCGGTGCTGAAGACCAGCCCAGCCTCTTTGCCAATGAACTTGGCCAGCCGACGTTCGAGTTCCTCGTGCAGCTCCAGGTTGCCGTTGAGGAAGCGAGATCCGGTACAGCTTGTGCCGTACCGGCGGATGGCGTCGATCGCTGCTTCCCGTACCTTGGGATGGGTCGTGAGGCCCAGGTAATTGTTCGAACCGATCATAATCAGGCGGTGCCCCCGAATCGTGACTTCGGTACCCTCGGTGTCCGACAGCGGGGCAAAGTAGGGGTAGTACCCTGCGGCCATCGCCTCCTTGGCTTCGGTGTACGCGTAGCACTTCTGGAACAGATCCATCGCCACCCTCTCTTTCCTTTCCGCCGGCTGAGTCCGGGCCGCGTGACACGCCTTATGGCGTCCAGTATAGCACATCAGGCCCAGCGCGGCAAACAGTTGACGCGCTAAGAACCGCTTGTTATAATCCACCTGTGTGGTTCGTGCCAGCGTTTGAGCTCTCGGCGGGATGGAGGCCACGTATGCTGAAGCGCTCCTTGCTGACCGTCTGGCTTCTGCTCCTTCTTGTCTCTTGCGGGAGAGGAGGGGGGCACGTCCCGCTCTACGAGCTCCTAGAACGGCCGGAGCGCTACCAGGGGGAGGAGGTAACGGTCCTTGGCTACTACTACCAGGACGACGAGCAACGGCTCCTCGTTATCGGTATGCGCACCGACGACGGCTACCAGAACCCGGTACCGCTCGGAGACCCGATCTGGGTCGACGGTATGCCCCGGGAAGTGCTCGACTCGCTCGTTTTTGCCACCGGAACGTACTACGGGATGGTGGAAATCCGCGGACGTTTTGAGACGGGTGGTCGATTCGGCCCGCGTGGAGATATCCCTAGCCGGATCGTGGTGTCCGGTCCGGGATCGGCTGTCTCTTTGGAGGAACGGCGGATGCGGCGGGAGTGGGTGCCGGAGGAGTACCTCGTCTCCGGAACGCTGTCGCTTGCCGACCTGCTCGCGCGACCGGAGGCCTACTCGGGCAAGCAGGTGACGGTCGTGGCCTACTATTACTGGACCCCGCCCAGACCGGACGACCCGAACCAGGCACCGACGACCAGTGTGCTGGCAGAGGGCATCCGGAGCGTGGACGGCCTGCACTATGCCGTCCCCATTGGCCGGCAGGTTTGGGTGGACGGGTTCCCCCCCAAGGTTGCATCGACCCTGAACGTCGTTCCGGACGCCGAGCGGCCTACGAACATCCATGGTTTGGTCAAGGTTACGGGACGGCTCGACACCCGGGGTGGGTACGGGACGAACCGCGCGTATCCCTACCGGATCGTAGTGCGGGCGGCGGAGGCGTTGCGTCCCAAGTGAGGAGCGGTGTGGAGATCCCTTATGCGGTCGAGCCGATGACCGCGGAGGACCTGGAAGAAGTGCTCGAGATCGAGCGCCGGAGCTTCGCCCAGCCGTGGTCCGCGCGGTCGTTTCTCTCTGAACTCGCGCTGCCCTATGCGCTCTACCTGGTGGCTCGCCCTGTCGCATCTCTTCCACAAACGCTACCCCACCGTGTGCCGCGCTTCTGGCAAAGCCTGAAACGAGAGCGCGTCGACCTTCGGCGTCCGGTAGTGGGGTATGGCGGGATGCAGATCATCCTTGACGAGGGGCACATCACCACCCTGGCGGTGCATCCGGACCATCGACGGCGCGGCATCGGCGCTTTGTTGCTGCTGAACCTGGTGGAACGTGCCCGCGAGCGGGGCGTCGTACGGCTGACCCTCGAGGTGCGCGTATCGAACCAGGCGGCCCAGCGGCTTTACGAAGCGTTCGGCTTCCGCGTCGAAGGACGGCGGTTGCGTTACTACGGTGACGGGGAGGATGCCTGGATCATGTGGAGCGAGCGGCTCGATACGCCCGAAAGCCGCCTGCGGATGGAGACATTGCGACAGAAGCTGGAGGCCCGCTGGCGGGCGATGGCGGACCCCGGCGGAGGAGAAGCCCCGTGACGCTGATCCTGGCCGTAGAAACTTCCTGCGATGAAACGGCAGTGGCGGTGGTGCGCGACGGGCGCCACATTGTGAGCAACGTGGTGGCCTCGCAGGTCGATCTGCACCGCGCTACCGGAGGTGTTGTCCCGGAAGTGGCCTCGCGGGAACACGTCCTGCGCATGGTCCCGGTGTTGCGTGAAGCGCTTGCCCCCCTTTCCGACCCGGCGTCGGAAGTGGATGCGGTTGCGGTCACGTACGGACCGGGCCTGGCCGGCTCGCTGCTGGTCGGGGTGAACTTTGCCAAAGCGCTGGCCTTTGCCTGGGGGAAGCCGCTGGTGGCGGTGCACCACCTTGAGGCGCACATGTATGCGAACTGGTTGCTTTACGAAGAGAAAGAAGAGGATCCCCCTCGCTTTCCCGCCCTTTGCCTGGTGATCTCGGGGGGCCACACCTCCCTGATCCTGATGGAGGACCACGGGCGCTACCGACAGCTAGGGCAGACGCTCGACGATGCCGCAGGCGAAGCCTTTGACAAGGCGGCCCGTATCCTCGGCATCGGGTACCCCGGTGGCCCGGCGATCGAACAGGTGGCTCGCAGAGGCCAGCCCCAGCGTTATCGCTTGCCTCGCTCTTGGCTCCGCGGAACACACGATTTCTCGTTCAGCGGGCTCAAGACAGCCCTCTACCGGTATGCCCAGGAGGAACGGCGCCGCTCCAGTTCCCTCCACTATGCCGAAACGCGCCCGGGAGAAGTGCCTCGCCTGAGCCGTGCAGGGGAGTTTCCCCCGTTGCCTGAACAGGTCGCGGCCGATCTGGCGGCGGCATTTCAGGAGGCGGTCGTGGATATCCTGGTACACAAGACGCTCGAAGCGGCGTCGATCTACGGCGTGCTCGAGGTCATGCTGGCAGGAGGCGTTGCGGCCAACGCTCGGCTTCGGGAGGAAATGGCGCTGCGCTCCAGTGTACCGCTGCGTGTGCCGCCTCCCGCCCTTTGCACGGATAATGCGGCTATGGTAGGCGCGGCGGCTTACTACCGCCTCCTGCGAGGTGACCAGGCCCCCTGGAGCCTCGATGTCTCGCCGAACGTTCCCCTGGTATAAAGGCGGCCGGCGGTAGGCCGAGCCGGCCAGTACCTGCCCGCGTAGATGAGCGGCGTGGAGGTCGGATATGCCCTATCGCATCGTTGCGAGGGTCAAAGAGGTCCGGGGACAATGCGCTTTCGGGCATCGCCCGGGGGATGAGGTCGTGTTCGATGGGGAGACTGTGGCAGGACGGATCTGCCTGTCCGCGCTCTACTCTTTCCTGCCAAAGGTCTTTGCGATGCGCTACGGTGCGCAGTTCCCGTGGCTGAGCGATCCGGACGTCGCACTGCACGGCTGTCCGGATCCCAACAACCAGGTCGTCTTTGAAATCGTGCGCGTGCGGGAGTCCGTTCAAGAAAGTTAGTGGCATCGGTCCTTCCCGCTGCCCCGGCCAGGAGGTACTCATGGCACGCCGGATGTCGCTAATTGTGCTCGTTATCCTCTTGCTTGGCATCGTGCCATTGCCGAGGGTGGAGGCCACACGTCAACCGCAGGCAACGGTACGGTACCCCTACCTTTCCATCCCCGAGATCCAGTACACGACCGACCCCGGCGACGGCACGTACCCTTCACCCTATGCGGATCAGACGGTGCGCACCTCGGGCGTCGTGGTTGCCGTCTATCCGCACTACTATGGGGGCGCTTACATCCTGCAAGATCCCCAGGGCGGGCCCTGGAGCGGCATCATGGTGTTCGATAGCTGCCACCAGCCCCAGGTGGGCGACGCGCTCGAGATGGTCGCCCGCGTCCAGGAATACTATGGGTTTACCGAACTGGTGGCCATCCGCGCCTACACACGTACGGGCACGCTGCCCCTTCCGACGCCAGTCGTCACGGATACCGCTCACCTGGCAACCTCCAACCCCTTGTGGGCCGAGCGACTGGAAGGCGTCCTGGTACGCGTGGAATGGGCCACGGTAACCCACGCGAACCTGGGCTACGGCGAGTGGGGGATCACGGACGCCAGCGGAGTAGAAGCACGCGTGGACGACGTCGCGGACTATAGCTATGTGCCGGCCCTCGGCGATGTCCTGCGGGCGATTACCGGAACACTCTGGTACACCTTCGACAACTACAAACTCGAACCCCGCGGGGATGCCGATATCTGGCTCCACGACGACGTGCCGCCATCGGTCGTCTCGACGGTCCCCTCGCCCGGTGCCAGCAACGTCAGCCCCTACGAGCCGCTGCAGGCCGTCTTTAGCGAGCGGATCGATCCCGGAACGCTCGACTTTACCTGCTCCGGCCCCTCCGGGCCAGTGACCGGGACCGTGACCTACGAGTCCGGCCCTCGACGGGCTACGTTCACTCCCCATCACTTCCTTTCGCCCTATGCCTCCTACACCGCCACCATCGCGGGCACCCTCGAGGACCTCTACGGGAACCCGATGGGGGCAGACTATTCCTGGTCCTTCACCACCGGTCCGGCCGACACCACGCCTCCTCTGGTAGCCGGCGTGTCTCCTGCTCCGGGTTCGACCGGGGTCAGCATCTATGCGACGGTTGTCGTCACCTTCAACGAGGCGATGGACCCGACCAGCATCAACGAGGATACGGTGCTGCTCTTCCGGGCCGGGCAACCGGTCCCGGGCACCGTCTCGTACGATCCCGCGGCCCGCCGCGCCACCCTCGTCCCGGTAAGCCTGCTCCAGGAGAATGCGCTGTATCAGGCACGCGTGTCCGGTCAGGTACGCGATCGCGCGGGCAATCCGATGGGCTTTGACTACCCCTGGAGCTTCCGCACGGGACCAGCACCCGTTTTCCACTGCTACCACGGCGACCTGCACAACCACACCTCGTATTCGGACGGGGCCGGCACCCCTGCCGAGGCACTGGCCACAGGCAGGGCGAACGGGCTCGACTTTATGGCGCTCACGGATCATTCCTACGCGCTGGACGATGCCGAATGGGAAGCCACCCTCGCCGCGGTGAACGCAGCCACCGTACCGGGCGAGTTCGTGGCCATCCGCGGGGCGGAATGGACCCAGGGCTCCCAGGGGCACATCAACGTCTACAACACTGTGCGCCACCCGACGCGCAGCGACATGGGGTATGCGTACGGCGATTACGTCCCAGGCCTGGAAGACGGTGCCACGGTCATCGGTTTCTACACGTGGCTTGCGCAAACGGGGACCGTAGCGCTGGACGAAACCGGTTCTTTCGCCCAGTTCAACCACCCGGGCTGGCTCAACTTCAACGACTGGGCGTACCACCCGGAAGTGCTGCACCTCATGCCGCTCGCAGAGATGGGGAACGGGTATGGTGCTTCGTATACCTGGTCCGAGGAGCAATCGATCCGTGCGCTGGACTACGGCTGGCGGGTAGCGCCGAGCGATAACGCAGACATGCACATAGCGGAGTGGGGCGCTCACCCGATGCGCACTGGCATCTGGGCCACTGCATTGACCAAGGCCGGGGTCATGGAAGCACTTCGTGCACGGCGCACCTTCGCCAGCGAAGATCGCAACTACGAGCTTGCGTTGAGGGCCAACGGTTACTGGATGGGCTCCGAGATCCCGAACGTCGGGACGATCGCCTTCCAGATCACGGGCTACGATCCGGACGACACCGGCACGGCACGGGTTGAACTCGTGGGGGATACGGGGCGGGTCGTGCTCTCGACCACACTCGGCAGTAGCTTCCAGTGGAACCCCTCGCTATCTATTCCGCCGGGCGTGCACTACTACTACGTACGCGTGACCCAGGCGGACGGAGATCGCATTGCCAGCGCGCCTGTTTGGACCCAGGGAAGCGAGGACGTGGCGATCACCGATTTCACCATCCAGCCGTCCATCCCGACCACGGCCACGGCTTCGCTCCTTTCCGCGCGTGTCACGAATCGGGGGATCACGGATGTGCACGGCATCCTTGTTTCGTTCGCCGCAGACGGCGTGGTGATCGGATCGGCTTTAGTGGATGTCGCACGGAACCAGGATGCCTTTGCTTACGTCTCCTGGCGGCCGGCCCACGTGGGATGGACTCGCTTGACGGTGTCACTCGCGAACGTCCCGGCCGGCGATAACCCGCTCGACAACGAGGCCGAGAAATACGTCGAAGTGACGGATCAACCGGTGCCGCTCGTGCTGATCGATGCCGGTCACAAGAACAACAACGCCGGCAGCCCGATGGCGCGCCTGGTCGCCGACCTTTCGGCGCATCGCTATAACGTGCTTTTCAACCTGGACGAGATCACGCCGGAAGACCTCGCGTCGGCGCGACTGCTCATCATTACCGATCCAGGCGAGGATGTAGAGGACCTCTTCACGGTTACCGAGACCCGGGCGATCGCCGGGTTCGTGGCTGCGGGCGGTGCCCTCTGGATGGCCGGAGAAGCGGACTATCGCAACCACGGCAACTCGGACGAGTTGAACTCGATCCTCGCCGCCATAGAGGCCGCGGCCGGCGAGCCCGTTCCGTTCCGCCTGAACGACGACGAAGTGATCGACGGCGATGACAACAACGGCTATCCCTGGGGCGTGACCTGGCACACCTTCCTCACGGAGACCGTCTTCAGCACCGGGATTGGGGTCAATGTGACCGCGACCGCATCCTGGAGCGAGGTTTCCCTGATGGACCGCAACCGGGAGGCCCTCACGCCCGACGATGGAGCGTGGATCGTGGCCACAGGAGACCTGGACCCCGGGGAGACGTGTGGCCCCTACGGATGCCGACCGAATCGCACCTACAACGAGGATGCCACCGGGGACTGCTTCGAGGATCACGACCTGGCCTATGTCTACCCCCTGACGGGCACGATCCCTGTGCCGCTCGCCGCGGTCTATCAACTGTCGGGAGGCGGGCGCATCGCGCTCTGGGGCGACTCGAACGACACCTTCTCAACCTACGGCTACACGGCCGGCGATCACAAGCAGAACGAGCTGCTGAACCTCGAGCTCGTGATGTGGTTGCTCGGCGACCCGCTTCAGCCGTGGACCGTTGCCCAGGCCCGCACGGACGCCGACAGCGATGACGAACCGGACTTCCGGGGCCGGCTGGTCTGGGTGGAGGGCACGGTCACTGCCGCGTTCGGCGAGTTCTTCGACGTGCTGTACGTCCAGGACCAGACGGGTGGGATCACGGTCTACGCTCCCGCCGGGGATATCGAGGGTTCCTTCGAGCGCGGTACCATCGTGCGCGTGGTCGCCACGGTCGACGTGTACCAGCGGGACACGGAGCTTCAGTTCACCGAAGCGGAGCAGATCCGAGTCTTGGGCCACGGGACTGTCCCGGACCCGAGGATCCTCTCCACGGGGGACGCCGCACGCGAAGAGAGCGAAGGGTGGCTCCTGCAGACCGAGGGCCTGGTCACGCGCTGGGTGGACCGCAATTCCTTCACGATCGACGACGGAACCGGCCCCTGCCGCGTCTTCCTGGACGGCTACAACGATGACCCTGAGGATCCAACGTTTGCCTCCATCCGTCCAGGGGACTGGGTGCGTGTGATCGGGCTCGGCTCGGAGGACCTGTCGGGCCAGCGCATCCGCGTGCGTACCGAGAGCGATATCGTGCCCCTGCGGCGGGGTTCGGCGATCTTCCTGCCGCTCATCTTCCGCAGCCAGCCATAAGTGTGGACACAAGACGCAGGCGCCGGAGCGCTTCCGGCGCCTGCGGTCTGCGGGGAAAGTGCCCTTGCTGCGGGCGCGTGCGTCCTTCCAGGGGATGTGGGTGCGACGACCTCACTCAGACCGCCGCAGCACGAGCGGCAGGTAGATCCTGTAGCAGTAGAACTCGACCTGTACCTCGCTCCACACACCGCCGCTCGCTGCCCGCACGCGCGCCGTCCCCGGCTGCGTCGCGCTGCGCAGCGTGGAGGTCACGACACCTTCAAGCGTCCAGCCGGTGTCGGGGGCGATTTCCCCAAGGGTCGTCGTGAAGGTTACCGGCGTACCGTCGGCCACCTGATGTCCGACGCGATCCCAGACACCAACGCGGATCGTTGCCGTGCTGACCCCGTCCGCCACCAGACGCGGGGGAAAAGCCGTGACCAGAAGCGCTGCCGGTGGCCCTGGGACAAAATGCACGGAGGCTGTCGCGGAGACGGATCCCGCCACCGCCCATACGATGCCGGTGCCGAGCATCGTGCTGGACCGGAGGGTAGCCGTGGCCCATCCCCCAACTGTGAACCCCTCGATCGGCCACACGGCGCCTATTGTGGCACCCCATTCTACCCGGGTGCCGTCGGCAACCGGGTTGCCGTGCCGATCCTCCACGCGCGAACGCAGGGTCGCGGTAGAAACGCCGTCGGCGACGAGCACGTCCGGTTGCACCGTGAGCGAGAGCGCCGCCGGCGCAAGCGGCAAGAACCAGACCTGAGCACTTCCTGCCGCCGCGCCACTTTGCGCGAGGATATCAGAAGGTCCAGCGCGAACTCCGGACGTGAGGATACCCTCAACCATCCCTTCCCAGGTGGGCGCGACTGTCGGGGTCAGGACTACGGGGGACTCGGGGAACGGAGCCTGCCACAGGTACACCGTCCCCTCCCGCAGTACGAGCCGCGAAGGCCGGGGGTAAACGTCCTCTGCTCCGCTGGGGAGCGGCTCCATCTCGAGCGTAGGCACGGGCCGGATACGGAAAGCCCCCTGCAGGGGCGTCTCCTGAACCTCTTGCACGTGTAGGTGGACCTCGACGCCGGGCGGGATCCCAAGGAGCACCGTGCACGCCGGTAGCTCGGGTTCACCGGGACGGCCGCCAGGAGGGCACCCGGGCACCTGCAGCACGTCGTAGCCCAAGGGGTCATCCAGGGAACGTTCGAGCCGGTAC
>JBDOIE010000143.1:0-23984 GCA_041082245.1 Chloroflexia bacterium
CCCGTCAGAACCCGCCCTTACGCACCCGTCAGAACCCGCCCTTACGCACCCGTCAGAACCCGCCCTTACGCACCCGCCCGGGGCTTCCCTGTGTTCCAGCAGAGGGCCGGGCTGTCGGTCGATCCTCACCCGCAGCCTGCCTGCTACCCACCCTACGTACCCGCCGCTGCTGTGGTATAATCCGGCTATGTCCGGCAGACTCTCCTCTACGGCCCGTGGCTATCTCCTGGCGTTCATCGGAACAGCCATCTGGGCTACTACCGCGATCTTTATCGGCTACCTGAGCACGCATTTCGGGCTGCCGCCGCTCGTGCTTGCCTTCTGGCGCGACCTGTTTGCCGCCTCCGCCCTGGCGCTGGCATTCGTGCTGTTCCGACGTGCCTGGCTTCATCCGCCATCGTTGAGGAAGCAGCTTCCTTTCCTTGCTGCATACGGCCTCACGCTGGCCGCGTTCAACGCCCTTTGGACGACCTCCGTTGCCCGGAACGGCGCGGCGGCAGCCACCGTGCTCGCCTACAGCAGCCCGGCCTTCACCGCCCTCGTGGGCCGCCGCCTCTTCGGGGAACGGTTGGATACGGCCAAGCTCGTAGCGATCTTGCTGAGCATCCTCGGCTGCGCCCTCGTCTCCGGCGCACTGAGCCCGGCCGCGTGGCGGACCGATTCCCTGGGCGTCGCGGTGGGCCTGCTTTCGGGCGTGACCTTTTCCGGCTACAGCCTGTTCGGCAAAGAGGCCGCGCGCCGCGGCCTCCCGCCCTGGAGCACCATGCTCTACGCCTTTTCCTTCGCGGCAGCCTTTCTGCTGCTGTTGCAGCGGCCGGCAACGCTCTTCTACCTGGGGCACTCGGCGGCTGGCTGGGGGATCCTTGCCCTCCTCGCGGTCGGGCCCACGATCGGCGGCTACGGCCTGTACACGGTGAGCCTCACCTACCTTCCGGCCGGCGTGGCGAACCTCATCGCCACCCTCGAACCTACCCTCACCGCCCTGCTTGCCTTCCTCTTCCTCGGAGAAAAAATGACCGCCCTGCAGTGGGGCGGTAGTGTCCTGATCCTGCTTGGGGTCGTGCTCCTGCGTCTGGGGGAAATGCGCCGGGGTCCGGCCCCGCCGGTCACCGCGGCCGGATCACCACCCGACCCCTAGCGCCTTTTTCCCCTTCGACCCCGATCTCTACCGGGAGAAAGTGCCGGATCACCCAGGCGTTCGTGAGCAGGTGCTCCGTGACCTGGCAGGTCGTGAAGGCCGAGGCGCCCTGGGCGAGAGCCAGGGGCAGAAGAAGTTGATCCGCCAGATGGCGGTCGACCGCGGCCCCGCTTTCCCACCACTGCCGGAATTCCTCCACCGCCTCTTCGGCAACCCGCTCGGCAGGCTTTCCGCGCTCGCCCAGGGCGCTGAAGCCGGCGATCCCGGCTTCGCACTCGGCGAACAGCAGGAGGATGCTCCCGGTGCCCGAGCTGCGGAGGCCTTTCCCCCGCTGGGAGGTCCAGCACTCGATGCGCGGGGACAAGCCGGCCCGGCGGAGCAGCTCCTCTGCCCGGCTCTTCTGCCGCTCGGCCACGTGCTCCGGCAGGTTCGAGCAGGCCGAGATTCCCCAGAGCCGGCGGAGCGCGCCGCGCGTTTCCAGTTGCAGCGGCGCAAGTTGCGGCTTCGCCTGTCCCACAACCTCCACCACGACCTCGCCCCCTCCCTCCGGGTACCACCCCCAGCGGGCGATCGACGACCGGGCCTGCACGCCAAGCCGGCCGAGCATCGGGAGGTACACCTGCTCCAGGTGGTGGTAGGGTGGGCTCCAGGCCACGTGGGTTCCCCCGCGCACGACGACCCGGCTGGTTCCCTCCGCGAACGCGAGCGGCAGGATCAGCGTGTGCAGCACCAGGGTGACCGAGCCCGCGCTGCCTCCCTTGCGTTGCTCGGAGACATCGAAGCGATATTCCCCGGCCTGGGGCGGCTTGCGCGGGGTGAAGGTGAGCGTCGTGGATCCGAGCGTCGCCCCCTCCAGGGCGGCGTCGCAGATGCGGGCGATCGCCAGCACCCCGGTCAGGTGCTGCGCCTGCAGGCCCGGATTTCGGCGGCCGGCACGGATCTTGTCCACGCGCACCGGCTGCCCGGTGAGCGCCGAAAGCGTCAGCGCGCTGCGGAGCACCTGGCCGCCGCCTTCGCCGTACGAGCCGTCGATGGTCAGCACCGTCTACTCCTCCAGAAGGTGTCTTGCCTCTTGGAATACCGCATCCAGCATGGCAGGGGTCAGCCGGCCAGTGTTCGTGTTCTGGCGGCTCGGGTGATAGGAGCCAAGGAGCATCGGAAGGCCACCCTCCGGTCGGACGAACACGCCGTGCCCGAAAGCCGGCCGGCCGGAAAGCGCCCCTCGCTCCCGACACCAGCGCAGGTAGGCCTCGAAGGCGATCTGCCCCAGCGCCACGACCACGCGCAGGTGTGGTAAGAGCTCCAGTTCCCGGGTCCAGAAGCGCCAGCAGTTCTGGATCTCCTGCGGGGTGGGCCGGTTGCCCGGGGGCGCGCAACGGCAAACGGCGGTGAGGAAGACGTCCTGCAGCACCAGCCCGTCCCCCGGGCCTTCGGATTCCGGCTGGTTCGCAAATCCGGCCCGGTAGAGCGCGGGAATGAGCGTCCGGCCGGCGCTGTCCCCACTGAACATGCGCCCGGTGCGGTTCGCGCCGTGCGCTGCCGGCGCAAGGCCCAGCACAAGTAAGCGCGCCTGTCGGTCACCGAAGCCCGGCACCGGCCGGCCCCAATACGGGAGATCCCGGTAGGCGCGACGCTTGGTGCGCGCGACCTCCTCCCGCCAGGCGACCAGGCGCGGGCAAGCGCGACAGGAGACGATTTCGGCGTTCAGCGTTTCCCAGGCGTCGGTCAGCTCACCGCTCATATCGTTCCTTTCGCTGCATCGCTTCTCGAACCCGCTCCGGGGTCGCGGGGAGACGGGTGATGCGCGCGCCGACCGCGGCATAGATCGCGTTGGTGATCGCCGGCGCTGTTGGAATGGAAGTGATTTCCCCCACCCCCTTGGCGCCGAAGGGCCCCTCGGCCGATGGGGCTTCCACCAAAATAGGGATCACCTCCGGGGTGCGCGGTGCGCGCGGGACGCGGTACCGCCGCAGGTCGGGGTTCCGGACACGTCCCTCTTCCAGGACAAGTTCTTCGGAGAGCGCATACCCGATGCCCATCATCACGCCCCCCTCCATCTGCCCGACGACCGCCTGAGGGTTCACCGCCCGGCCCACGTCGTGCGCCGCCACCACCCGCAACACCTCTACTTCGCCGGTCTCCGGATCCACCTCGACCAGCGCCGCCTGGGTGGCAAAGCCGTAGGCGAAGTGGTCGTCCCCCGGCTGGCCTAACGGGGTTGTCGGGGGTGGGGTGTAGATACGGGTGGAACGAGCGGCTCGCCCTTCTTCCGCCGCCAGGCACGCTGCTCGCTCGAGCGTGACGCTGCGACCTTCGGGGGAGACGATCTTTCCATCCAAGAAGCAAAGCCGGTCGGGCGGCGCCTGGAGTTCCTCGGAAGCGGCGGCGGCGAGGATGGCCCGCACGTCCTCCGCCGCCAGCCGCACGGCGTTCCCGGTGATGAAGGTCTGGCGGGAAGCGGTGGTCGCACCGCCGTCCGGGGTTAGCGCGGTGTCGCCCACGATGAGCGCGACCTGTCCCAGCGGTACCCCGAGCACCTCGGCGGCGATCTGTGCCGCGATCGCGACCACCCCCTGTCCGACCTCCGCGGCACCGATGCGCACCTCCACGCGCCCTCGTTCGTCCACGAGCACCGTGGCTCCAGCGCTGTCGGGGATGCCCCCGCCGAGGCCGACGTTTTTCAGGTTGCAGGCGAACCCCCAGCCGCGGCGCCGGTGGGGGACCGAGGGGCGTAATACCTCCTCTCCCATCGCGCGCACAGCCGCCTCCACGCGGTCGATCGTTTCCGGGAAGCCCACGCTGTCGCGCAATATCTGGCCGGTTGCAGTGACCGCACCCACGTGCAGCGCGTTGCGCCGTCGCAGTTCGAGCGGGTGCAGCCCCAGCCGTTCGGCGAGCATATCGAGCGCGGTTTCCATGGCAAAGGTGACCTGGGGCACGCCGAACCCACGCATCGCCCCGGAGGGCGGGTTATTCGTATAGACCGCGTAGCAGTCGACCGAGACGCTGGGGACGACGTAGGGGCCGGCCGCGTGGGTCGCGGCACGCGTCATAACGGCCTCGCTCAGCGAGGCGTATGCCCCGGCATCGCCCCAGATCTCGGCCTGTACGGCGGTGAGCTTCCCATCGCGAGTGGCTCCCACGCGCAGGTGCACCGTGGTGGCGTGGCGCTTCGGATGGACGCGGATCGATTCCTCGCGGCTGAGCACGAGCTTGACCGGCCGACCGGTGCGGTAGGCGGCGAGCGCGGCATGGATCTGCACCGAGATGTCCTCTTTGCCGCCGAAGGCCCCGCCCACCGTCGTCTGCACCACCCGCACGCGCTCCAGGGGCAGGGCCAGGGATGCCGCCACCTGCTCGCGGTCGGCAAACGGGATCTGGGAACCGACGTAGAGCGTCAGGGGCTCTTCGGGGGAGGAGAACGGCACAGCTACCGTAGCCTCCGGTTCGAGGAAGGCGTGCTCCACAGTAGGGGTGTGGAACGTCCCCTCGACGATCTCCGCAGCTTCCGCAAACCCTGCCACGACGTCGCCTTTGCGCACCTGGATCTTCTTGAGCAGATTTCCCTGCTCGTGCACACGCGGTGCCCCCTCGGCTAGCCCCTCCTGTGGGGAGAAAACGCCCGGAAGCACTTCGTACGACACATCGATCGCGTCGCGCGCCTGTTCTGCCGCCGCACGCGTTTCGGCCACCACGATCGCGAGGGCATCGCCGAGGTAGCGCACCTTTTCCCCGACGCCCACGAGCACAGGCCAGTCCAGGCGGACGATCCCGTGCACCCGCCGGCCCGGGATGTCATCCGCCGTCAGGACGGCTACGACACCGGGCATCGCACGGGCGCGTGAGGTATCGAGGCCGCGCACGTAAGCGTGGGGATGGGCGCTGCGGAGCACGGCGGCGTGGAGCATACCCTCGAAATAGAGGTCGGCCGCGTAGCGCGCGCTCCCCGTCACTTTGGCCCAGGCATCGGGGCGCGGCAGCGGGCGGCCAACCGCCCGCAGCGGTACGGAGGGTGTGCCGGGCAAGGGAGGCACCTCCTGTCCCGAGGCCTGCAGGACGGCGCGCACGATGCTCGAGTAGCCGGTGCAGCGGCAGAGGTTCGGTTCGAGCGCTTGCAAGATCTCCTGGCGCGTAGGGCGCGGATTCCGCGACAGCAATGCGCGCGCGGCGAGGATCATCCCCGGGGTGCAGAAGCCACACTGCACGGCTCCTTGCTCGACAAAGGCTTTCTGCAGCGGGTCCCGACCCTCGAGACCCTCGATGGTGCAAACGGAGCGGCCGGCTGCCCTCCGCGCCAGGTAGATGCAGGAGCGGACCGCCTCGCCGTCCACGAGCACAGTGCAGGCGCCGCAGTGCCCCTGGCCACAACCGTTCTTCGTGCCCGTCAGGCGCAGCTGCTCCCGGAGCACCTCGAGCAGGGTGGTACGCGGCCCAACCTGGACGTGCCGCTCCACGCCGTTCACGTACAGGTGGATCCACTCCTCGCCCACAGCGACCTCCGACTCACGAAAAGAGGTTGTCCAGGAACATCATCACGGCAAAACCGACGATGACCCCGAAGGTCCCCTCGCGCTCGTACCCCTTGCGGTGGGTTTCGGGGATGATCTCGTCGCTGACTACAAAGAGCATCGCTCCCGCAGCAAAGGCGAGCGCAACGGGGAGCAAGGGGCGCGCCAGCTGGATCACAAGCACCCCGATCGCGCCGGCGATCGGCTCCACCAGGCCCGACGCCGTCGCGTACCAGAGGGCGCGGCCGCGCCCATAGCCTTCGCGGATGAGCGGCAAAGCGACCGCGAGGCCTTCCGGCATGTTTTGCAGTCCGATGGCAAACGCAAGCACCCAGGCCTCGCTCAAGTTCCCGCTTCCGAACCCGACCCCCACGGCGAGGCCTTCGGGAAAGTTGTGCAGGGTGATCGCCAGGATCAGGAGCCAGATGCGGCGCAAAGAGGAAGAAGGACCCTCGGGGCCGGAAATGAAGTGGATGTGTGGGGTGAGCCGGTCCAGCAGGGAAAGAAAGACCGCGCCCAGCACAAGGCCGAGCACCACAGCACCGATGCTCCACTTGCCCCAGAGGGTATGGCCGAGCTCGAGTGCCGGCAGGATCAGGCTGAAGGCAGTAGCGGCCAGCATGACCCCGGCGGCAAAGCCCAGCATCGCATCCAGCAGGCGTGGGTGCACATTGCGCGTGAAGAGCGCAGGGAGCGCGCCCAAGCCGGTAGCCAGGCCCGTGCCGATCGTGGCCAGGATGCCCAGGAGGGAAAGGTTGCCCGAGAGTATACCCACCTTACGCCTCCAACAGAAGGTCCTTGAGGTCAAAGACCGGGCCGTCGCGGCACACGCGCCGGTACCCCTGCCGGGTGGGAACGACGCACCCCAGGCAGGCGCCGACGCCGCACGCCATCCGCTCCTCCAGGGAAACCTGCGCGAACCCCGTGCGCCAGCGCAGCCGGCCAGCGCGTACCGCGGCCGAAAGTTCTACCAGCATCGGACGGGGACCGCAGGCCATCAGCTGATCGGCCCATGGCAAGAGGCCAAGATCGGGATCGCGCAGCAGCTCGATCACCGTAGCCTGCCGGCCCGCCGAGCCGTCGTCGGTGGCCACGTGCAGCTCGACCTCCGGGGGTAGGAGCGTTGCCGGGTAGAGTTCCGCCGCGGTGCGTGCGCCCAGCGCGAGGACCACCGCGCACCCCCTCGCGAGCGCCTCGTCCGCCACGGCCACGAGCGGGGCGATCCCGATGCCCCCGGCGACCAGGAGCAGGTTGCGTCCGGGTCGGGGGAGCGCGAAACCCTGGCCCAGCGGCCCCAGGAGGTCGAAGGTATCACCAGGAGCACGAGCGGCAAGCCAAGCCGTACCCCGCCCGACCACGCGCACGAGCAGCTCGACCGAGCCTTGCTCCGGATGGAGTCGGTGCAGCGCGAGGGGGCGGCGGAGCAGGGGGTCGGTGGACCCGGGATCGGCGCAGCGGACCATCACGAACTGCCCGGGCCGGCCTGCCCGGGCCAGCGCAGGAGCTTCCAGGCGCAGAAGGAAAGTCGCGGGCATCACCTGCTGCTTTTCACGCAGGATGGCTTCCGGCATCGTTTCCTCCTAGAGTACAGGGCGCCTTGTAGCAGGCAGGATACCATGAAAGGAAGCCCCTGGCAAGCGCCGGCCTGGCCTTGTGCGCGCCATCTTTGCGAGTGACTCAGCCAACGGAAGGACACCCCCGCTCGTTCACCTGTATATGCGACAGGCGTTTGAGACGACCGAAAGGGGCAGAATAGGGCAACTCCTGTGGAGTTGCCCTACTTCCGTAAACTTTCCAGGAAAGCCTGTGCCAGATGGCTGAGAAGCCCTGCCTTCACACCCAGAAAACGTCCCGTCGAGGGTGCTTGGTTCTAAGATGGCGCGCACCCTGTGCGGGTCTGTCCATCGGCTACAAAGAGATTCGCGGTCGCCCCAGTGCCGCAGAGCGCCGGCTCTCGCGTAGCGGGTTCTGGTATAATGGCGACCAGAAGTGTGTGGCCCAAGTCAATGAACCGGGAGCACGTTGTCTTCCCCAGGGCGATGCGCTCTCAGTGCCCGGGGTTATCTCGGCGCGCTATGGCTTCGGGAAGCCAGGAGGTATAGCCATGCCAGGTTACCGGGTTTACCTAGAGATCGCGGCAGACGGCCGCACGATGGCGCACGTGCCGGAACTGCCCGGTTGTATGGTGCTTGCGTCAAACCGCGATGCGGCCCTGCAGCAACTCCCCCAGGCGGTTCGCGAGTGCTGGGCATGGCTGCGTCGTCACGGGGAGCCCGCGCCGCCCGAGGAAGAGGAAATCGCGCTCGAGGTCGCCGGGGAAAGCGTGGGGTATGGGCCCTTTGCCTCGGGCGACGCGGCTGCCCTTTTCCCTCCGGACGAGCTCGCCGTTACACCGGAGGAGGTGGAGCTCTACCTGCGACGGATGGCGTACAGCCGCGAGGACCTCCTTTCTCTCGCGGGAGACCTGCCCGAGGAGACACTGGACTTCCGGTTATCCTCCCAAGCGCGGAGCGTTCGTGAGATCCTGCGGCATATCGGGCGCGCGGAAACGTGGTATGTTTCGCGTCTCATTCCCCCGGAGCGTCTGCCAGAGGAATGGGATCATGCCGAGGAGCTCCCCCTCTACGAATTCCTGGCGATGGAACGACGCACCGCAGTGGCGTGCCTCCGCGGACTCTCCGAGCGCGAGCGCGCAGAAGTTTACCATCCCTCGTACTGGACCCAGCATCCCGAGGAGCCTTGGACGGCACGCAAGGTATTGCGTCGCTTCCTGGAGCACGAGCGGGAACACACGGTGGAGATCCGCAGCGTGCTGGGCTTCCGGCGGCGGCAGTTCCTGGCGCAGCTCGCGGCGGCTCGGGCCGGCCTGCTGGCCTCGCTCCTGCACCTGGATGAGGAAACACTGTTGCGTTCCATCGTGTCCGGAGAGTGGACGGCAAGGGATATCCTCGTGCACCTGATCGGGTGGGACGCCTGGGCGCTGGAGCAGATGCGGCGGATGGTGCTCGGCGAAGTGCCCGACCTGTCCCCCGTAGCGGACCAGGATGCCTGTAATGCCGCCGTTGTGGCGGCCTGGCGGGATCGCACCCTGGAGGACGTGCTATCCGAGCTGCACCGGGTGCGGGCGGTATGGGTGCAGTGGATGGGCGAAGTGCCCGAAGAGGCGTTTTTCCGCCGTCGGCCGATCGGCGGGGAGGACTGGCACTTCCCGGGCTGGATCGAAGTGTTCACCCGGCACGAACAGATCCATACCGGGGAACTGGCCGACTGGAAGAAGAGCCAGGGGGAGACGGCTACCGGCCCCAAAGCGCTCCTTGCGGCTGCGCTGGTGGCCGCGCGGGCAGAGCTACTGGCCGCGGCGGAGCTCGTTTCTCCCGAGGAGCGGACCACACGCCCGGTGTGTGGGGTGTGGACACTCAAGGATGTCTTCGGTCACATCGCCGACTGGGAGGCGTACCTGCTATTCGGGTTGCAGGATATGGCCGCCGGCCGCGCGCCGCAGGTGGAGGATGTCCCCGATCTGGAAGCGTGGAACCAGGCACACGCCCGGGCGCGGCGCGATCAGCCCTGGGAAGCGGTCTGGAGCGATTTCCAGAGCGTCCACCAGGCATTGATGGAGCTCCTGGGACAGATGGAGCAGGGCGAAATCGAACGGACCTTTCCCGGGGTCTGGGAAGCGCAGACCCGGCCGTATGCCTGGTTTGCGCTGGTCCTGGAGCACGACCGGGAGCACGCCGCTGACGTGCGGCGAGCGCTGTCCGCTTGAGGGGTCCCGGAGGCAGCCCGTGTGCCCTGGTCATCCGGAGGAAAGGGCAATCCGATTCCCAGGGGCTTTCCTGGAGCGGATGGCGCGGCTGCTGGGGCCGGAATATCCGGCTTTCCTGGAGGCGCTCGGCCAGCCCGCGCGACAAGCGCTCCGGGTGAATACGCTGAAAGTAGAGCCGGAACGGCTGCTTTCGCTCCTCGCGATGGACCTCGCTCCTGTGCCCTGGTGCCCGGAAGCGTTCCTCCTTCCCCCTGAGGTCCACCTGGGCCGGCATCCGTTTCACGCGGCGGGGCTCTTTTACCTTCAAGAGCCCAGCGCTACCGCAGCTGTGCCGCTCCTCGATCCGCAGCCGGGAGAGCGTATCCTGGACCTGTGCGCAGCGCCCGGAGGCAAGAGCACGCATATCGCCTCCCGCCTTCGGGGGAAAGGGCTTCTCTGGGCGAACGAGCTACACCCGGGGCGTGCTCGTACCCTCCTGGAGAACCTGGAGCGGTGGGGGGTGCGGAACGCCGTGGTGAGCGTGGAACGGCCGGAGCAGCTGGCCGAGCGGCTGGAGGGGTTCTTCGACCGCGTGCTGGTGGATGCGCCCTGTTCGGGAGAAGGGCTGTTCCGGAGGGATCCAGCGGCGGCCGGCGAGTGGAGCCCTCAGGGGGTCGCCGGGTGCGCCCGGAGACAACAACGCATCCTGGAGGCGGCGGCGCGTCTGGTGCGGCCGGGGGGCGTGCTGGTGTACGCGACCTGCACTTTTTCCCCCGAGGAAAACGAGGCCGTCGTTGGGCACTTTCTGGCGACGCATGCCGGCTGGACACTGGAGGAAGGGCCGGCGTGGGCAGGGGTATCGGCGGGCCGGCCGGAGTGGGCTGGTGATGTGCCCCCCGCGATTGCGGAAACACTTCGCCGTGCTCGGCGTTTCTGGCCGCACCGGACCGCCGGTGAGGGACACTTTCTGGCACGTTTGCGGCGGCCGGAAGGACCTGCGCCGAAAGAACCGCCCGCGTGGCGGGTGGAGATCCCCGTGCGTGCGGTGCAGGTTTTCGAGGACTTTTGCCAGGAGGCGCTTTGTGAGACGATCGAGATCGCACAGCGGGCCCTCCTCGGGGAATCGCTGCTTGCGCTGCCCGAAGGGATGCCCGAACCGGCGGGCTTGAGGTTGTTACGGGCAGGGTGGCTCCTGGGCTGGGTGCGCAAGGGACGGTTCGTCCCCAGCCACGCGCTGGCGATGGCGCTGGCGCCGGGCAAAGTACAGCGCGTGCTCGACCTGCCGGTCGAAGGGCCGGAGGTACAGGCTTTCCTGCGTGGAGAGGGACTGCGGGCGCCTGGCCCGCCCGGATGGTTGATGGTGACTGTGGCGGGGTTCTCCCTGGGCTGGGGAAAACGGGTGGGAGATCAGGTGAAGAACCACCGGCCGAGGCTGGAATGGTAAGAGGCCGCGGTAGCTCCGTCTGTCCGGAGGGTCCGGTATGGCCGCCAAGGAAGTTCGGACGGACGTGGATCGCGAGAGGTTGTCACGCTCCTCGGGTTCTTGAGAGTCACACCCGGCGCGGCGCCACCCTCAGACGCTTGAAGCAACGTCGGGCACTCCCCTGTGTCGGAGCCGATCGGGGGTTGACCCGGCGGAGTTTCTCCTCAGCGAAACGCCCCGCAGGCCGAGCAGGCGTTGCGCGAGCAGAACTCGAAGGCCCCAACCGTTCGTCGCACCTTCAACACGGGGGAAAAAAACCGGCTGCCGCGCTGGACGTGGCACCGTGTTTTCCCCGGATCCGCGTGGAAGGGTTCTTTCGCCCCGAAGCGGTTCTGCCGTTACACTTCGGGCGATCGGCAAGAAACTCGCGCCGCCGGATCCGCACGTTTTCCAGCAAGAGGCAACGCCGCCGGGAAAACCGGAGCGTCGCTCCTGGCGGAAAGCCGGACGATCGGAGAGGCGGGGTTTCCGGAGTGATGCTACCTGTGTGGCACAGTGCCTACCTGCAACGGCTGCGCGTAGGTGGGCAGAAGCACCGGGATCCCTGTCCCCTTGAGCTGATCCACCCACCACCCCGGCTCTTCGGTGTGCACCGGGATGAGCACTTGAGGGCGTACGGCCTTCACGAACTCCAGCAGTTCGGGCCCGCTTGCGTGCCCCGATGCGTGGTAGCCGGACACAACGTCCACTTCGACGACCCGTCCGGTCCGATCGCGGGCCGTCACGGTCAGACCCACCGGCTCCATTTCGAAATGGTGGATCCAGTTCCACAGCCGCACCAGGTCCACCTTTTGCTCTTCGTCGTAGGCCTTGCTGTTGGAGTAAATGTAGACGCCGCCGGGCGCTTTCCCAAGGATGTGTTCCACATCCAGGAGGTCGGCCATATCCCAGAGGCTGAAGGCAAGGATGTACTCTCCAGGGTGTGCCTTGACCTCATCTGGACCCAGGAGCTTGCCTGCGTATGCCTGCCGCGTGACCTGCTCCCACTTCTGTTGCTGGCCTTTGGGGTCGTCATACACGGCCAGGCACGGTTCCATCTTCAGATCGGGCACCGAGCTCGGATCGGCCAGGCGCATTACCGCGAGCAAGAAAGCATCTTTGGGCTGGATCAGGAGGCATCGCCCCGTCTCCCGGGCGATGTCCAGGAAGGTGATCAGGCGTTCCACGTTGCGCGGGGCAAAATCGGCGACGACCAGGTGACCCGACGCCCTGCGCACCGCAGCCAGGCAATGTTCCTGGACCTCATCTTCGGTCACGTTCTCCTCGATCCCGGCACGGGTTCCTTCGCACAGCAGAGCCACAGGAGAGAGGAGCGAGAGTTCCTCGGCAAAACGGTGGGAGAGGGCGCCCTGCTTGCCGTGGAAGCGGAGGTCCCCGGTGTAAGCGATCCAGCCGGCCGTGGTTTCCAGGGCAAAGCCGCTTGCGCCAAAGAGCGAATGATCCAGCGGCCACCATCGGAGGGTCACGGGGAAAGAACCGTCGTATGATGGAACGTCCGGGGCGGGCCGATCCTGCTTGGCCGGGCGCCAGTTCCAGAAGCTGCGCGGCCCGGCGAACGGGTCCGAGCGATCGAGGTCCCCCTCCGGTTGGCCATCGAGGAAGCCCCAGGGCCGCCAGATGTACCCTGCAGACCTGTCCGCCTCGAGCAGGCCATCCTCGCGGACCGCGTGCGGGTTCACGTAGACGACGCCCGAAGCGCCGGGCTTGCTGCAGTCCTGCATGGCCTTGGCGATCAAGGCGGTCATCCGCGAGGAGAAGACGGGGATATCGGGGCATACCGCGTCGAGGTCGCCGCTGTGGTCGAGGTGGGCATGGGAGACCAGGATCGCATCGACGGCCGGGGCATCGCGCCGGAGGTCTCGATAGTCCGCCCGGCCCCGGAAGCGTTCCCAGAAGTCGCGGCAGGCGGCAGCGCGGTCGCACAGGGCGGTTTTCTTCCGGCTTCGTCCCGTGTCCCCCTCCTGCACCGAGACATAGGCCCGATTAAACACCGGCACGAGGTCCTCGCGGTACAGACCTTCCAGAGGCGGGAGCAGGCCCAGGGCGAGGGCATCTAGCACCCCCCGGGTGGAGCGCTCTTTTGTGAACACGCCGTCGAAGTAGTCGCTGTAGCGGCCGAACGCCTTCCCAAAGTCCAGGAGGATGCGGACGCTCCCGTCCTCCACCAGGATCTTGCTGCCGCCGATCTCACAGATGCCGCCGTAGCAGGTGATGGTCACGGGCATATTGCTCTCCTTTTCCAGGAGGTTCAGCCCTGTCCTACGTGCCATTATGACGGTTCCGCCGTCACCCGTACCTGCGCGCCGCGTGCCGCCGGCCGCACGGTGAACACCTGCCCGCCACCCTGCTGCGCGAGGAACCTTTCTGCGGCCTGTTCCAGTGCCGCAGCCTGCGCTTTTCCCACCGCCAGCGCATAGACGGTGGGGCCCCAGGAACTCTGGCCGGCCCCGAGCGCTCCTTCCTCCAACCAGAGGTCGATGAGGCGACCCGAGACAGGGTTCGCGTACCGGCCGCCCTGTACCGCCGCAAAAGAATCGCCCACCAGGCGCTGGATCTCGGTGAGCGCCTGGCCGAAGCGTGCTGCATCCTTCTCCACGATCGCCGGCAACATCTGCATCACGAGAAGCCGGCACAGCTTCTCGGACAGGCCTGCCGGCGATGGGGGCAACACCTGGAAGGCAGCCTGTTCCGTTTCCCCGCTCAGGCCCCGGTCGGTTTCGGGAATAGCGATTACGAACCGCCATTCCGCGGGCAGCCGGCCGCGGTAGAGCAGGGGCGGGGGCAACATGCGTCTTCCCTCAGCCGGGTGTCCGCCGTCCACCACGAACCCGCCGTAGCGAAAGACGGCCACTCCAACCCCGGAGTGCACGCCACGGCCCAAGCGCGCGGCGATCTCCTCGACCGGGAGGTCGAGCCCGCCCAGGCGTGCCAGCGCTACCCCCACAGCCAGGGCCAGCTGCGTGCCCGAGCCCAGGCCGACGTGCGCCGGGATGCTCGAGCGCAGACAGAGATGCGCTCCTGACACCACAGGGTAGTGCCGCAGGAACGTTTCCGCAAACGCTGCGACCCGCTCCGCTTCGGGCCCCTCGACCGCCAGCTCGCAAGCAGGACGTGCCTCGAGCATTACATTCGGCCGGTCGATCGCGACCCCGATGCTCCCGTAGAGGCGGCCCAGCTCGCCGTTCAGGTCGAGAAAGCCCAGGTGCAGGCGGGCCGGGGTCTTAACCTGGACGACCATGCCTCCACCTCTCCACATACTCCCGGATCCGGGCGAGCGCTTTCATCTCCGGCTCGTCGCCCGTTTTGCGCACGATCGGTTCGCACCGTTCCAGCGCCTCGAGCACCGGCGCGAAGCCTGAAAGATGGAGCCGCGTGGCCAGGATGGCGAGTTCCACGAGCGCGTTCCGCGCGCGGTTAAAGCCCAGGAAATCGCGCTGCCATCCCCGGTGCACGACGCGACAGGCGATCTCCGCCCGTTCCTCATCCCCGCCAACGTCGATGACCTGCAGTTCCCGCCAGTAGCAGGCGCCCTGGAAGACCACCCCCGGCACGCGCACGGCCGGGAAGTGCGGCAGGAGGGGGTCCCCCAGCGCCGCCTCTACAAAGGCGAGTGCGTCGTCGGTCACGCTGGCCACGCCGTACCCACTCGCGAGGAGGTTCGCGAAAGTGTGCGTGGTGCGGAACGGCCGGACGACGATCTCCTCCTCGCCCCACACCACGCCCATCGGCGCAAAGTTCGGCCGGCCCGCCCTGTCCAGCGTGGAAAGGATCACCTCAACGATCAAGGTCCACCACCCGCAAGTACTCCGCCCCCGCGCGGTGGCTGCTCCCGATCACCAGGCGGTACCAGGAGCCGCCGTCCACTTCCTCCAGTTTCCCCTGCGCTTCCACGGTTTGCCCCACGTCGGCGGCCTGGCAGAAGAGCCCCTCATAGGAGCAAACTTCCCGTACGGGCACTTGTGGGCCCTCCAGGATGCGCGCCTGTTCCAGGCGGTATACCGCCGGGAGAAAGATCGCCTCGTCCGCATCTGAGATCACCCCTTGAAGCCTCGCTGCCCCGATGTCCCGGTAGGTGTGCTCGCCATAGGCTTCGCGGATCTCGGCATCGGAACGGGTCGGGTGCAGGGAAAGGTACCGGCGTTGCGGTCCGTAGAGGCGGTAGTTCCAGCGGCGCGCCGAAAGCCAGCGTGCATCCTGCAGCGTGAGGTGGTGCCGCGGCGCCGTTTCCTGGCACCATCGTTCCACAAAGGCACCGTCGAGCGGGTAGAGGTCCGGTATCGCATCGGCAGCCAGCGCGGCGCGCAGCCGCCGCGCGTTCTCTGCGCCGTACACGATGAGGTCGATGTCCGAAAACGAGGGATCGTGGATCCCCAGAAGGATGGAGCCGGTCACCCCCAGTTGCTCGAGGGCTACACCGGCCGCGTCGTGGATCGCCTGCGCCAGGTGGGCTACTTCTTCCTCTAAGGGATCGCGCGGCGCGCGGACGATCTCGGCCAGCCGTTCCTCCGGCCGGTAGTAGGTGCGCACCCGCTCGTGCGGCACGAAGGAGAAACGCATGTTCCGCACCGGGCAGTACTGGACATAGTCCGGGTAGTGCGCCTCCAGGAAATCGAGCGTCTGCCCCACCTGGTGGGCGTGGTAATAGGCGAGATTGCGGTGGTAGGCCTGCCCGGAGCGGTGCCAGCGTCCTTCCGCCGCCGGGGAGTACTTCAGGTAGGCCGTGTAACGGTCCGGCGGGTGCAGGTACCCCACGACGCAGAAAAGGAGGCCTTCTTCCGTTTCCAGAAAGTCCCGATCCTTCGGCTTACGGTCCACAGGTCTCGTCCTCGCTCAGGTAGCCCCAGCGCAGCTCCTGCTCCTGGAGGTACTTCTTTCCCAGGCGCAGGGCCAGCGCCGCCTTCTGCAGTTCACGGCCGAGATAGAAGGCGTGGCTTGCCTCGTCGACGCCGAGCTGCGCAAAGATCTCGGAAATGTCGGTGCCCTTGACAAAGAGGTCGCGGTTGAACACGTAGATGTTCTGGTCGTCGGCGAAGATGCGAAAGTTCGCGTCGCGGATCATGCGCTGCATCTCGCGCAGTTCTTCCTCGGAGTAGTGTTCGTGGGGCGGGTCTTTGACCGTGATCAGGCTATCGTCCAGCATCTTGGGCAGCACGTGGTTCTCGACGGCATAGTGCATGAGCCGCCGGGCGCGGTCCAGTTCGCGCACCGCCCCCCGGGCCCAGCTGATCACTTCTGTCGTGAGCACGTAATCGATCCCCAGTTCGGCGATGATCCCCGCCATCACGGCGTTGATGCCGGTCGAGTCGGCATCCGTGAGTTCGGTGAGGTTCCCCACGCCGATCAGCATCTCGGCGTCCGGATGCCGCTTGCGGGTCTCGTAGAAGCGGCAGACCGATTCGGTGAAACCGAAGCCGATCGGGTTCAGGATCGGGTCGATGATGTAAGGGACATTCCACGCTTCCAGGCGGGCGATGTTCCGTTCGAGCGATTCCAGCCCCTGGTCGAAATCGGGGATCACGACCACCTTGCACGAAAGGCGTGGGGCCAGCTCGATGTTCCGGGAGTTGACGCTGAGAAGGTAGTCGATGCCGGCGCGGTCCGCCAGCAGGATGTCCTCCGGGTTGAAGGTGTCCAGGCTGACCTGGAAGCCCCGCTCTTTGAGCGCCCGGACGACCCGGTCTACCCCTTCGAAGCGCCCCTCGACCGGGCAGCCGAGGTCGATGATGTCCGCACCGCAGTTGCGGTAGTACTCGGCGCGCGCGAGGACCTCTTCCAGGCTCAGCCGGTAGGCATCCACAATCTCGGCCAGGATCTTGACCTTGTAGGCGCCATATCCTTCCCGGGAGCGCTCACGGCCGAAGAAGGCCGGGATGTCTTTCAGGTCCTTTGGACCGCGCACGACCGGGATTCCCAGGGGCTCGGTGAGCAAAGAGAGATCGCCCTGGCAGAGGCCGGGGATCAACACGAGGTCGAACCCTTCGGCACTCTTCAGGTGTCTGGCGATAAAGCGGGTGTCCATCAAAGCGGCGACGGAGATCGGGAGCACCGTGATCTCGTACTCCCACTCCGGTGCCATCCGCTCCAGCACGTCGCCCAGGGCTTTTGCGGCCAGCCGGCCGGTCACAAAAAGGTAACGAGGCATGCTTCCAGCTCCTCAGGGCTCGAGACGACGTGCACCCCCGGAAACTGCGCCAGGCGTTGCACGTTCTCGAGGTCGATCGGGCGCGGATAGACCTTGACCGTCTCCCCGCGGGGGTCGAGCGAATCCATCTCCGGAGCGAGATCCGTGGGCAGAACGATGATCGGCACACGGGATTTTCCGGCCTGCGCAAAGAGGTTCGTCACGAGCGTATCCGATATCCCGTGCACGAACTTGGCCACCGAGTTCGAGGTCGCCGGGGCAACCACGAGTACGCGGTAGGTGCCCTTGGAGAAACGGCCGGCGTAGGGGGCGCTCGCGACGGTCTCCCGGTAAACCCGGGCGCGGCCGGTGTAGATCGTCTCCCGGAGGTGGTACATGCGAATGACTTCTTCCGCTGCACGAGAGAGAAAGACGTCCACGTTCTCGTAGCGGTAGAGCCGCTCCGCGCACTCGGCGAGGAAATGTCCGGCTCCGGTGATCGCCCAGGCAATCCGTTTTTCTTCCATCACTGTCCATCCTCAGGCAGCAAAAAGTCGTCGCCGGAGTTGCCGAGGAGCAACCGGTGCCACACCTCTCCTGTAGCGGCCTCGATGCGTTCCAGCATCCCCAGCGCACGGACGCGATCCCCTTCCCGGGCCTGCTCACAGAACCGGCCCCGGAAGGAGACGATCTCGGTGAGCGGTTCCACGTGTGGCCCCTCGAGGATCCGTACCTGCTCCACGCGGTAGCCGCACGGGGTGAAGATGCTATCCCGGGCATCGACCACCGTGGCCTCGATCGCCGCCGGCCCGAGCGGGGTGTACACCCGGTCGCCGTACCGTTCGTCGAGTTCGGCGGGGTCCTTCAGGAAGCGGATGAAGTAGGGCCGGCCACGGTACAGCCCCTGCATCGCCTTGGCCCGTTCGTATTCCGCGTACGCCTGCGGGCTGCAGAAGGCGCTTGCCCCCCGGGAAACGTAAAGCGCTGCGAGTTCCTGCGCATCGAGCGGTTCCACCGGCCCGCCGGCGGCACGAAGCTTCCTCAGAGCCCGGTGGACAGCCCAGCAGTTCTCCGTCCCGTACACGACAAGGTCCAGGTCGGACCGGTCCGTGTGTAGCCCGATCAGAAGCGAGCCGGAGAGGCCCAGGGCACGCCCGTCGACCCCGGCTTCCTGGAGCAGAAGGGAAGCGAATCCCAGCGCGTCGCCTTCTACGGGGTCGCCCCCTCCTGTGGCGCGCAGTTCCTCCAGGCGGGCGCGCGGATCGTAGATCCGACGCACCCGTTCCCGGGGCACGCTCTGCAGCACCTGGTGGAAAAGAGGGTCCGCCGCGAGGTACTGCGGGTATGAACCCTCCAGGAAGCGCTCCTGCTCGGCCCAGTCGTACACGCGCCGGTAGCCGGTATCGCCTTTCCGGCGCTCGCTCTTGCCCGCCCAGGGGATATAGCGCAGGCAGGCGATGTAACGATCCGGCGGGTGGACCGAGCCTTTTACGGCAAAGAACAGGCCCTCCACCGTCTCCAGGTAATGCCCTTCAAGGACCATCCTGCCTCACCCGCAGCGGTGCGCACCGGAGCCTACGAGGGCTGTTCCAGCCACTCCTGAAAGGTCGTATGCCGGGGCAGGTACTGACCGGTGCGGATTTCGTGCCGGATCTCGCCCAGCGTACCGTACCCCTCGGCAAAAGCATCGTGGCTGTGGATCCCTTCGAAGCTCACGTGCTTGGCCAGGACAAAGGCGCCATCCGGCAGGTCGGTGTAGGTCTGCACGACGTTGTAGAGCATCGCCCGCACCACGTCCTCGGCAAAGCGGGGGTTCCGGTGCGCCTTGTTCACCACGAAGAACTCGTCCGGCCGCTTCAGGAGACTGTAGATCTCGGAGCTCATCGAGGCCTCGACGATCTCCACCAGGTCCTCGGCGCGAACCACGTTGTCTGTGCCGACAAGTACTGTGCCGCGGCCACGCTGGTTGTGCGAAGCGATCGGGATGGCGTTCAGAGCGCGTTCGGCATCCTGCTCCGAGAAGCCTTCTGCAAGGAGCATCTCCCTGGAATGTTCGCGCACCATATCCTGCGCGCACGGGCACACCGTCATGCCGTCCGCTTCGACCCCGACCGCCCGCTTGACCCGGTTCGGGAAGCCGACCGCCACCCCGAGGAGCGTGTAGAGCTGCTGGCTCTTTTTGGCGGAAAGCGGGGTGATCTTGTCCATCGGGTAGATCGCCCGAATGTGCGCCTCGGAACGGAGCGCGTGTTGTCTTTCCAGAACCTGGCGCGCGATGTGCTCGCTCAACGTCTCGATATCCGGGTATTCCTGAAGCGCGACCTCCTCCGCCGTCTCCTCCAGGATGTCGCAGAAGCGCGACATATGGATCCCCATCTGCTCCGGACTCAGGTCGGCAAAGAGGTCGATCGTGGCGTAGAAGAGGTTCTCCACGCCGTGGCGCACGATCCGGATCACCCGCCGCAACCCGGTCACTCCCACGCGATTCAGGCTCACGTGCACTGCGGGGGCCCCCTGCTGGACATCGCGCACCGGCTCGAGGCGCAGCCGGGAGCGGCGGATCAGGCCTTCCTTCGGTACTTCCTGGGCCAGCTCGGCTGCTGTGCGTTTCAGCACCGGATGCACCACATCGGGCGCGATTTCGGCGAGCGGCACCAGCACAAAGGCGCGGTTGGCCATCCGCGGGTGCGGGATGGTGAGTTCCGGGGTCTCGAGCACCAGGTCATCGTACAGCAGGATGTCGATGTCGATCGGGCGGGGACCGTCGCGGAAAGTGGGCTGTCTCCCCATGCGCTGCTCGATCTGTTTGAGGAAGGAGAGGAGCTCCTGAGGGGAAAGGTCGGTATGGACCTGGCAGACCAGGTTCAGGAAATCGGGCTGATCCAGGTAGCCCACCGGCTTGGTCTCGTAGAGCGAAGAGACTTTCTCGATCTGGGCCCGGCTGCGGAGATACTGCAGGGCCTGGATGAGGTTGGTGTGGCGGTCGCCCAGGTTGGCGCCCAGTCCAAGGTAGACTTTGTGGGACATTTCTTCTCCTCTTTCCCCTTCATCCCGGCTCAGCAACAGGTACAGACCACGAAGGGGAAGTAAACGGAAGTGTACCGTAACTCCGGGCGTCTGTCAAAACGGCGCGGAAGGCGTTCCCACGGCGTCGCGCTCCTGGAGCAAGAAAAGGAAAAGGGCGGCCGTGGTCAGGTCCGCGGTGGTGCCGGGGTTCAGCGTGTGGCTTTCGTCCCGGAGGAACTGGTCCAGCTCCGAGATCGCTCGGCGGCCTTCCGAGGTACGGACGCCCCCTGCCTCGAGCGCTGCGAGTGCACGACGGGAGACCTCGAGGGCGATCTCGAGGCCCCGTTTTCGCGCGATCAAGGTATCGGGCACCCGGGCGAGGATCTGCAGGTAGGTCTCCACGACCGCGGATGCAGGGGAGCGTGCGGCATTCCAGGCTTCCCGGAGCGCGGGATATCCGATTTCGAAGGTGATCGCGAAATCGGTCACGTATTCGCGGGCGATCGCGTCCCGCTCGCGGGCCAGGGCCATCGCCTCGCGGAGCGTAAGGTGGACCTCTTCGGCCACGTCGCCCTCGGCAACTTGTCCGAGGCCCCCGGGGCGGGCCAGGCGGATCGCGGCGTAGGCCAGGCGGGCATCTTCCACCGTGAGGCCCGCAAGCACGCGCGAGAGGTTCTCCCGCAGGGGCCCCGGTTGCAGTGCCGCTTTCGCCAGCGGGGCCAGCAAGAGGACGATGCCGAGGTTGGTGTTCGTGTGCACCCAGCGGCGGGTATCGCGGATCGCCCGGTAGATCGTCCGGCCTACCGAAACACGGCCGGCCTGCAGGAAGGCCGGCCCGATGGCCACGGCGCTCAGCAGGAAATCCTCATAGCGCGCGTCGGCGAAATCGGCATAGCGGTTGACGTTTCCGGGCTTCGGGGCGCTTACCTCCAGAAGGCAAGCTGCCTGAGCTGCCTGAGCTACTTCGCTTGCACGGAAAGGGGACATCCGGATCCCTCAGCGCCGCCTATTTCAGGCCTTTCAAGATGTGGTCCACGATCAAATCCGCGATGTTCTGCGTGGTCGTGCGCTGCAGGCCGCGCCAGCCCGGGATGCTGTTCACCTCCAGCACGAATACGCGCCCGTCTTCCGCCTGTAAGAGGTCGACCCCAGCATATTCTGTGCCGACCAGGCGGGATGCACGTACGCTGAGCTCCTCCAGCTCCGGGGAGAGGGTCACCGGCTCTACCTGGGCGCCCTGTGCGACGTTGCTCTTCCAGCCGCTGCCCTTGCGGCGCATCGCGGCCACCACACGGTCCCCGATGACGAAGGCACGCAGGTCCTCCCCGCCATGGGGAAGGTACTCCTGCAGGTAGTACACGTAGCGGCCCAGTTCCAGTGCCCGGAAGGCCCGGTAGGCCGAATCCTCGTCTGAGAGGCGCAGCATCCCCTTCCCTTCGGAGCCGAAGAGCGGCTTGAGTACCACATCCCCCATCTCCTGGAAAGCCGCGAGTGCCTGCTCGAAGCTCTCGGTGACGGCTGTGCGCGGGGTAGGGATCCCGGCGTCCTGCAGGAGGAAGGAGGTGTAGTACTTGTCCACGGTGCGTTCGATCGCCGAGGCCGAGTTGATCACCCAGGTCCCGAGCCGCTCGAGGCGGTGGAGCGCGTCCATGCGGAAGATGATCTGCTCCAGCGAGCCAATGGGGATCGTGCGCACGAGCAGCGCCTGGCATGCCTCGATGGCCTGTCCCCCGGCGTCCAGGTGCACGTTCCCGTGTACCCAGGCGCAGAAGCGCGTCATCGGGAAAAACGGCGTCTCCACGCCTCGGCGCTGCAGGGCCTCCTGCAAGGCGCGCACGTGCCACCCGGCCTGGGAGGCCATGATCCCGATCTTGAGCGGCATCCTCTAGTGCTCCACGAGCGAGGCGCGCAGCACCTCCAGGTTTACGCTCCCGGCATGGAAGGCGCGTCCGCTGTTCAGGTTGTTCACCCAGACCTCGGCCGGGCTGAAGAGCAGCGGGTCGATCTGGTAAAAGTCGCCGTAGCGCTGAAAGAGCTCGTAGAAAGGTGTGCCATAGTCCCGCGAGGCAGAAGAGGGGATCTTGGGCACGAGGGCCTCGAGCTCTTCGTCGTTTGCGCGCACGGAGTAAAAGACCTGCCCACCGTAGAGCACACCGTCGTTCGTGCGCCCGATGGCCCTGAGGTCGTCGCTGGCCACAGGCGCCAGAGGGCAGGTGCCGTAACCGGAGACGACCTGGCGCACATCGAAGCCCAGTTCGACCATCTTGTGCAGGCCAGTCTCCACCACCCGCGCGGCGATCTGCACCGAGCCCACGATGCTCGCCGTGGGGGCGATGAGGAGGAAGAGGCGTTCGGGCCGCACGCCGCACTTCTCGGCAATGTAGGTGGCGACGTCGACATTCGGGAGCTTGCGCCCTTCCAGGAGCAGGACGGCGACGTCGGCATCGTCCCGGTAATCGAGCCTGGCAAAGAGCTCTTCCTTGGCATAGCGGGCGCGGGCCGGCCCCGACCCCATCGCGAAGAACTTTTCCCGCTGGATCGCCCAGCCGGCATACTGGGACGCCATGCAGGCGATGTGGGGGTGGCTCACGGTGACGCTTACGCCGGGAAGCCAGAAGCCGGCCCCTTCCCCGGGCGCTTCGAAGTACAGCCGGGTGAAATCGACGCGCCCCAGCCCGCCGAGACAGGCCTCGGCGAACAGCCGTCCTGCCTCCAGGCTTCCGGGCACCTTGACCCCGGCATCGATCACCGGTGTGCCACACTCCAGGGTGATCACCTGGATGCCGAGCGCTTCCGCATCTTCGATCATGCGCTGCGCGATCGCAGCGGCCCGTTCATTGACGCTGATCATAGACGAGAACCTCCCCTTTGCCCAGGGATGCCAGGTCGCCGCAGTAGCGGCGGTAGTATCCGGTCTGGTGGGCCTCCGTCACCGGGAAGCCCAGTTCGGCCAGCATGCGCAGGAAAGGACGCAGGAAGACCGGCTGATAGCGGCAGGCGTAGCGGAAGGTCGGGAGAAGTTCCGCGACCTCGCCCAGCGCCACGATCGAGCCCCATTTCATCCCGGCCCCGGCCCGGGCGCCCAGCCGACCCAGCACGAAGAGGTTGCCGGCGATCATAAAGGCCCCCGCGAACTCACCGATGTCGCCGCCGACGGCGATCACCCCGCGGCGCATCGCCGCACCCACCTGGTTGCCGGCATTTCCGGTGACCACAATGGTTCCCCGGTTCATTCCCCGAGGGCTGCCCCGGTAAGCGCCCCCCAGGCAGTGGCCGGCGTTGCCCAGGATGCGGATCAGGCCCCCGGCCATCTCCGCCCCCGCCCAGTCGCCGGCGTTGCCATGGACGACGATCTCGCCGCCCCGCATGCCGGCGCCGAGATGCATTCCCACGTCCCCGTGGATCGTGATACGGCCCTGGGTCATACGGGCACCGATCCACTTGACCCGCTTGAGATCCCCTTCCACGGTGATTTCCGCCGAGCCGTCGCCAGAGACGGAGAAAAAGTCGCCCAGGCAGGCGCTCTCGTTGCCATGGAGCACCGGCAGGGCGGCGATCTCGGAGGCCGTCTTGCCGAGAAAATGGTCGGGGGCGATCGTCTCGGCCTCCAGCGGCACACTCGGTTCCGTTTTCAAGATCAGCGTCGTCATCTCTGCTCGTCCTTGTCCGGTTCTGCCAAGACCTTGTGCAGGTGGATGTTGAACTGCCCCAGCGAGCCGCCGTAGTTCCCGGCGGAGATGCGCCGGATGCCCGGCTGGCAGGCGGCGCGGATGCCCACGCGCATCGCCTCCTCCACCGCGGGCAGGGTGAGCCCGTCGATCACGATCTCCAGCACGCAGTTCACCCCCTCAGGGAGGGCAGAACGCACCACCCCCCGCAAGGTGGGGCAGTAGGCGTCGTTGGTGGAAGCGGGGAGAAAGCGGTAGCGGGAGCTCGGCTTACTGCCGCTGCGCACCACGCCGCCCGGGAAGGGCAGTACCACC
>JBDOIE010000179.1:0-9963 GCA_041082245.1 Chloroflexia bacterium
GCCGCAATCGGTGAGGGTCCGGAAGGGGAGCGTTCCTACAACATGTCTCGGCATGCACTCGACTACCTGCAATACGTCCAAACGGACGACACCGCAGAGGGCTATCTGCAGCTGGCGATCCTCGCCACGATGGGGGACCAGTTCTACCTCTGGTGGCATGCCAACTACAACGATGCGGTGCCGATGTGCGGAGATACCGCCCAGGACCTCAAGACAATCGAGAGCCAGCTCGCTCCGTTCGACCTCGAATTGCCAGCACCCGTCCGATGGGCTACAAGAGCCGCCGATCGACAGCCGGCCGTTACCCTACAGGAAGACCGGGCCGTAGTGCGGCTGGTCGTCTTCACGAAGTGGGGTGGGCTAGTCGAAATCAGAAGGACATTTTCTAGGACATTTCCGCACCGCCTTCTGGACGAGCAGCAGAGGGCCCTCGTTGGGTACAACTGCCGGATCATGTTCTGACCCCGCCCCAGCGCGTGGAAGGCCCTGGCTCGCTATGCCTCTGCCGCAGAAGAGCTCTCCGAGGGGGCCACGTCCTCGATCTCCGGCAGGGCGAAGCCAAACACGCTTCCCTGCCCCGGAGTACTGCGCACCCAGATCCGTCCCCCATGCTGCTCGACGATCGACCGCGCGATCGCCAGACCCAGCCCGGTACCCGGCACATGGGCCGTCTGTGGGGATCGCACCCGGTAGAACTTCTGGAACAGCTGCTCCTGGTCCTGAGGGGAAATGCCGATCCCCGTGTCTGCTACCGTGACCACAAGATCCCCGTCCTGGCGTGCCAGACGTACGTTTACGCTCCCCCCGGCCGGGGTGTACTTGATTGCGTTGTCCAGCAGGTTCGCCACGACTTGCCGCAACCGCGCGGCGTTTCCCCGGACAGGGCCCAGGCCTCCTTCGATCTCGGTGCGCAGGGTGAGGCCCGCCTGCTGCGCCTGCAGGAGGTACGAGTCGGCGGTCTCCAGCACGATCTCCTCGAGTCGGCAAGGGGACATTTCCATGCCGATCCCCGCCTCGATGCGCCCGAGTTCCAGCAGGTCGTTCACCAGCTCCGTCATCTCGCCCACGGTGGCCTGGATCCTCCGGACAGCTTCGCGCTGTTGTGGCCCCAGACACGGTTCCTCAGCAATGAGATCGGCATAGCCCTGGAGCTTGGTGAGCGGAGAGCGGAGGTCGTGCGATACCGTCGCGACGAACTCGCTCTTGACCCGATCCAGCTCTTTGAGGTACGTCACGTCGTGCAGGATCGCCACCCATCCGACCTCAGGGATCGGCGACAGGTTCGCGTTGCGCACCCGGCCATCTCCCGTGGTGAGCTCTCCCAGCACCGCTTCTCCCCGCTTTCGCGCCTGCTCGAAGAGTGCGATCAGTTCGGGATGCGAAATCGCCTCCACGAGCGGCCGCCCGACGACTTCCTTCCCCTGCACGCCAAACGCTTGCTCCGCCGCGGGGTTCACCAGGATAACCTTCCCCTCCTGGTCGATCGCCACCACCCCATCCGTCGTACCCTCAAGAATGGCCGCCAGCTTCCGCCTTTCGCTGGAAGCGGCGATATACAGCTCCGCGTTCTCCAAGCAAATGGCTGCCTGCTGTCCAAGTTGGCTCAGCAGGGAAAGATCCTCATCGTCGAATCGGTACGGCTCGGGATCGCTGAGCACCATCACTCCCAGAACCCGCTCGCGCGGCAGGAACGGGACCGCGACCGCGGAACGAGCCTTTTCCTCGTCCTCGCTGAAGGTCAGCCAGCGGGGATCTTTCAGCGTGTCGTAGATGACGCCCCCGCGCCGGTTCCTCGCCACCCACCCGGCGAACCCCTTGTCCAGGATCTTGGCGGTGCGCAGGCGACTTGCGTCCGAGTTGATCGCCCGGGACAGAACCGCCTCGCCCAGCTGGCCTTTCTCGTCGATCAAAAGGATGCTCCCCCAGCGTGCCCCGACTGCATGCATCGCGCGGTGGAGAATGCGGTCGAGCTCCCGTCGCGGATCGGCCGCACTGCTCAGTTCCTGGAGCGTCTGGCGCAACAGTTCGGAGCGATCGCGCTCCACAAGCAGGCGGTCCAGGTTCTGCTGCAGGTTGCGCGCAAGCTGGTACACCTCCTGCTCGGCCTCCTTGAACGCGTTCTTCTCGGGCAACGTTTCTGGTAGAGGCCGCGACAAGCGGTGGAGCGAAAGGGTAAAGGCGACCCCCGAGAGCCCCGCTGCAAGGCAGAGCAGCAGTACCTCCCACACCCGGTTGCGGCCGAAAGCCGCAAGCACCGTCAGCCCAAAGAGGATAAAGACCACGACTCCCGAAAGTACCAGGAACAAGGAACTCCGTCTCCGGCCGTTCAATGTTCCCTCCTCCCCGGCAGTGGCCGATCCCGGTCGCTACGTACCGCCGTTCGCTCCGTCCACACCCTTTCCGCCGTCCAACACGATTATACCGAAGGGGCGCCCCGCGTTCAAGCGGCATTCTCGCTAAGGTTCAGACAGGGTGTCGCTATCTCTCTCCCATTCCCCACCGGATTCATAGAACAGATGTGAGTCCTTGAGGCGCCTCTTTCCCTCTGCAGCACGTAGAAGATGAGCGAACCGGGGCACATGGCTCTCTGGCCCGCTTTCCCCTGTCTTTCCTCCTCCCCTTTCCCGCCGTCGAGCCACGAGCACCGGAGGGAGAACCTCTGCGCCAACTCGCGTCCGAACCTCAGGCGTCTTCAGAGCCTCTGCCACACACGCGCTGCCAATTGCCGAGAACGAGCGGTAATCGCCTCCTCATCGAGGGTGAGCAGCTCCCGGTTCCACATCAGGATGCGTCCGGCGCACACCGTGCCGTATACGGCCGAGGCCTCCACCCCGAACAGGATGTGCCAGGGCAGATTGTCGGCGGTGAGCGGTGTCGTCGGGTGGTAGTCGAGGATAACCAGATCCGCTGCGCTGCCCTCGCGCACTTCCCCCAGGAGCAGATCCGACCAGAAGACGCGCGCAAGCGCCGCGTTTCCTCCGTAGGCGACCCGGAACACTTCGTCCCCCGGGATCGCCCGCGGATCGCGGGAGGCCAGCTTGTGCACGAGGTACATCGCCTTCATCTCGCTGAACATCTCGTTCGAAAAACCATCGTTCCCTAGCGCCAGCCGGACACCCGCCCGTCGCATCTTTTCTACGGGCGCTACGCCTACAGCGTTGTTCATATTGGAGCGCGGCTGGTGGGTCACCCAGGTACCCGTCTCCGCCAGCAACGCGATCTCTTCGTCGTCGACGTGCACGCAATGGCAAGCCAGGGTCTTCGGCCCGAGAACTCCGGCATCGTGCAGCCGGTGCACGACCCGCTTCCCGAAGCGGCGTAGTGCGTCCTCCTGATCAGCAACGTCCTCCGCGACATGGATATGGAACCCCAGACCCAGCTCTCCTGCCGCAGACACAGCCTCCGCAAGCGTACGCTCCCCGAGCGTGAGCGAAGCGTGAAGCCCGAAGGATGCCGCCAGCATCGGGTGGCGGTTCGCCCGCGCGAACCGGAGGTTCTCCCGGATCCCGGCCCGCGCCCGCTCCGGGCCGTCACGGTCGGTGACCTCGTAGCACAGGCAGGCCCGCAGGCCGCTTTCCCGTACTGCCTCGGCGAGGACGTCCAGCGAACCCTCGATCGCGTTCGGACTCGCGTGGTGGTCGATCAGGGTCGTGGTCCCGTGGCGGATGGCATCGATGAGGCAAACAAGCGCGGAGTAACGGATGTCCTCGGGCGTCAGAGCCCGGTCCAACCGCCACCACAGCCGCTCCAGGATCTGGGGAAAGTTTGAAGGAGGCTCCCCCGGAAGCGCCATTCCGCGGGCGAAGGCGCCGTAAAAGTGGGTATGAGCACAGATCGCGGCGGGCATCACCAGCCGGCCGGCCAGATCGCGCCGCTCCGTGTGCGGATACCGCGCGACCAGTTCCTCGCTCGGACCAAGCGCCGCGATCTTCCCGTCGCGGATCAGGAGGCCCCCATCTTCCAGCAGCCGCGGATCGGCCCCCAGCGTTGCCACACGTCCGTGCAACAGGAGCAGTCCTGACTCCATCGCAGCCTCCTGAGCGCTACCCTGCTTCCGCAACGGCGGCCGCCAGGAAGGGGAGAGACTCGCGCACGCCCCGGAGCACCACCCACATCTCCAGCGCCGGGCGCAACGAGAGATCTCCGTCCCACGGGGCCAGCGGCACAACCTCCCGCAACGCGCCGTCCGCGGCAAAGCGCGCCCGGATGCGCCCATCGTCGAACAGGTACCCGTCCGTTTCCATTGCCAGCACCGCTTCCCGCCCTTGCATACGACCCCGGATCGCATTTCCAGAAACGAAGAAGGCGTTGTCGGACTCTTGCAAGAAGCTCGCCTCGTGCAGGAAGAGCCGCGGCTTCTCCTCGTATGGCCGCCCCTGGTGCACGCAAAAGGTCGCGCAGTTACCGCACTCGTTGCACCAGTCGGCCAGATGGAGGATCTGTCGCTCCTGATCGATCGCGACCTCTTCCTCGCCGGCCAGTACGAGCTCTCCCTCCCGGAAACGAAGGACAGGCAAACGCCGTCGGAAAGGGACGGTCGGGTAGGCCAGGTTCGCGCGGTTTGGACAGACGTCCACGCAGCGGTCGCAAACCGAGGCGCACTGCAGACAACGCGAGGCCTCCCTGCGAGCCATTTCCTCAGGGAAGCATAACTCGACCGTCGCCCCCGCAGTACGTTCGGAAACCGGGACCTGCTCCGGCTGTTGCCTTCTCTCCTTCCGGGCGCGCATCTGCCCCACCCGGAGCCACGCTTCGTCGTCCAGGCGGCAAGATGCCTGCTCGGGCACCCGGAAAGGTACCCCCAGCCGGCCACAGACCGCCTCTGCCGCACGCCGGCCATCGGCGCACGCCTGTACGATCGTGGCCGGCCCGCGGACGATGTCTCCCCCGGCATAGACGCCTGCGACGGTCGTCTCGCCCGTGCGCCGATCCACCACGATCAGGCCCGCGCGATCCACCGCGATACGGCTTTCCCGCAGCAACGCGGGATCCGGCCGCTGACCGACCGCGACCAGCACCGTATCCGCTTCCAGCTCGAACTCGCTCCCCGGGATCGGCTCCGGACGCGGCCGCCCGTCCGGTCCTGGAGGGCCCAGACGGTTTCGCACGCACCGCACGGCCACGCACCGCCCGTCGCGCAGCACGATTTCCAGGGGGGACACAAGTTCGACCAGCTGGTTTCCCTCCTCGAGGAGCTCTGAGACCTCTTCTGGGTCCGCGGGCATCTCGGCCCGTGTGCGCCGGTAGAGCACCGTGGCCGGTCGGCCGACCAGCCGCTGCGCGCACCGGGCAGCATCCACAGCCGTATTTCCCCCACCGATCACCACCACCTGGCCAGAAACCGGCCGCTCGCCCCGCCGCACCCGCCTCAGCCAGTCGATCGCGCCGTAGACCCCGGCTCCGTCCTCCCCAGGGATCCCCAATCGCGCGTCGTGGGGAAGCCCACAGGCCAGGTAGACCGCGTCATAGCCCGCCTCCAGGAGGCGCTCCGGGGGCCCCTCGACGCGGGCCCCGCACCGGATCTCCACACCCAGGTCGACGATCCGCGCGATATCGGCCATTACAGCTTCCGCAGGCAGGCGAAAGGCCGGCGCGACGGCCGGCATGCCGCCGGGTTGCTCGAGCGCTTCCAGCACCGTCACCTGCACGCCGTTATAGGCGAGGAAGTAGGCAGCGGCCAGCCCGGAAGGGCCTGCCCCTACGACCGTCACACGCCGATCGGACCGGGGTCCAGGACGCAATACCACAGCGCCCCGCTCCGCAGCGAACCGCTTGAGCGCCCGGATGGCCACCGGTTCCTCGTACGCGTTGCGCGTGCAGCGCGACTCGCAGGGATGGGGGCACGCCAGGCCGGTCACCCGGGGCAGCGGGTTGTGTGCCAGTACGGTTTGCAGGGCGCCGTTCGCATCGCCCTTTGCGATCCGCGCGGCATATCCCGGCACATCCTGGCCGATCGGACAGGCAGCGATACAGGGAGCCGCGATGCAGTCGAAGCGGCCCAGCGGAGAATCAACCTTGGGAAGGCCGCAGGGATGGTAAGCCTTGTGGTAACGCGGCTCCTCTAAGGCTCGCCCTGCCGCTTCCTCCAGCTCTACCGACGCGTTCCGGGAAAGGTCCTCCAGGCTGTGTGCTCCGCGGCGCACCATCTCGGCATCGATCGCTTCCAGGAACTCGCCAAGGCGCATGTAGCCCCCCGGCTTGAGCAGATCGGTTACCGCCGTCACCCAGCGTGCCCCGCAGGCCAGTACCGTTGCCACGTTCCACGCATCCACCCCGGCAGAGAACGAGACCAGAAGCCGGCCGGAGAATTCGTGCGCGAGCCGGCGGAACAGTTCCAGCGCGATCGGGTAGAGCGGCCGGCCGGATAGATAGATCGCTTCTCCCGGCAACACTTGGCGGTGGTTGCACACGGGCAGCGTGTTGCTCAGCTTGATACCGAAGGAGAGTCCCCGCTCTTCCGCTACGGCCTGGAGACGCCGGATGCACTCCACCGCTTGCGGGTACTGCAGGTCGTGCAGAAAGGCATCCTCTGGGACCACGATCTCCCGGAAGCCCAGGCGGTCGTGCAAGATTTCCAGCACTCGATCGCGGCCGAGGAGCGTCGGATTTAGCTTGATCAGGGTATGGAGACCCCGTTGCTCGAGGAGGTACCGCCCGATCCGCTCGACTTCCTCGGGCGGACAGCCGTGCATCGTGGATAGGGTCACGCTGTTGCACACCTGCGGCGGGATCTCGACGTCCCCAAGCTGAGGAAAGGCGCGCTGCAAACAGGTCCGGATCTCCTCGATTTCCTCCGAAGCGTCGGTCAGGCGTTCCATGAAGCGCACCACGCGCGGGCTCTGGATGCCTTCCAGGTTGTACCCCACGCTCATATTGAACACGGTGCCCACGGGCCCCTCGAAGCCTAGCACGCGATGCAGCACGTGGATCAAGGCCCAGGCTTTGATGTACTCGGCCGCCGAATCCTCCAGACGGAGCTCCTGGGACCACTCCACGTTGTACCCTTCATCGACCATATCGATGCATGGACGGGGGATCTCCAGTTCATCCAGGATCTGCACCGTCTTGAGCTCGATGATGCGGGCACCGCAGAGCCAGGCGCACACGATGTTCGGCGCGAGCTGCGTGTGGGGCCCGGCAGCCGGGCCGACCGGGGTCAAAAGGAACGTCCCGAAGACGGACTGCCCATACGGAGCCTCTGCCCTCGGCCGGAAGAAACGCTCGCGCGGAATGCCAAAGATCGATCCCTTCCGTTCCAGCTCTGCCAGCATCCATCGCAGCAGGCTCTCGAAAGGCTGCGGTCGAAAGGACGGGGACACCTCGTTCTCCTTTCGCGTGAACCTGGAGGGACCACACCGTAGCTTGGATAACTCCAGCATACCCCCGGGCGAAACATCTGTCAAGCCGGTTGCCGCGGCGGGAGGGTTATGCTACAATACGGGCCGTTGCAAGAAAAGGCGGATGTATGACCGGCGCATCGATACCAGCAGTTATCCTGGCTGCCATCACGATCTATGTTGGCGTGCACAACCTCTTCATCTATCTCCGGCGTCCCCGCGAGCGAGAGCATCTGACATTTGCGGTTTCCTGTCTGGCGATGGGCCTCTACGATGCGTTCGCCGCGGGTCTCTACAACGCCGTTTCCCTCGAGCAAGGGGTTTACTGGCAGAGGCTCCAGACGGTCGCCCTTTCCCTGGTCAGCCTCGCCTTTCCGCTGTTCGTCCTGGACTATTTTGCCGTTACCCACCCGGTGCGACGCCGGACCCTCCTGTGGCTGGCACCTTTTTCGCTTTACTACTTCGCGAGCGCTCTCCTCAGCCTTTTCGACCGGAGCGGCATCGTGTGGCGGACCGACCGACCGCTTATCAAGACCGTGCCCCTCCTCACCGGCGGATCCCTGACCTACTACGAAGCCGCGCCTGGCATGGTCGCCAGCTTGCAGAGCCTTGTGGGCCTCGGTTTGCTTGCCTTCCTGCTCTGGTACGTGGGGCGCATTTACCTGCGCGGCGAGCGCGCGCAGGTGAGGCCTATCCTGCTTGCGCTGGCGTTGTTCTTTGTCGGCGCAGTGAACGACACGGCCATCTCCAGCGGGCTGTACCGCTCGGTGTACCTGATGGAATATGCCTATATGGGGATCGTGCTCGTCATGACGACGTCGTTAACCAACAAGATCGTCCGAACGGCGGCCGTCGAGGAAGAGCTGCGCCGGAGCGAGGAACGCTTCCGCGGGTTGGTCGAGACGACCAGCGACTGGATCTGGGAAACCGACGCCCAGGGACGACTGACCTACACCAGCCCGAAGGTCGAGGATTTGCTCGGTTACCGGGGGCAGGAAGTCATCGGCCGCACCATGTCGGAGCTCGCCTTCGCAGAAAGCAAGGGCGAGGAGGCGGGAAAGGCTTTCCTTCAGCCCCACCCTTTCGAGCAGGTGGAACACGTTGCGCGTCGCAAGGATGGCCGGCCGGTCGTGCTGGAGACGAGCGGCGTGCCGATTCTGGATTCCTCCGGGCGGTTCTCCGGGCACAGGGGTATCTCGCGGGATATCAGCGCACGAAAGCAGGCAGAACGTGAGCTGCAAGAGCGTCAGGCCCAACTGCGGGCCCTGCGCCAGATCGGGCTGGAGCTGGCAGGTGAGCTGGACCTTGGCCGACTTCTGGAATCGATCGCCGCGCGCGCCGTGGAGCTGCTCCGCGCCTGGGGAGGAGGCCTGTACCTCTACCGTCCCGATCTGGACGCCCTGGAATGGGCGATCGGCGTGGGGGAGGGATTGCCGCCCGTGGGAACGCTCCTTCGGCGCGGCGAGGGACTATCGGGCGTGGTATGGGCCGAGGGGAAGCCCCTTGCCGTGGACGACTATGCGCATTGGGAACGCCGAGCGCGCGTCCACGACGGGCTTCCTAACGTCGCCACGGCGAGCGCCCCTGTCCGCTGGAGAGACGAGTTCCTGGGCGTGCTGAACGTCGTGGCACAGCCGGGAAGGACCTTCACCCCAGCGGACGTAGAGCTCGTGTCCCTCTTTGCCTCGCAGGCTGCCGTAGCGATCCATAACGCCCGGATGTACGAGGCCGCGCAGGGCCGTGCGGAACGGTTGGCGGTGGTGAACCATGTGGCCCACGCTGTAGGGACCGTGCTGCGCCTGGATGAGCTGCTGGAAATCGTTTACCGCGAAACGATGTCGATCTTTCCCGCGGACTCGTTTTTCATCGCGCTCTACGACCCCGAGCACGAGGAGCTCGATTTTCGCCTGCTCGTGGACGAAGGCCAGCGCCATCCACCGGAACGGGGACCGGTGGGCAGCGGACTGACTTCGCTGGTCGTCAGCCGCAAGGAGCCGCTCCTGATCCGGAATCTGGCCGAGGAACAGGACCGCCTGCCGACACCGTTGCTGTGGGGCACGATGCGGCTGCCCGGCTCCTGGCTCGGCGTGCCGATGTGTATCGGGGAGCGGCTTGTCGGCGTGATCTGCGTCCAGTCGTACACCCCGAACGCGTACAACGAGGAGGACGAGCAGCTCCTGCGGACCATTGCCGACCAGGTCGCACTGGCCGTGGAGCGCGCGCGACTGTACGAGGCGATCTCGGAAAGCGAAGTGAAGCACCGGCTCCTGCTCCAGAGCATTCGCTCTCCGGTTGTGGCGCTCTCGCGGGAGCTCACCGTCCTTTACTGCAACGAGGCTTACGCGGAGCTCCTGGGCTGTACACCCGAAGAGCTGGAAGGGCGGCCGCTCCTGGAGTTTGCCCCGTCGTTCGCCAAGACGCGCTCCTACGCTGCTTACCTGCGGGTACTGGAAACGGGGCAGCCGGAATCGGTAGAAGGACGGATGGGAAACGCGATCCTGCGCGCCTGGGTATATCCTACTCCCTGGGGCATCCTGGCCATTGCAGAAGATGTTACGGAGCGCCGGAGGCTCGAGGAGTTGCTTCGGCAGACGCAGAAAATGGAGGCCATCGGGACCCTGGCCGG
>JBDOIE010000194.1:0-31287 GCA_041082245.1 Chloroflexia bacterium
CGCTCGGTTCACCAAAGGAGGGTCGGATGACGACGCGATCGCTGCTTGAGGGCGTGGGACGCTACTTCTTCACGCCGAAGGAGCTGACCCAGGAGGAAAACCACAGGAGGAACCGGATCGTTGCCGCCATGGCGTGGGCGCAGATCGCTATGCTCCTTGCGGGCGGTGCGACCTATCTGGTCACGCGACAAGAAGCACATCTAGATGTACTTCTTGCTGGTCTACTCCTTCTCGTGTGTTCGGCCGCGGCGTTGGCCCTGGTGCGGCGGAACCGCTCCGTCGAGGCAGCGTGGCTGCTGGTCGTCGCCGGCTCGATCGCGATCGCCCTTATGGTTTCTGCAGAGAACCGCTCCCAGTCGCCTCCATGGCCCTCGCTCTCGGCGGTGCTTTTCCTCTGGCCCATTGTGGTTGCCGGCACGATGCTCCCCGGCGTTACTGTCTATATCGTTTCGGTCCTGGAGGCCGGCCTCTTCGTGCTGCTCAGCCTGGCTCCTCACAGCTCATCCGCGGTCAAACCGGGCGATTTCTTTCTCCGCTACGGCACCGCGGTGATCGTTACCTATCTGTTCGTCGCCTTTGCGACCCACCGGAGCGCCACGTCGCTTGCGGAAGCGATCCAGGAATCCGAGCAGCGCGCGCAGGCCATCCTGGAAGCCCACCAGACACTGATGGAAAAGAGCATTCAGCAGGTGGAACTCTCTGCGCAGCTGAGCAGCTCGGCAGCGGAACTTTCGGCGACCTCCAGGCAGCAGGCCAGCGGAGCAGCCCAGCAGGCTTCGGCGATCAGCGAAGTGACCTCGACGATCGAGGAGATGGGGTACACGGCACGCCAGATCGCGCAGAGTGCCGAAAACGTTGCTCAGGTGGCGGAACAGACGCTGCTGGCGGTGGGACAGGGCAACGCCGCGGTCGATGAAGCGGTCACGATGATGGAAGGCATCAAAGGCCGGGTGCAAGAGCTCGCAGAGAAGGTGCTCGCGCTCGGCGAGCATTCCCAGCGCATCGGCGAGATCATCGAGATCATGAACGACATCGCCGACGAGACCCACCTTCTGGCGCTGAACGCAGCCATCGAATCGGCCGCAGCGGGAGAACACGGCAAGAGGTTCGCCATCGTCGCCGCGGAAATCAAGAACCTGGCCAACCGGTCGATGGAATCGGCCAAAGAGGTACGCAAGATCATCGCCGAAATTCAGCGCGCGACGAATGCTTCCGTGATGGCCGCAGAAGAGGGGCTAAAGGAGACGGAACGCGGCGTACGCAAAGTCTACGAGGCCGGCCGTGCGATGGAGGAGATCGTCATGCTGGCCCAGCGGACAAGCGAAGCCGCGCAGGAGATCTCGATGGCCACGACCCAGCAGCGCACGGCAAGCGAGCAGATCGTGGAGACGATGCGGGAGGTCGCTGAAGTCGCCAACCAGACGGCCGAAGGCAGCCGCCAGCTCGCCGAAGCCGCCGCCGTTCTTTCGTCGATCGCCGAGCGGTTGCAAGCTGCTGGACAGTTGAATGTACAGGGAAACCTCTATGCCGGACATTGACCTGACCGCCTTCTACGGCCAGTTCCGCGACGAAGCCTGGGAGAACCTGGACCTCCTGGAGCAAGGGTTGACCGCCCTGGAAGCGAATCCGCACGACAGCACATTGCTCGACCGCATGCTCCGGGCTATCCACACCACGAAGGGATCCGCGAAGATCATGGGGTTCAGCGAAATCAACCGCCTCGCGCACGAGATCGAGGAAGTGCTGGGAGCTGTGCGTAAGGGTGCCCTCGCGTTAACCCCGGAGGTCGGCAATGCCATCCTGGAGGCCACCGCGGGAATCCGGGCCCTGACAAGCGCCCTGGTGGAACGCAAGCCCCCGGACGTGGAATGGGCGGCGCTTGTGCAGAAGTTGAGGGCCCTCACGGGTAAAGAAACGGCGCCGGTGGAGACGGCCGCTCCGGTCACTGTCACCTCGCAGCCCAGCGCACGGGTGCGCGAAACGATCCGCATCGACCTCGAGCGCATAGACCGGCTGAGCCGGATGGTCGGCGACCTGCTGTCGCTACAACAGGAAGTGCAGGCGGAACCAGCGGGCCTGCGCACGCTCCAGGAAATGACCGGGGAAGCCCGGAGCGCAACTGCTGCGCTTCGCGATCGCCTGCAAGCTTACCGGGACCGCTTCCGCCCGCTGCAAGCGGAAGAGGTGTTCGGTCGCCTGGAGCAGCTCGAAGCCAGCCTGCAACGGTTGGACGAGCACCTGGAAAGGTTCTCTCGCGATCGCGGCGCGTTCGTAGAGCGGCTTTCGCTCTCCCTTGCCAGCCTGCACCAGGAAACGTTAGGCATGCGGATGGTCCCGGTCGGTACCCTCTTCGAAGTCTTTCCGGGGGTTGTCCGCCGCCTGGCTGCGGAGTGCGGCGTCGAAGTCGATCTAGAGATACGGGGCACCGAGGTCGAGATCGACCGGCGTGTGCTTGACCTGCTGCGCGATCCGGTCGTGCATCTGGTGCGCAACGCGCTGGACCACGGGATCGAACCTCCGGAAGAGCGCCGGGCGCTCGGTAAACCGCAGCGTGGACGCATCCTGCTCGAAGCGAAGGCTCAAGGACAACGGGTACACGTGTGTGTCACGGACGATGGGCGGGGCATCGACCTCGAAGTCGTCCGGCAGAAAGCGGTGCAGGGTGGCTGGCTGAGCGCTGAGGCGGCCCGAGAGGCACCTGAGGCAACGCTTCTGGATCTCCTCTTCCGCCCCGGTTTCTCTACCCGCGAGAAGGCAACCGATTTTTCGGGGCGAGGTGTGGGCCTGGACGTGGTCCGAACGGCGCTGCATGCTTTGAACGGTCTCGTCCACGTGCAGACGCAGCCGGGCCGGGGCACGACGGTCACCCTGGACGTGCCTCTGACCCTCGCGACGTTGCGTGTCCTCACGGCGGAAAGTGGGGGAAATCTCGTAGCCATCCCAACGTCGTCCATCCAGGGCCTCATCCGTCTGCAGCCGGAGGCACTTGTGCCCGTGGAGGGACGTCCAACGATCGAGTGGCAGGGAAGCTCAGTTCCTCTGCTGTCCCTTTCCGCTCTGCTGGGATGGTCGGGCAGGCAACCAGGGCCAGGGGCGCTGCCAGCGCTCATCGTGGGGAGCGACCATCAGAAGGTGGCGCTGGCGGTCGACCGCCTGGTGGACGAAGCGGAAGTCGTGGTACGGCCACTCGGCGAGATCCTGGCAAAGAGCCGCTTCCTGTCCGCGGCGACGATCTCGGGGACCGGACAGGTCACCCCCATTCTGGATGTGGCCGCGGTCCTGCGCGCTGCACCTTCCCATCGCGCGGGTCGGGACGATGTCCCTGCGCCGCTTCCTGTGCGTACACCGGCGCGGGTGCTCCTGGTAGAAGACGCCATCGTCACGCGGGAGCTGGAGCGGAGCATCCTGGAGGCAGCCGGCTACCAGGTAGTCACCGCTTTTGACGGTGTGGATGCACTCGAGAAACTGGAACGGGACGCGTTCCAGCTGGTGATCACGGACATCGAGATGCCCCGGATGGACGGCCTCGAGCTGACCGCGCGCATCCGGCAGGAACCGCGCTGGTCAGGACTGCCGGTTGTGATCGTCAGCGCGCGGGGCGACGAGGAAAGCCGGCGGCGCGGATTGCAGGTGGGAGCCCAGGCCTACATCGCCAAGAGCCGTTTCGACCAGAACAACCTGCTCGAAACGGTGGCCCAGCTGCTCGGGTGAGCGGCCGAGGCGCGTTGCGCAAGCGGAGGAGTTGCATGGCTGCCCATATTCTGGTCGTGGACGACAGCCGCCTGGTCACGGACATCGTCAAGATGCGGCTGGAAGCCGTGGGCTACCGCGTTTCGCTCGCCTATAGCGGCGAAGAAGCGCTCGAGATGATCCGTACGGAGCGGCCGGATCTGCTGGTGCTGGATATCCGTCTTCCGGGCATCGATGGCTACGAGGTATGTCGGCGGTTGCGGCAGGACCCGGATCCGGCCGTTCGCGACCTTCCCGTGATTGCGCTGACTTCGATGGACGATACGAGCGTCGGTTTCGAGGCCGGGATGGACGACTACCTGAACAAGGACTTCGATCTCCTGGAGCTGGGGAACCGGATCGCCTTCATCCTGCGGATGAGAGGGATCGAAGCATGAGAGAACGGGAGCAGGATGCGACAGGCAGCGAACGCCTTCGCGTGCTGGTTGTGGACGATTCGCCGGTCGCACGGGCCGTGCTCCGTTCGATCCTGGAAAGCGACCCCGGGATCGAGGTCGTCGGCCTGGCCCGCAACGGTTGGGAGGCGGTCCAGCTGACGTCGAGATTGCGGCCGGACGTGATTACGATGGACGTCCGGATGCCGGAGATGGACGGGGTGGAAGCGACCGAGCAGATCATGGCCTACTACCCGACGCCGATCCTGATCGTTACGGCATCTCTGGCCAAGGAGGACGTCGACTTTTCGTTTCGCATGCTCGAGGCGGGCGCGCTGGACATCTTCGAAAAGCCGGCAGGCGACGATCCGGTTGCCCTGCGGGCGTGCGCTCAGGCGCTCGTAGAACGGGTGCGCCTGCTGTCCCGGGTGCGGGTGATCACCCACCTGCGGGGCCGGCGCAGGCGCAAGAGCGAGCCCACATACCCCTTACAGGGGACGCCCCAGGGCGCGTCACGGCTCGTCGTGATCGGCGCCTCAACGGGGGGGCCCAAGGCGCTCCAGCGCGTCCTCTCCAGGCTTCCCTCCGCCTTCCCGGCGCCGATCCTGGTGGTCCAGCATATCGCGAGCGGCTTCATCCAGGGGATGTGCGAATGGCTGGCCGGGGAGATCCGGCTGCCGATCGGGGTTGCCCGTGACGGCGAAGTGCTCGAGCCCGGCAGGGTCTATGTGGCCCCGGAGAACCGACAACTGGTGCCGGAGCACGACCGGCTGCATGTAAGCGACCGGCCGAGGACCACGCCGATGCCCTCCGTGGATGTCACCATGCAGGAGGCGGCCCGCGTGTTCGGGGCACGTGCGGTCGGCGTGCTGCTGACAGGGATGGGCAGCGACGGCGCGCAGGGGCTACTGGCCATCCGCAAAGCAGGTGGCCAGACGATGGTGCAGGACCAGAGCACGTGTACGATCTACGGTATGCCTCGCGCGGCCATTGAACTGGGCGCGGCGCAAAAGGTGCTGCCGGTGGAAGAGATTGCTTCCGCCCTGATGGAAGCGGTCTACCAGAATGTAGCGATTCCGACATGACAGACGCAACGGCCCTGTCCTGCGAGATGGATCGGAAAACCTTCCTGGAGCTGCGCGCGCGGATCGAGGCGTACAGCGGGATCTTCCTCGACGATTCACGGTGCCGATCGCTGTCGCGCCAGGTCGCACGACGGATGCAGCAACACGGGCTGGACCGCTGGGAAGCCTACCTTGCGCTGCTCGATGCGGACACGGAAAGGCGCGAGCTGGCCGCGCTGATCTGCGAGGTGGTCAATAACGAGACCGCCTTCTTCCGGAATCCTCGCCACTTCCGGGTTCTGGCGGAAGTGGTGCTGCCGGAATTGGACCGGGCACGGCCTGCTCAGCGTCCGATCCGGCTCTGGAGCGCCGGCTGTTCTACCGGACAGGAGCCGTACTCGCTTGCGATCACGGTGGCGGAGGTCTTTGGGCTGCCCCCGCGCCGGCCGGTGGAGATCTGGGCAACGGACATCAGCCCGCGGGCCCTGGCAATCGCGCAGGAGGGACTGTACCGCGAGCGTGACCTGGAGCGCGTCGAGGCGCCCTATCGCAACCGCTACTTTGCCTACGAACGGGGCCATTACCGTGTGATCCCGGAACTCAGAAGCCTCGTGCGTTTCCAAGAGTTGAACCTGGTGTCCTTTCCGTTCCCGGCGGCGTTCCGGGGAATGGATGTGATCTTCTGCCGGAACGTGACGATCTACTTCCGTATCGACACGTGCCGCCGCTTGATGCAGTCGTTCTACGACTGCCTGGATGAGGGCGGATACCTGTTCATCGGCTTCGCGGAGACGTTATGGCGCGTCTTCGATGCTTTCCAGCGGGTGGATGCAGGCGGAGCGTTTTTCTATCGGAAGGGCAAACGGAGCGCTCCCGTGTCACCGGAGGCTTCCGTCGCCGTTCCGCGTTCTGTGCCGGGAGGACGTTCGGTGGAGCGTCCTCTGGTGCTCGCACAGGGCCGGCCCGGGCAGCCGCAGCCGATCCCTGCGCCCGAAGGGGAAGCGGAAGAGCCGGACGCCGCGCGCGCTTACTACCGACGCGGGCTGGAACGACTCGTCGATGGGGCCTACGAGGAAGCGCTGTCCGCGTTCGAGGCCGCGCTCTGCGTGGAGCCGAACCTTGTGGAAGCGCTGTGTGGCATCGCCCAGGTCTACGCCAACCAGGGCCGTTACGAGCGGGCGCTCGATGCCTGCCAGCGAGCGCTCGAGCTCGATGACATGGCCGAAGAAGCGTATCTCTTACGTGGTCTTGTTCGGCGGCAGCTCGGGCAAGTAGACGAAGCGATCGCGGACCTGGAGCGCGCGGCATACCTGAATCCCGGCTCTCCGACAGCGCACTTTTACCTCGGGGACGTCCTGACGGCCACCGAACAGCCGTCGCGTGCTCTCCAGGCATTCCGCAGGGCGTGGTACGCCCTGAGTCGCTACCCGGATCACACGTTGATCGACGGCGTGCCCGCGCAGCTGCTGCGGGAAGCATGCGCGCGGCACATAGAGGCGCTCGGCGCCGGTCCCGGGAGCCGTGCCTAGGCAGATACCTATGGCCAAGTTGCTGGAAACCGCGAGAAACCGATTCACGCAGGACCCCCGGCTGTTGCACACGACCGGAACGCTGCTCTGGGGCGCCCTGCTCGTGGGCACCGCGTGGACGGACGACCCGAAACGCCTTCCCTGGGTGCTACTTGCCGGCCTCTTGCCTGTGGTCACGGGACTTGGCGTCTTCCTCTCCCTGGGTGAGAAGGCAGTGGGGGAAACGGTGCTGCTATGGGGGGAAAGGGTGGGAATTGCCCTGGGGGCTGGAAGCCTGAGCGGTGCATCCCCGCCCCTGCTGTTGTGCGCGCTGTGGCCAGAGCTCTGGGGGACCAAGCGCACGCGTCCTGCACGGCGGCTTGTTCCTGTCTGCGCTATCCTCACCCTCTACCTGATCGTCGCAATTTGGCGTGTCCCACAACGGGCGCTCTCGCTCCTCTTGGGCGCGGTGCTCTACGGTATAGTGCTGGTCACGGTGCCGCTCTGGCTCACGCGGGGGACAAGCACCGATGCCCCCGCAGGCAACACCGCACCCTCGCCTGACGGGGAACGACCCGAATGCTCCTGGCAACCCTCGCGGCCCGAGCAGGCTCCTAGCAGCACATCCACGGACCAGGACAGCCTGCTGCAGGACCTCCGCGTGGCACGGGATATCCAGGTGAGCCTGCTCCTCGCCAGCAGTCCCCGCCTGCCAGGTTGGGAAATCAGCACATCCTTCCTTCCCGCCCGGGAACTGGGGGGCGACCTGTACGATTTCGTCGAGTTGGGCCCGCGACACCGGGGGATCATGATCGGCGACGTCTCGGGAAAAGGTATCCCCGCTGCGCTCCACATGGCAGTCGCCCGCACACTTTTCCGGGTCGAAGCACGCCAGCTGGGGTCTCCGGGGGAGACGCTTGCCCGTGTGAACCGTGCTCTGATCGAGCAGGCACCCCAGAGCTGCGTGAGCCTGCTCTACATGCAGCTCGATATCGCGGACGGAAGCCTCGTACTGGCCAACGCCGGGCACCATTACCCGATCCTGCTGGATCGGGAAGCCCGCGAGATCGTGCTGAACGGGCTGCCGCTGGGAATCGATCGAGATTATGTTTATGAGGAGACGGCCTCCCATCTCGCTCCTGGCGACGTGCTTGTGCTCTATACCGACGGTGTGATCGAAGCCACAAACGACCGCAGCGAACCGTTCGGATTCGAGCGTCTGCGGGAGTTGCTGGTGAGTTCCCCGGTACGGCGTCCACGCAGCCTGACACGCCAGATCGTGAGGGCAGTGCGGGCTTTTAGCAACAACGCGCCCCAGAGCGATGACATCACGCTCCTGGTGCTGCGACGACGGTACCAGGACCGGGTACAGGAGTTGCGCGAGGTTGCAGCCGACGTTCTGGGCCCGGACGGGGGTGCGGCAGTGGAGGCTATGCTCCGCGAGCAGGGTCTCCCTCCGGACGCGCCGATGGAAGCATGGCAGCAGCTCATTGTAGAAGTGGGCAAGCGGGTGCGGGACCAGTGGGGGCAGGGGCCCTCGCGCGAGCTGACCCAGCAGATGTTCCTGGCCCTCGAGGGGTTGGGCTAACGGCCCATTGAAACGGAAGGTCTGAGATGAGCAAAGAGGAAGCGGTACGTCTGGTCGTCTTGGACCTGGACACGTTCACGGGGAGCGAGCACTTTATGCAAGCGACCCGGGCGGGCGCCTCGTTCGGACGCGGACTGCAGGCCTATCTGAACGCCGATTATGCCCGGGCGGCCGAAGAGTTCCGCAGCGCGCTGATCGCGGCCTACGTCGAGGGCGGTGCGCTGGACGAAAACGTCACCGATCGCGACCGGGCCATTATCTACCTGTACATCGGAAATGCGCTAGCGTTCCAGAACGACTGGGACGGCGCCTTGCGGGAATACCTGAACGCGGTGCAGACCGACCCGGCGATGGCCGAGGCCCACTACAACATCGGCGTGTCCCTGGCTGCCCAGGGCATGATCGAGAAGGCCGTCAACGCATTCAAGGAAGCCCTGAAACACAACCCGGATCTCTACGAGGCCAAGTTCGCCCTCGGCCGCTGCTACCAGGCAATGGACAACCCGGGTGCGGCCTACATCTTTTATACCGCAGCGCACGATTGCCGGCCGGATGCTGCCGAACCGCTCTACTACATCGGACTGATGCACCAGGCCCACGGCGCCTACGAACTGGCGCAGAAGTGCTTCGCCGAGGCCCTGCGCATCGAGCCCACCTTCAAGATGGAAGAGGGAGCGACCGACCGGCTGGCCGCCGTGTCGGAAGAGGAAGCGGTTGAGTGGTACTATCGCCTGAGCGCCGACCTGAAGTCGCAAGGGTACACCGAAGAAGCCGAGCGGATCTACCGCGCGCTGCTGCAGTGGAAGCCGGACGAGTACCAGGCGCGATACCTCCTGGGCAACCTCCTGGCACGCCAGAAACGTTGGAAAGAAGCGCTCGAGGAGTACCGTCAGATCGCTCCCGAGGCTCCCGAGTATGTCTCCGCCTGCATCAAGATGAGCCACGTCTTCCGTCTGCTGAAACAACCGCAGGTTTCGTACCGGATCCTCTACGAGTGCGCCCAGCGGTATCCCAACTCGGCAGAAGTGTTCCACGAAATGGGCAAGGTGCTGGCCATCCTGGGGCGGCTCACCCAGGCACTCCGGTGCCTCCTGCGCGCGGTGCACCTGGACGCGCGGAACCCGCAGGTCTACTACCTCTTGGGACGGGTCTACATGGCCTTGAACAATGAACCCCAAGCGCTCGCGGCCTGGAAGAGAGCGCTGGCCCTCGCCCCACAACTCGTCAGCCTGCGTTATGACATCGGAGTCATCCACCTGAAACGCGGGCGCTACCGCCAGGCAGCGCAGGAATTCCAGACCGTGCTCCGTCACTGGCCGGACGACGTAGAAACGCATTACCTGTTGGGATTGGCCTACAAGGAAGCCGGCGACCCCGCACGCGCGGTGCCGTGCTTCGAGTGGGTCGTCCGAGCGAATCCGCACCACGCCCAGGCACTCTACTATCTGGGGGCTTGTCACCTTCAGCTCGGCAACACCACCGTGGGGATGACCTACCTGCAGCAATACGACCGCTTGCTGCGGGCAACCACCAGCGTCCTGGGCTACTGATGCCCAAGAAGGAGGTACAGGACGATGGATGAGGGGAGAAGCGACCCGAAGCGCCGACCCGCTGCAGCCAATCAAGTGGAGATGAGCATCCCTTCCGACCTCGTGTTCGAGCGGGTCGTTCGCGCTGCGGCGCAGGAGATCGGGCGGCAGATAGGGTTTTCCGAGGAGAAACTCGCCGACTTGACCCTCGCCGTAAGCGAGGCGGTCACCAACGCCATCGAGCACGGGAACCGGCTCCAGCAGGAAGTGCACGTCGGCATCATTTTCTCGCTGGAAGCCGACCACCTGGTCGTGCGCGTCATCGACCAGGGCGAATGGAGCGAACCGCCCCCGATCCGGACGCGCGGCATTACCGAGGAAGCGATCGAACAGGGGGAGTTGCGGGGACTCGGCCTGTACCTGATCCACCAGCTGGTCGACCGCGCCGAGTTCTGCAGCACGGAAGAAGGCAACGTCTTCACGATGTGGCTGCACATCAGCCCGCGCGACGAACAAGCGAGGAGGCCGATTCCATGATCGAGATGGAAGATCGCGGTCCCGTGGCCATCGTTCATATCCAGACCCCCAGCATCGACGCGGTTTCGGCCCAGGAGATCGAGGAATTCTGTGGACGTAGCCGCAAGATCACGGTACTCGATTTCGCTCAGGTTGCCTTTATCAACTCCGCAGGGATTTCGGGATTGCTGAAGTTCATCGTGTCGGCACGCAAGCGGGGACACCGCGTATACGCCGTGAACGTGAGCCCCCATCACCGCAAGATCTTCAAGATGGTCGAACTGTCGCGCTTTATGCCGATCATCGAGGAATCCGAGATCGCACAGCTCCAGTAGACGGTGCCGAGCGGACCTGCGGATCGGAGGCCTCCACTGAAAGCGGCGATCGACGTCGTCGAACTGACCAAACGCTTCCCGCCGGCGCCGCGCCCACCGCTCTTCCTGACCCGGGGAGAGGGCACGCTGGCGGTGGACCACGTAACTTTCCAGGTCGGCCAGGGGGAGATATTCGGCCTGCTCGGGCCAAACGGAGCCGGCAAGACGACCCTTGTGCGTATCCTCTGTACGCTGGTCGAGCCCACTTCGGGTCGAGCGAGCATCCTCGGGCACGACCTTGCGGACGACCACGCGATCCGACGGCTCGTAGGACTCGCATCGGGAGAAGAGCGCAGCTTCTACTGGCGACTGAGCGGGAGGGAGAACCTGCGCTTCTTCGCGGCGCTCCACGGCCTCCCCCGGCGGTGGGCCGAACAGCGCATCGAGGAATTGGCCGCGATGCTCGAGCTCGAGGAAGCCCTCGGAGAGCGCTTCGACCGCCTCTCCACCGGGAGCCGACGTCGGCTCGACATCGCCCGCGCCCTTCTCCACGACCCGCCGGTGCTGTTCCTGGACGAACCGACCCGCAGCCTCGACCCTGCGGCGACCGCGATCGTCCACACCTTGTTCCGGGACCTGGCCGCCTCGGGGAAGACGCTTTTCCTCGTGACGCATCGGTTGGAGGAAGCAGAGGCCCTTTGCGACCGGGTTGCGATCTTGCATCGCGGCCGATTGCGGGCGGTAGCGCCGGTCTCCGAGCTGCGGCGCGCGGTTTCCCGGAAGCGTCGCTACCGCCTACGGCTTGCGCGCACTTCGCGGGATGGATCGCCGCCCTGGCTCGGATGGCCCTGGCCTGCCAAAGTCATCCAGGAGGGGGAGCATCTGCACCTACAGGTCGATCTCCCACCCGAAGTGCCTCTGGACGACGTCTGGGGGCATCTGCGGGCAGCCGGGTTGCAGGTGCTGGACGCGTCGCTTGAGGAAGATGGCCTGGAAGAGGCGTTCGAGCGTTACACCTGCGAAGACACGCTCCCCGATGTTCCCGCCGTGTGTGCTCCATTGCCTACTGTGAATACCATAGGAGAGCCGCACCTCCCCGGAACCGTCGAGCCGCCGAGGTGTCGGGGGTGGAGCACGGTGTGGCGACGCACAGGGGCGTTCCTCCGCCGCGACTTTTTCCAGCAGGTCAGCTACCGCCTGGCCACGCTACTGCAGGTCGCCGGGATCCTTTTCTCGGTCACTGCATTCTACTTCGTGGCACAGCTGCTGGGAGGTGCGGCCTCTCCTCTCCTCTCGGAATATGGAGGAAACTACTTCGCGTTCGTCCTCGTCGGGATCGCCTACTCGGCCTACCAGTCCGCGGGCCTTTTCGCCTTCTCTGAAGCGATCCGCGGAGGACAGGTGCAGGGGACACTCGAGGCAATGCTCGTCACCCCCACCCCGGTCGGCCAGATCCTGATGACTTCGGCCCTCTGGAACTTCCTCCTGGCCTCGCTTCAAGTCCTGCTCTACATCCTCATCGGAGCTCTGCTGTTCGGTGCGCCGGTCGGCCATGCCCATATCGGCACGGCCTTGCTCACGTTGTTGTTGAGCATCCTCTCCTTCTCGGGCTTGGGCATCCTTTCTGCGGGATTCATCCTGGTCACCAAGCGGGGTGACCCCATCGGGGCTGTACTTGCCGCGCTTTCGAGCCTGCTAAGCGGCGTTTTCTACCCGATCGGCGTCCTGCCGCGCTCGCTGCAGCGACTCGCTTCCTGGCTCCCGATGACGCACGCGCTGCGAGCGATGCGCCTAGCCCTCCTGCAAGGGGCTACCCCCTCACAGGTGTTGGCCGATCTGGGTTGGCTGGCGCTCTTTGTGCTCGTTGTCTTTCCCGGAGGATTGCTCGCCTTCCAGAAAGCGCTCCGGCGTGCCCGGCGAGACGGCAGCCTCGCACAATACTAGCAGCTCGCCTACGTGCCGATGAGCGCATCGAGCCGCTGCCAGAGGCGCAGCATACCCTCGCGGAGCCGTTCCGGGCGGAGGTAGAGGTCCTCGCGGAGGCGGGAGAGGTCGCGCTGCAGGTCCTGCACCGGACCGGCAAGCGACTCATCGGCGTACCGGGAAGCCTGTTCCAGCGTCACCCCTACCGCGACCAGTTCGCGTTCCGCCTGCTTCAAATCTCCCGACGCGACGTACGCCTCGGCCCGCAGGAGTTCCTGGGAGGCCTTGAGAAGGAGTTGCTGAAAGAAGAGCCGCCGCACGAGCTGTTCCCATTGCACATCGGGTGGGCTGGGTAACGGACTCGGCACGGGAAGCGGCGTCCGCGTGGGGACCGCGAGCGAGGGCAAGGGGACAGCGGAGGTCGGCGTCACAACCGCGGGAGAAACCGGAGGGCGAACGTACCGGAGGTAAATCTCGACGGTGCCGAAATTCAAGCCCACGAGCAGGAGCAACCCGCCGGCAACGAGGAGGACGATCCTCCAGGGCCGTGACCAGCTCGGTCTTGCGGTCACACAGGGGCCTCCTTTCGGAAGGATCTCGCCCTAGGACTGCGCTTCGTGGGCCAGCAGGATGGCCGATGCGATCTCGCGCATGGGCTTGCGCGTGTTCATGCTGAGCTGCTGGATCTTCCGGAACGCCTCGGCTTCGCTCAAGCCCTGCGTCTGCATGAGGATGCCCTTCGCGCGCTCGACGAGTTTGCGCGTCTCCAGCGCGTCCTTCAGGTCGGCTACCTCTTTCCGCAGTTGCTGAAACTCCCGAAAACGGGCCAGGGCGATCTCGATCGCCGGGACCAGTTCGGCTTCCCGGAAGGGCTTTACCAGGTAGGCGACCACACCGGCTTCCCTGGCCCCCTCGATGAGCTCGCGCTGGCTGTATGCGGTCAGGAGCAGGACGGGCGCGATCTGCTCCTCGGTCAGCATCTTGGCCGCGCTGAGGCCGTCGAGCCCCGGCATCTTGATGTCCATAATCACCAGGTCCGGCCGCAGTTCGCGCGCCATATGGACTGCGCTCAGGCCATCCCCAGCCTCGCCCACCACGAGGTAGCCGAGATGGGTCAGCATCTCCTTCAGGTCCATGCGGATAATCGATTCGTCGTCCGCGATAATCACCCTCGTCGGTCCCACAGGTCCTACCTCCAATGCTCAGACGCAGGGACCCGGGTCCCTGCGTGCTGTGAACGATGAGGTCGGGGCGGCCCGATTTGAACGGGCGACCACCTGAACCCCATTCAGGTGCGCTACCAGGCTGCGCTACGCCCCGACACCCTGCATTATACCAGAAAGACGGCTGCTGCGCAAACCCCTTAGGCTGCCCTCCTCACCCGTGGTAGACCCAGGGGTGAGGAGGGCGAAGCCAGAGCGAACGGTTAGCGCTTGGTATAGGTCGGTCGCTTGCGGGCGCGCTTCAGCCCGGGCTTCTTGCGCTCCTTGACACGCGGGTCGCGAGTGAGCAACCCCATCTTCTTGAGGGGGGCCCGCAGGTTACTATCCATATGCACGAGCGCGCGGGCCAGGCCATGGCGGATCGCTCCTGCCTGCCCGGTCGTGCCTCCGCCGGAGACGCGGACGGAAACGTTGACCTGGTTTTCCAGGTTGACCAGCTTCAACGGCTCCAGGATCATCTTCTGGTAGAGCAGGCGCGGCCCGAAATACTCGCTCGGGGTGCGCCCGTTGATGATGAACTCGCCGCGGCCCCCCGGGAAAATCCGCACCCGGGCAACGGCGGTCTTGCGACGCCCGGTTCCCTGGTAATAGCGAAGCTCCATCACACCATCCTCCGCGTGGCCGGCTACAGGTCGATCGGCTTCGGCTGCTGCGCTTCGTGGGGATGCTCCGGCCCAGCGTACACCTTTAGTTTGCGCAGCATCGCGCGGCCCAACCGATTGTGGGGCAGCATGCCCCAGACGGCAAGACGGATCACCCGGTCGGGGTGCTTCTCGAGCATCCGTTCGAAGGGGATCCGCTTCAGCCCACCGAAATAGCCGGAGTGGTGGTAGTAGACCTTCTGCTCGCGTTTTCTTCCGGTCAGCACCACCTTCTCCGCATTCACGACGATCACATAGTCCCCCATATCCATATGGGGGGTGTAGTTGGGCCGATGCTTGCCGCGCAGCAGCGTAGCGATCCGCGAGGCGAGGCGCCCCAGCGTCTTGCCGGCTGCATCCACCAGGTACCATTCCTGCTGTACATCGGCCGCTCTGGCCATATACGTCCTCATGCTCGATCTCCTATGCCACCTTCGAACTTGTTCACGCCACCCCGTCGTATTCGACACGCACAAGACACAGGCCGTGTGCCGGTGCCGGCGGTGCGGCGCGCCCACGGTCGCGCGATTCCCAGACGGCCCGAAACTCCTCCACAGAACACCGCCCCAGGCCTACCCAGCAGAGCTGGCCCACCAGGTTCCGCACCATGCCGCGAAGGAAGGCATCCGCCGTGATCTCGAAATAGACCCACGGCCCCTCCCGCCAGCACTCCGCGCGATAGACGGTGCGCACCGTCCCACGCGGCCCTCTGCCCGACCCGGCGCTCGCAAAGGACGCGAAATCGTGCTCGCCCGCAAGCATCCGGGCCGCTGCGGCCATCGCGGTCACATCCAGCGGTTCTGGCACGTGCCAGGCGTAACGGCGCGCCAGGGGCGAACGCACCTCGGCGTTGTAGATCGCGTAGCGGTAGGTGCGCCGCCGCGCCGTGAAACGGGCGTGGAACGACTCCGGCACCTCCTGCACGCGGGTGACCGCAAGGTCGGCCGGCAACAGGGCGTTGAGCGCCCGCTGTATGGTCGGCAAGGGCAGCGAGCAGGTAGTGTGAAAGTTCGCCCGCTGACCGCTTGCATGGACTCCGGCATCTGTACGCCCGGCCAGGATCACGCGCGTCTCCTGCTGGGTCAACCGGTACAGGGCTCGCTCGAGTTCCCCCTGCACGGTTCGCCCACGGCTCTGAACCTGCGAGCCGCAGAACTCGGTCCCGTCGTACTCCAGGTCCAGAAGGATGTTCCGCATGCGACTCCAAAGTTAGCTTTGCACCAGCTCCATCACGACCATCATTGCCGCGTCGCCCTGGCGGGGACCCAGCCGGACGATCCGCGTGTAGCCGCCGTTCCGCTCCTGAAACGCCGGCCCGGTCTCCTTGAAGAGCTTTTCGACCACCCGCTCGTTCGGAAGTTTCGCCATAGCCAGCCGGCGCCGGTGCGGCGTATCTTCCTTGGCCAGCGTAATCAGGCGCTCGACTTGCGGGCGAATCGCTTTCGCTTTCGCCTCAGTCGTCACGATCTTGCCGTGCCAAAGCAATGCGCCGATGAGGTTGCGAAACAGCGCCCGGCGCTGCGCCGTGTTTCGGTTCAGTTTGCGTCCAGCTTTCCGATGCCGCATAGCCGTTCTCCGTTGTCCCTCCATCCGCTAGAGCGGCCAGGCACGCCCCGTTCTTCAGCGAACGTTCGGCCGGCCTGCCCTAGACCTCCTCGTCAGCGATGTCCTCAGGTTCCTCTTCTTCCCCCGGCCAGGGTCGTGGTTCGGTCGGGGCGAGGATCTCCTCACTTTCTTCCTCTGCGGCGGTCTCGTCGCGCAGGATCGCCTCGACCGTCTCCTCGGCCTCGAGCTCCTCCGGCTCCTTGGGGAGCAACACGCCCGGCACCTGCACCTGAGGCAGATAGCCGCGGGCAATCAAGCAGTCGCGGATCTCGTTCAACGACTTGGTGCCCAGGTTCCGGATCGCCAGGAGATCTTTTTCGTCCATCTCCAGGATCTGTCCGACCGTGGAAATCCCTGCGCGCTTCAGGCAGTTGTGCGTGCGGGTGGACAATCCCAGGTCGTCGATGGACACCTGGTAGAGGTGGGGCGGGATGGCCACGCCGGCGACCTCTTCCTCTACGACCTCCTCTGCTTTGCTGGCCTCGGCGATCAGGCTGCAGTACTGCACCAGCACCTGGGCCGCATAGCCCAGCGCGTCGCCGGGAGTGATCGTCCCATCGGTCCAGATCTCCATGATGAGCCGGTCAAAGTCGGTCATCTGGCCGACGCGCGTTCGTTCCACGACGTAGTTGACCTTGGTGATCGGAGAAAAGATGGCATCCACCGGGATCAGGCCAATGGGCAGGTTTTCGTGCGCCTCGGCCGGCCGGTAGCCCCGTCCCCGCTCCACCGTGAGCTCCATCTCCAGGTAGGCGTCGTCGGAATCGAGCGTGGCGATGACGAGGTCGGGGTTGACCAGCTCCACGGTGCTCGGGCACTCGATGTCTCCCGCCCGCACGACTCCCTTGCCGCGCGCCTGGAGCCACAGCTTCACGGGCCTGTCCGCATAGGAGCGCAGGCGGATCCGCTTCACGTTGAGCACGATCTGGGTCACGTCCTCGCGCACGTTAGGAATGGTAGAAAACTCGTGGTACACTCCCTCGATGCGGATGGCCGTCACCGCAGCCCCCGGCAGCGAGGACAGGAGTACTCGGCGCAGGGCGTTGCCCAGCGTCGTGCCGTACCCTGGCTCGAGCGGTTCGATCTTGTACTGGCCGAAAGAATCGGTACTCGCAATACACTCGATCTTCGGCATCGCGATGTCCAGCAACGGGACACCTCCTTCCCACGGAACCCTTCACGGGCCGCAGGAACTCCTAGCGGCTGTAGAACTCGACGATCATCTGTGGCTGCAGCCCCTGTTCACACTCGTCGGGATTGGGCTGCCGCAGCACGCGAGCACTCATTTCCTGCACGTCCAGCGCCAGCCATCCCGGGACCGCCTGGGCGTTCAGCTCCTCGGCCAGTGCCTTGAAGTAAGGACGCCGGCGGCTCTCCGGGCGGACGGCAATCACATCGCCGGGACGTACGAGGTAGGACGGGATGTTGGTCTTCCGGCCGTTGACGAGCAGGTGGCCGTGCCGTACAAGCTGGCGAGCGTGGGCGCGCGATTGCGCCAGCCCGAGCCGGTATGCCACGTTGTCCAGGCGACATTCGAGCAAGCGAAGCAAGTTCTCGCCGGTTGCCCCGGGCTGCCGGGAAGCCTCCTCGAACAGGCGCCGGAACTGACGTTCCATCACGCCGAACATCCGACGGGCCTGCTGCTTGGCCCGCAGCCGCACCCCATAGTCCGAAATCCGCCGGCGCTGACGGGTAACGCCGTGCTGTCCCGGGGGATAGTTTCGCCGCTCCAGGGAGCACTTGTTCGTCAGGCAGCGCTCCCCTTTCAGCATCAGTTTCACGCCCTCACGGCGGCAAAAACGACAAACAGCTCCGGTGTAACGTGCCATGACTCCTCCTCCGGCTCGCGACTAGACCCGCCGGCGCTTGGGCGGCCGACAACCGTTGTGGGGGATCGGCGTCGTATCCGTGATGGACACCACCTGCAGGCCGGCTCCCTGCAGCGCGCGGATCGCCGCTTCCCGTCCGGCCCCCGGACCCTTCACGAATACATCCACCTGGCGCACGCCCATTTCCTGGGCCTTGCGAGACGCCGTTTCGGCTGCGATCTGGGCCGCATACGGCGTGCTCTTCCGCGAGCCTTTGAAACCACACGCGCCAGCGCTACTCCAGGTCAGCACGTTCCCCTGCGGATCGCAGATGGAAACGATCGTGTTGTTAAAGGTCGCCAGGATGTGGGCGTGAGCCCGCGGCACGACCTTTCGTTCTTTCCGTGGACCTCGTCGACGTGTTCCTTTCGGCATCTTTTTCCCTCAAATGCGCTCACCACGCAAACCGGCTGCCCCCTACTTCTGGGCCTTCTTCTTGATCCCGATCGGCGTTCCCTTGCGGCCGCGGCGCGTACGCGCGTTCGTGCGCGTGCGCTGGCCGCGCACCGGCATGTTGCGCCGATGACGGATCCCGCGGTAGCAGCCGATCTCCACCAGCCGCTTGATGTTCTGAGAGATCTCCCGGCGCAGATCGCCTTCTACACGGTAGTTGCGTTCGATCGTTTCACGCAGCCGGGCGATCTCGTCCTCGGTCAACTCGCGGACGCGCGTAGCGGGATCGATCTGGGTGCGTTCCAGGATCTCCCGGCTCCGCGAACGCCCGATCCCGTAGATGTAGGTCAGGGCGACATCGATCCGCTTGTCCCGCGGCAGGTCCACACCAACAATACGCGCCATTCCGGCCTCCTGCAGACACTACCCCACCGCAGTGGGCACACTACCCCTCGCTACCCCTGACGCTGCTTGTGGCGAGGGTTCTTGCAAATGATCCGAATGACCCCTTTGCGCTTGATCACTTTGCAGTGTTCACAGCGCGGCTTGATCGAAGCAGAAACCTTCATGGTCAAACCTCCGAGCCCGTGTCCTCAGGGCAGCGTCAGGATCTCCGGCTCCCCTTCGGTCACGGCCACCGTATGCTCATAGTGTACCGAAAGCCGGCCATCCGCCGTCACGACTGTCCAGCCGTCGCCCCGGCTGTGGTCGTCCACCTCGTAGGTGCCAGCGCACAGCATCGGCTCGATCGCGAAGGTCATCCCCGGGCGCAGCAGGATGCCCTGACCGGGTGGACCGAAGTTCAGCAGTTCCGGCGGTTCGTGCATCTGGCGTCCGATACCGTGGCTGATATACTTACGCACGACCGCCGCCCCCTGGCTTTCCGCGTACGACTGGATTGCCCAGGAGATGTCGCTCAGCCGGTTGCCCGGCCGCACCTGTGCGATCGCCCGCGCGAGCGTCTCCTGGCCTACCCGCATCAGCCACTCGGCCTCTTCCGATACCCGCCCGATCCCGAAGGTCACCGCAGCATCCGCGTGCAGCCCTTTGTAGATCGCACCGACGTCGATGCTGACCACATCGCCCTCGACCAGCCGCCGTGGCCCCGGGATGCCGTGCACGACCTCTTCGTTGATCGAGATGCAGGTCGACGCCGGGAATCCCCGGTACCCCTTGAACGAGGGCACGGCCCCGTGGCGGCGGATGATCCGCTCGGCGATGGCATCGAGCTCCGCGGTCGTGATCCCGGGCCGGGCCTTCTCACGGAGGGTCTCCAGCACGAGGGCGACGATCCGCCCGGCCTGTCGCATCAGGCGCAGCTCCTCTGCTGTCTTGATCGTCACGCCCATGCGACTAGCTCCTCACCCACCGCGTGAGCCGGGCCAGGACTTCGTCCACCTCGCCCGTGCCGTCCACGGTGTGTAGCAGGCCCCGTTGCGCGTAGAACTCCCGGAGCGGTGCCGTTTGCTCCCGGTAAACCTCGAGCCGGCGGCGTACCGTTTCCTCGCGGTCGTCCTCGCGCTGTTCGAGGGGCCCGCCGCAACGGTCGCAGATTCCGTCACGGGCAGGCGGGTTGAAACGGATATGGTAAGGTGCCTGACAATTCCTGCAGACCCGCCGGCCGGTAAGGCGTTCCAGGATCACCGTATCCGGCACAACGAGCTCGATGACCGTGTCGACGCGCTTACCCTGCGCCTCGAGCGCCCGGTCCAGTGCCTCGGCCTGCCCGATCGTGCGCGGGAACCCATCCAGGATGACCCCGCGCGCGCAATCGGGCCGGCTCAATCGCTCGAGCACCATCCGGACCACGATCTCGTCCGGTACCAGTTCTCCGCGCTCTATGTATGCCCGGGCTTCCCGCCCGAGCGGCGTATCCGCCGCGATCGCCTCCCGGAACAGGTCGCCGCTCGCCACGTGGGCCACCCCAAACCGGCCGGCGAGAGCGGCTGCCTGTGTTCCTTTGCCCGCCCCCGGCGGGCCCATCAGCACCACGACCATCGGCCGCCTGCCTCGACTACAGGAACCCTTCGTAGCGCCGGATCAGGAGCTGCGCCTCGAGCTGCTTCATCGTGTCCACGGCGACGCCGACCACGATGAGGAGCGCCGTCGCGCTCAGCTGCAGCCCCTGCCCCTGCAGTCCGCTGACCTTCTGCACGATGAAGGGCAGGACGGCCACCACACCCAGGAACAACGCCCCCACCAGCGTAATGCGGTTCACGATCCCGGTGAGGAGGCGTTCCGTCTGCTCCCCCGGACGGTATCCGGGAATGAATCCACCGCTCTTCTTCAAGTTCTCGGCGATGTTCGTCTGGCTGAAGACGATGATCGTATAGAAGTAGGTAAAGAACACCACCAGGATGAACAGCAGGATCCAGTAGAAGTAGTGCGTCGCGTTAAAGTACGTCACCACCCACTGCGCCACCCGCTGCACCCAGGTACGTGGCGCCACCCCGCTTGCTGGAGCCAGGTAAGAGGCCACTGTACCAGGGAAGATCATAAAACTCTGGGCAAAGATGAGCGGGATCATGCCTGCCATGTTCACCCGTAACGGGAGCGTCGTGGAGCCTCCCCCGTAGAGTTTGGTCCCGCGCACCCGCCGGGAGTACTGCACCCGCAGTTCACGCTTGCCCTCCTGGACCAGCACGATGGCCACGATCGTGAGCAGGCCGATCACCAGGAACAGGCCGACCCCGACCCAGCCCATCGCGGTCTGACCGCCCTGGGCCAGGCGCCCGACCATCGTCGGCAGACGCGAGACAATCCCCCCGAAGATGATGATCGAAAGGCCGTTGCCGATGCCCTGCTCCGTGATCAGGTCGCCGATCCAGATCAAGACCATCGTCCCGGCGATCATCGACGAGAGGATGGTCAAGGTGGGCAAGATGTACTGCGGGTCGAACAGCGTAAACTTGTCGATGCGCAGGATCGGGCTACCGGCCGCGCTGCTCCGCGCGAGCAGGGCGACCTGGCCATAGGCCTGCAGGCCGGCCAGCGGGATCGTCAGCCAGTAGGTCCAGCGGTTGATCTTCTGCTGCCCGATCTCCCCTTCCTTCGATAGCCGCTCCAGGGCGGGGATGATCGGCACCAGCAGCTGCATCACGATCGACGCGGTGATGTAAGGATATACGCCCATTGCCGCGACCGAGAACTCGACCAGCGCACCACCGGAAAAGAGGTCCAGCATCCCGAGGATAGCGTTCTGCTGCACGATCTTGCCCACGAACTGGGCGTTGATCAGCGGGACCGGAATGTGCGAGATCAACCGGAAGACGACCAGCATGGCGAGCGTAAAGAGGATCTTCCGCCGCAGGTCCGGTATCTTGAAAGCTGTGACCATTGCCTTGAGCATCGCCGCTCTCCGTCTTGCCTACACGGTGTGCGCCCGGTTCTCCGACACGGCCTCAGGCCTCCTGCGCCTGTGTCTCGGGCACGTCAAAGACTTCCGGGTCGAGCAGGGTACAGCTGCCGCCGGCCGCCAGCACCTTGCTGCGCGCACTCTCGGAAAATGCGTGTGCGTAGATGTGCAACGGCTGCGCAATATCGCCCTCGCCGAGCACCTTCACCGGGAACTTCAGGTTGCGCACCACGCCACGCTGCACCAGAAGGCGCGGGGTCACCGTTTCCCCGGGCTGGAACAGTTCTGCCAGCCGCCCGACGTTGACCACCCGGTAAGGGATGCGGAAGATGTTCGTAAAGCCGCGCTTCTTGGGTAGACGTCGCACGAGCGGCAGCTGGCCACCTTCGAAATACGGCCGGATGCCGTGATTGGAACGGGAGCGCTGCCCGGACATCCCGCGGCCCGAAGTCTTGCCGTGGCCCGATCCGGTTCCGCGGCCTACCCGCTTCCGATCTTTCTTCGCCCCTTCGGGGGGACGCAGTTCATGTTGCTTCACGCTTCCACCTCCTCCACCCGCACCAGGTGCCGGACTTTGTAGACCATGCCGCGGATGGTCGGTGTATCGTCGTGGATGACGCTCTCGTTGAGCCGATGCAGGCCGAGCGCACGGATCGTGGCCCTCTGGTCGCGGCTGTTGCCGATCGCGCTCCGCACCCAGGTGATGCGCAGTTTTCTTCCCTGTGCTGGCATCTGTTCGGCTGCCATCAGCGTGCCTCCTTCCGCCGGCGGCTCGGTCGCATCCGCCGACGCAAGAGGTATTCCACCGTCTTCCCCCGCCGTGCCGCTTCCTCCTCCACGGAGGTCAGGTTATCGAGGGCGTAGAGGGTGGCACGGCAAAGGTTGACCGGGTTGCTGTTCCCCAGCGACTTGGTCAGGATGTCCTTGATCCCCGCAAGCTCCACCACAGCGCGGACGGCGCTACAGGCGATCACGCCGGTACCGGGCGCCGCGGGCTTGAGCAGCACTTTGGCCACTTTGAAGCTCTGGACGATCTCGTGCGGGATCGTGGTCCCCACGATCGGCACCCGGATCAGGTTGCGCTTGGCCTGTTCCACGCCTTTGCGGATCGCCTCGGGCACCTCGTTTGCCTTGGCGACCCCCACGCCGACGTGACCCTGTTTATCGCCGACCACGACCACTGTCCGGAAGGCCATCCGTCGGCCGCCCTTCTGCACCTTCGCCACGCGGTTGATCTCGATCACCCGCTCTTCCAATTCCAGCTCGTTCGGATCCACTGTCGCCTTCGCCACGGTTCCTCCTCGCTATCGGCCACGTCCCGCAGTTCGCGGTACGTCTAGAACTCCAGGCCGGCCTCGCGTGCGCCTTCCGCCAGCGCTTTGACCCGGCCGTGGTAATCGTAACCGCCGCGATCGAACACCACACGCCGGATGCCACGGGCCAGCGCCCGCTCCCCGACCAATCGGCCCACCTGGCGGGCGATCTCGGTCTTGGTCCCCTGCAGGTCGCGCAGCGCCGGCTCCAGGCTGGAGGCAGCCGCTAGCGTATGTCCTACCGTATCGTCGATCACCTGCGCGTAGATGTGGTTCAGGCTGCGGAAGACGTTCAGCCGCGGCCTCTCCGGTGTACCCGAGATGCGGACCCGTACGCGCTGGTGACGCTTCTTATGGCGCTGCTTGGATGTCGTCAACTTGATCATGCGTCGCACTCCTGAATCGACGTCCCGTCAAAGTGTCCACAAGGCCGCCGCAGGCGCGGTGTTATCCTTTGCCGGCCTTGCCGGCCTTGTGGCGCACCACCTCGCCCACGTACCGGATCCCCTTGCCCTTGTAGGGCTCCGGCTTGCGCAGGGCGCGGATGTTCGCTGCCACCTGGCCAACCAGCACCTTGTCGATGCCGCTGACCGCGATCAGGTCGTTCCGGCCTCCGACCTCGAACGAAATCCCCTCCGGCGGCACGACGCGGACCGGGTGGGAGAATCCCAACGTCAGTACGAGGTCGCGCCCGTCCATTTCCGCGCGGTACCCCACACCGACGATCTGGAGTTCCTTCCGGTACCCCGCGGTCACCCCCGTGATCATGTTCGCGATGAGCGTACGCATCAGGCCGTGCCGCTCCCGATGCGGCTTTGCGTCGGACTGCCGCCGTACGAGCACCTGCCCATCCTCCAGGGACACCTCGATCCCTGGAAGGAGCGGCTGACGCAGTGTCCCTTTCGGTCCGCTCACCACCACCTCACCCGCCCCGATCTGTACCTGCACACCCGGGGGGATGGGAATCGGCTTCTTACCAATGCGCGACACCGCAACTCCTCCTCCGCCGCACCAGGGGCGGCACAGCGGATCCTACCAAACGTAACAGATCACCTCACCGCCGACCCCGGCGCGCAAAGCGTCTTCTCCGGTCATGACCCCGCGAGAAGTGGAAAGGATGGCAAAGCCCAGTCCACCCTTTACCCGCGGGATATCCTGCTTCCGCACGTAGATGCGCCGGCCAGGAGTGCTGATCCGCTTCAGGCCCGTCAACACCGGCCGCCCGGTTTCGGTGTACTTCAGGATGATCCGCAGGTACCGATGGGGGCCTTCCACGACCAGCTCGTAGCCGTGGATGAAGCCTTCGTCGCGCAGGATGCGCGCGATCTCCTCGGCCAGGCGCGAAGCAGGCACCAGCGTATCCTCCTTGCGCGCCATCAACGCGTTGCGGATGCGGGTCAACATATCGGCGATCGGATCGGTCAAGGTCACCTTACATCCTCCTGAGCGACGGACCGCGTCCGTCGACGGACCGCGTCCGTCGATGGACCGCGTCCGTCCGCGGTCTGTGCTACCAGCTGGCCTTCTTGACCCCGGGCAGCAACCCCTGGGATGCCTTCTCCCGGAAGCAGATACGGCAGAGCCCGAACTTGCGGATGTATCCGCGCGGCCTTCCGCAGATGCGGCAGCGATGGTATTGCCGGACGCGGTATTTCTGTGGCCGTTGGGCCTTTACGATCAACGCTTTCCGTGCCAAGGGAACCTCCTCCTTTTCGGCCGGCCTAGTCGCGGAAGGGAAACCCGAGCCGGGCCAGCAGAGCTTTTCCCTCCTCGTCGGTCCGGGCGGTGGTAATGATGGTCACCTCCAGGCCCCGCACCTTGTCGATCTCGTCAAAGTTGATTTCCGGGAAGATCAGCTGCTCGCGCAGCCCAATCGAGTAATTCCCGCGACCATCGAACGACCGGGAGGACAACCCACGGAAGTCCCGGATCCGGGGCAACGCGAGGTTCAACAGCCGGTCCAGAAACTCGTACATCCGCCGGCCCCGCAGTGTCACGCAGACCCCTACGGGCATACCGGCACGCAGCTTAAAGGCCGCGATGGAGCGGCGTGCGCGTCGAACCACCGGCTGCTGGCCTGTGATCAGGCGCAGGTCCTGGACAGCCGCATCCAGCGCTCGGGCGTTCTGGATCGCTTCCCCCACGCCGATGTTCACCACGATCTTGTGGAGCTTGGGCACCTGCATGATGTTCCGGTACCCGAATTCCTTCATCAACGCCGGGACCACTTCCCGGCGGTAATAGTCCAGCAAACGGGCCATCGTGGCGCCTCCCTGCTCAGTCCAGCGCCTCGCCGCAGGAGCGGCAGACGCGTACCTTGCCCCCTTCGGGCAAGAAGTCGTAGCCGACGCGGGTCGCTTTCTTGCAGTGCGGGCAGACCAACATGACATTCGAGATATGGATGGGCGCCTCGAACTCGACGATCCCGCCCTGGTCCATCTGTCCCCGCGGCCGGCGGTGTCGCTTGACAAAGTTGACCCCTTCGACAACGACCCGCTCTTCGCGCGGCAGGACGCGCTTCACCCTGCCCCGCTTCCCGCGGTCCTTGCCGGCGATCACGGCAACCAGGTCGCCTCGGCGAATCTTCATCGTGCATCCCTCCTCTGCCCCGAGCACTAGTAGACCTCCGGGGCCAGAGAAACGATCTTCATGAAGCGGTCGCGCAATTCCCGGGCAACCGGGCCGAAGATGCGCGTGCCGCGCGGGTTTCCCTGCGGGGTGATCAGCACCGCCGCGTTCTCATCGAACCGGATGTAGGAGCCGTCGGCGCGGCGATAGTTCCGTGCCGTGCGTACGATCACCGCGCGCACGACTTCGCTCCGCTTGACCGATCCGTCGGGGGTTGCCTGCTTGACGGTCGCCACGATGACGTCCCCGATGGTCGCGTAGCGCCGGTTCGACCCGCCGAGCACACGGATGCACATGATCTCTTTGGCTCCGGTGTTGTCGGCCACCTTCAACCGCGACATAGGCTGGATCACGACAACCTCCTCGTTTTCCCCATCGCCGCCTAGCCTGCGCGCTCCAGGATCTCGGCGACCCGCCATCGCTTGTGGCGGCTCAGCGGACGGGTTTCGACGATACGTACCCGATCTCCTTCGCGGCAGCTGTTCTTCTCGTCGTGCGCCATGAAACGTCGCCGGATCCGCAGCACCTTGTGGTACAGCGGATGACGCCGGAGGTACTCGACCTCGACGACGACGGTCTTCTGCATCCGGTTGCTCACCACCCGTCCGACCATCGTCTTGCGTCCCATACCCATCTCAAGCCTCCTGCGCGCGTTTCGCCGCCGCGGCCAGCTGGCGCCGGCGCTGTTCCGTCTTCAAGCGAGCGATGTCCCGGCGCACCTGCATGATGCGCTTGTAGTTCTTCAGCCGACCGATGGCGAGCTGGAAGCGCAGGTTGAACAGCTCCTGGTGCGCTTCCTCGATCTTCTGCTGGATCTCGGCGTCGGTCAGCTCTCTCAGCTCACTGCTTTTCATGGTGCCTCCAGTTCGTCCCGATCCGCGTTCGGCCGCTAGGCCAAATCCTCGCGGGCCACAAAGCGGGTGCGGATGGGCAGTTTGTGCGAAGCCAGCCGCATCGCTTCCTCGGCAACCTCACGCGAGACCCCGGCGACCTCGAAGAGGATGCGCCCGGGCTTGACCACCGCCACCCACTGGTCCGGGGCGCCTTTGCCGCCGCCCATACGGGTTTCGGCCGGCTTGCGGGTCAGCGGCTTGTCGGGAAAGATGCGGATCCAGACCTTGCCGCCACGTCGGATATAGCGCGTGATCGCTCGGCGCGCCGCCTCGATCTGGCGGCCGGTGATCCAAACAGGCTCGAGCGCCTGGAGCCCGTACTCCCCAAAGGCCACCGTCGCGCCCCGCGTGGCCCGTCCCTTGAGGCGGCCGCGCTGCATCTTGCGGTACTTGGTCCTCTTCGGCATCAACATGGCTCAAACTCCTGCACGCGGCGCCGCGGTCCTTACGCGCCGGACGTCTGGGCGGTTTCCTCTTTCTTCTCCAGCACGTCGCCCTTGTAGATCCAGACCTTGACGCCGATCCGTCCGTAAATCGTATGGGCGTGCACCATCGCGTAGTCGATATCGGCGCGGATCGTCTGCAGCGGCACACGCCCGCGCATCTCGACCACGGAACGTGCCATCTCCGCCCCGGCCAGGCGGCCGCTGCAGCGGATCTTTACCCCTTTGGCACCGAGACGCATCGCCCGGGCTGCGACCTGCTTCATGGCCCGCCGGTAGGAAACACGCTTGCTCAGCTGCTCCGCGATGCTCTCCGCGCACAAGTAGGCGTCCAGCTCCGGCTGGCGGATCTCCTCGATGTTCAGCCGCACTTTCTTGCCCGTGCGGTCTTCCAGTTCCTTACGCAGGGCATCGACGCTGGCACCCCGCTTGCCGATCACGATCCCCGGCTTGGCCGTGTGCACGGTGACGTCGACCTGGTTCGCCGAGCGCTGGATCTCGATGCGCGAGACCGCTGCCCCTTTCAACCGTTCGCGGATCAACTCCCGGAGCTCCAGGTCTTCATGCAGCAGCTCCGTGTAGTTCCGCTCGGCAAACCAGCGGGATTGCCAGTCGGTCACGATGCCCAGTCGAAAACCGATCGGATGAACTTTCCGTCCCAACACGCCCTCCTTGCGCAACTGCGCCACCTCAGGCCGAGGCGATCGATCCCTCGTACTCGTCCACGACCACTGTGATGTGGCAGGTGCGCTTTCGAATCCGGTCCGCACGCCCACGCGCCCGTGCCCGGTAGCGCTTCAGGGTGGGTCCGGTGTCGGCATAGATCGCGGCCACGTAGAGGTCCTCGCGGGAGAGCATATAGTTGTTCTCCGCGTTGGCGACCGCCGATTCCAGCACTTGAGCGACATAGCGCGCAGCCTCGCGCGGGGTGAGGCGCAGGACGGAGAGCGCATCGTCCACCTGCCGTCCCCGCACCAGATCGACCACCTGGCGCACCTTATACGGCGACATCCGAACAAAACGCTTAACCGCTCGCACTTCCATGGGCCCAGCTCCTTGTTGCCGATCTACTTCTTCAGGCGAGCCATGCGGGCCTTCTTGCCGCCGTGGCTGCGGAAAATACGGGTCGGAGCGAACTCGCCCAGACGGTGGCCCACCATATTCTCGGTGATGTAGATCGGCACGTGGCGCCGGCCGTCGTGGACCGCGATCGTATGCCCGACCATCTGCGGAAAGATGACGGAATCGCGCGACCAGGTGCGGATGACGCGCCGCTCGCCCGTCTGGTTCATCTCTTCGATCCGCTTGAGCAAGCGGGGGTCGACATACGGCCCTTTCTTCTGTGAACGCGACATGCCCCTTTACCTCCGTACTCACCCGGTGCGCTGCTTGCCGCGCCGGCGCACGATGAAGCGATCCGTACGCTTGTTGCGCCGCGTCCGATAGCCCAGGGTGGGCTTGCCCCAGGGGCTCTTCGGCCCAGGCATACCCACGGGCGCCTTACCCTCGCCGCCGCCGTGCGGGTGGTCCCGGGGCGTCATCGCCGACCCGCGCACCTCCGGTCGGCGGCCGAGGTAACGCTTCCGACCTGCCTTGCCCAGCTTGATCAGCGAATGCTCGGCATTGCCGACGACGCCCACGGTCGCCATGCAGTCCAGATGGATCAGCCGGACCTCGCCGGAGGGCATACGGATATGTGCATAATTGCCCTCTTTGGCCAAGACCTGGGCGGCTGTCCCCGCTGCGCGCACGAGCTGCCCTCCCTTGCCCTGGTGCAGCTCCAGGTTGTGCACCTGGGTGCCCAGGGGGATGTAGCGCAGCGGCATCGCGTTGCCGACGCGGACTTCGAGCGCTTCCCGGCTGGAAAGGATCGTATCTCCTACCCGCAGGCCCTCAGGGGCCAGAATGTAGCGTTTTTCGCCGTCCGCGTACTGGAGCAACGCCAGGCGTGCCGACCGCCCCGGGTCGTACTCGATGGCCATGACCCGTGCCGGGACGCCGTACTTTTCGCGGCGGAAATCGACCACCCGGTACAGCCGCTTGGCCCCGCCGCCCCGGTGGCGCACCGTGATCCGGCCCTGGTTGTTCCGGCCGGCCTTCTGCTTCCGCGGCCGGAGCAAGGATTTTTCGGGTTCCTTGGGCGTCAACTCTTCGAACGTGGAGCCCGTCATCCAGCGACGGCCCGGCGATGTTGGCTTGTACTTCTTGATCCCCATGGTTCCTCTCCTGCCCGGTCCGCTAGGCGCCCTGGAAAATGTCGATCCGATCGCCCGGAGCCAGAGTCACGATGGCTTTTTTCCAGGGCTTGCTCGAGCCGACGGTACGGCGCCGACGACGGGGCTTCCCCGGGACGATCGATACGCGCACCGCCAGCACGCGCACGCCAAAGATGGTCTCCACAGCCTGACGGATCTGGACCTTGTTCGCGTCCCGGGCCACCTCGAAGGTGTACTGGTTGGCTTCTTCCATCAGGCGGGTGTTCTTCTCGGTCAGGATGGGCCGCCGAATCACCTCGTAGAGATTCATCTCACCCCTCCTGTGGCCCCAGGATGCGTCCGATCACGCTCAGGCTGCTGACCGGCATGAGCAGCTTGTCATAGTCCAGAAGATCGGCCACATTCAGATACGGCGCCAGGAGCGTCTTGACCCCGGGGATGTTCCGCGCCGAGCGCTGGATGCGCTCGTCCTTCTCCGGAAGGACAACCAACGTCTTTGTCCCCTCCAGGTTCAGCCGGCGCAGCAGCTCGACCATTGCCTTGGTGCGCGTCTCTTCAAGCCGCAGTTCGTCCAGGAGGACGATCTGGTCTTCTGCACGCTTGATGGAAAGGGCCGAGCGCACGGCGAGCCGCCGCATCTTTCGCGGCATATCCTGCCGGTAATCCCGGGGATGCGGTCCAAAGACCGTACCGCCCCCGCGCCAGTGGGGAGCGCGGCGGCTCCCCTGGCGGGCCCGGCCGGTGCCCTTCTGCCGCCACATCTTCCGGCCGCCACCGCTGACTTCGCCCCGCGTCTTCGTCTGGTGGGTCCCCAGACGGGCGTTCGCCAGCTGGCGCTGCAGCGCCTGGTGCATCACGGCGAGGTTCGGCTCGATGCCAAAGATCGCGGCATCCAACTCCACCGAGCCGACCTGCTCGCCGGCCATATTGTAGACCGGGGTCTGAAGCGCCCCTGTTGTTCCGACGGGTTCCGTTTCCGCCATGGTTCCCCTCACTTCTTGCGGCGCTTGATCGACTTGCGCACCTGCAGCAGGCCGCCGTTGCTCCCCGGGACGCTCCCGCGCACCAGGAGCAAGTTCCGCTCGGGATCTACCTCGACGACCCGCAGCCCCAGGACGGTCACACGGCGTCCGCCCATGTGGCCCGCCATGCGCTTTCCCTTCGGGACCCGTCCGGGATAGGTCGAAGCGCTGATGCCACCCGGAGCCCGCGCGCGGTCGCTCTGGCCATGGGTACGGGGCCCACCCCGAAAGCCGTGGCGCTTCATCACGCCCGCAAAGCCCCGACCCTTCGACGTACCGATCACGTCCACATAATCCCCGACGCGGAAGACGCTTACGTCCACCTTCTGCCCGACCTGATAGGCGGAAGGGTCGTCTACCCGCACCTCGCGCAGGATGCGCAGAGGGGGCAGGCCCTTCAGGTGGCCCAGAAGCGGCTTGTTCAGCCGTTTCCGCTCCACCTCTTCATAGCCGAGCTGTACGGCCGCGTAACCGTCCCGCTCCGGGGTCTTGATCTGGGTGACGATGCAGGGCCCCGCCTGGATGATGGTGACCGGCACCACCTCTCCACTGGCGTCAAAGACCTGCGTCATCCCGACTTTCCGACCAAGGATTTCAGTGATCATGGCTCACCCACTTGTTGCCAGCCTTTCAGATCTTGATCTCGATATCCACACCGGCCGGCAGGCTCAGGCGCATCAGCGCGTTGATCGTCTGAGGAGTCGGATCCACGATGTCGATCAGGCGCTTGTGCGTGCGCATCTCGAAATGTTCCTGCGAATCCTTGTCGATGAACGGCGACCGTATCACGCAGTACCGTTCGATCTTGGTGGGAAGCGGCACCGGACCGGCCACCTTGGCGCCGGTGTGTTCCGCCGTCTCGACGATCTGACGGGCGGACTCGTCGAGGATATGATGATCGTAGGCCTTCAAGCGGATACGGATCTTCTGTTTGGCCACTCTAAGCCTCCTCGGCGGATGGTTGCCGCCGGCCACCTACTCCAGCAACTTGGTCACGACGCCGGCACCGACCGTCTTGCCACCCTCACGGATGGCAAACCGCAGCCCCTCCTCGATCGCTACCGGCTCGATCAACTCCACCTCCATGTTCACATTGTCCCCAGGCATCACCATCTCCATCC
>JBDOIE010000205.1:0-37866 GCA_041082245.1 Chloroflexia bacterium
TGCTCGGGCTCAAGATCCTCTGAGAGGAGGTCGCGATGGTGCTTCAACCACACGATCCCACAACCTGGCGCGGCGTCTGGGTCTGGGTGGAGCAGGAAGGCGGGGTGGCGCACGCCGTTTCCTGGGAGTTGCTCGGGCAGGGACGGCGCCTGGCCGATGCCCTGGGTGTGTCGCTTTCAGCCGTGGTCAGCGGCAGCGGTGTCGAGGGGCTCGCCCGGGAAGCGGTGGCGCGCGGTGCGGACACCGTCTACCTGGCGGACGACCCCACATTCGCCTCGTTTCGCGCGGAAGCGGTGGCTGCCCTGCTCGTAGGGTTGATCCGCCAACATCGGCCGGAGATCCTCCTCCTGGGCGCAACCACACGCGGCCGCGACCTTGCTGCGATGGTGGCGGCTGAACTGGAGACCGGGGTGGCCGCCGATTGCACCGCACTGGAGCTGGACGTGGAACAGCGGGTGCTGCGCGCGACCCGCCCCGCGATGGGCGGGAACGTGCTTGCCACGGTCGCTATTCCCACGCAGCGTCCTCAGGTGGTAACCGTTCGCCCGCGTGTCTTCGAGCCTGCCCTTCCCGACCCCTCGCGCAGCGGCGAAGTGGTCGCCGTGCCTGCGGCGCTACCGGAGGAGGCGATCCCCACCCGCGTGCTCGAGGTGCTGCGGGAGGAGGGGGGCGTGAACCTCACCGAGGCGAAGGTGATCGTGGCCGGCGGGCGCGGTGTGGGCAGCGCCGAGGGCTTCCAGCCGCTCCAGGAACTGGCCGACCTGCTCGGCGGCGCGGTGGGGGCTTCTCGCTCGGCAGTGGACCAGGGGTGGATCTCGTATCCGCACCAGGTGGGGCAGACCGGCGTCACCGTGCGTCCTGACCTCTACATCGCCTGCGGTATCTCTGGGGCGATCCAGCATGTCGCTGGGATGCGGGGTTCCCGCTACATCGTGGCGATCAACAAGGACCCGGAGGCACCGATCTTCCAGCTTGCCGACTACGGGGTCGTGGGCGATCTGAAGGTCATCGTCCCTGCGTTGACGAAGGCACTGAAGGAGAGGCTGGGCAAGTAGGGGCTTCAAGGAGGAAACCCCCCGATGGAACCGGTACGCGAGTCGTTCTGGAATATGCCCCAGCCCTGGACCCAGATCCTGCTCTACATCGGGCTGGCGGTGGCGCTCGCCTTTTTCGGCTACGGGCTGTACCGTCGCATCTCCCTCTGGAAACAGGGCCAACCCCCACTGAGGTGTGACCGCTTCGGACGGCGGCTGTGGAACGTGATCGTATACGCCAAGGGGCAGGTGAAGGTGGCCAACGAGGCCTACCCGGGCCTGATGCACCTCACGCTCTTTTTCGGCTTCCTGGTGCTCTTTCTGGGTACGGCCCTTATCTTCTTCAACGACGACGTCGTGGGCCCGCTTTTCCGCCTGCACTACATGCGGGGGCCCTTCTACCTCGGGGTAGAAGCCATCCTCGACCTGATGGGCCTTTTCTTCCTGTTTGGCGTGGTGCTCGCGATGGTGCGCCGGTACATCGTCCGGCCGGCCCGCCTGGAGAACCGCCCCGACGACCTGCTTGTGCTCCTCCTGCTCCTTTTCCTGGGCATCGGTGGCTACGTGCTGGAGGGGCTGAGGCTCGCCGTGCAGCAGCCGCCGTGGGGAAGTTCGTCGTTTGTGGGCTATGCCCTGGCTGGCCTCTTTTCCGCGATAGGGGCCACCGGGCCGGGTGCGCAGGTCGCCCACCGTATCCTGTGGTGGGTGCACGCTCTCATGGCGCTGGGCTTCATCGGACTGATCCCCTACACCCGCCTCTTCCATCTCGTCACCAACCCGCTGAATGCCTTCTTCGCCTCGCTGGAAACCCAGGCAGCTCTTCCCCCCATCGCGGACCTGGAACATTGCGAGGTGCTGGGAGCGGCGGAGCTTGCTCACTTGCCCCAGAAACGGCTGCTCGACTATGAGTCGTGCACCCGCTGCGGCCGCTGCCAGGACGTCTGTCCTGCCTACCTGGCCGGCCAGCCCCTTTCCCCGCGGCAGGTGATCCTGGACCTGGACGCCTACATGTTGCAGCGCGGCCGGATGCCGCTCGTGGGGGCCAGAGGCCGGCATTTCGACCGCGAGGACATCGAGCTCGCCGGGGGCGTGATCTCCGAAGAGAGCCTCTGGTCGTGCACGACGTGTATGGCCTGTATGGAGCGTTGCCCGGTACTGATCGACCACATCGGCACGATCGTGGAGCTGCGGCGGTACCTCTCGCTCTGTACGGGTCAGATTCCCGGGTCGCTCCGCTCGGCGCTGGACAAGACACAGCGCGCAGGGAACCCCTACGGACAGCGGGGCGGCCGGATGCAGTGGGCCGAAGGGCTGGACGTGCCGACGATGGCGCAAGTGGGCGAAGCCGAGGTGCTGCTGTGGGTTGGCTGTGCCGGGGCCTACGATCCGCGAAACCAGAAGGTCGTGCGTACGCTTGCCACACTGCTGCGGCGCGCTGGCGTCTCGTTCGCCGTGCTGGGGGATGAGGAGCAGTGCTGTGGCGACTGGGCGCGACGCGCGGGCGAGGAGTACCTCTTCCAGACGCTCGCTCAGGCGAACATCGAGACGTTGAAATCGTACCGCTTCCGGACGATCGTGACCGCGTGCCCCCACGGGTACAATACGCTCAAGAACGAGTACCCGCAGTTCGGGGGCGTTTTCCCGGTGGAGCACCACAGCGTGTACCTGCTCCGGCTGGTGGAAGAAGGCCGGTTGCAACCGGGCCGTGTCTGGGAAAAAGGTTCCACCGCGTATCACGACCCGTGCTACCTGGCCCGCTACAACGGGGTCGTGAAGGAGCCGAGGAGCTTGCTGCGCCGGATCCCCGGGCTGGAGCTCGTGGAGCCGGCCCATCGCGGCCGCCAGGCACGCTGCTGTGGCGGGGGCGGGGGCAAGATGTGGATGGAGGAAGAGCCGGACAAGCGGGTGAACCAGGTGCGGCTGCGGGATCTCGAGGCGACCGGAGCCGCTGCGCTTGCTGTGTCCTGCCCGTACTGCCTCAGCATGCTGGACGACGCGGCCAAAGTGAAAGGACTGGAAGAACAGATCGGCGTTTACGACGTGGCCGAGGTCCTGGCGGCTTCGCTGTAGCGATTCTTCCGCTAGGAAGCGGTTCGTGCGGGGTTCCGCCCGCGGTGGCGTAACCCCGCCGACTTGACAAAGGGCGCGCGGTGTAGTATGTTAGCAGTAACAAAGGCCCTGTAAGGAGCCTGTGGATGCCATCATCATCGCCCTGGAAAAGCGGCTCCGAGGGGATCCGGCCGATCTTCCGCCTCTCCGCCCGGGCCCGTCTCCAGGAGGCCGTTTGGGAAGCCCGGTCCTCGCTGGAACAGGTCAGCGGCCTACCCGCTCCGATCCGACCCCGCCGTTGGCTGGCCTGGTTTTCGGTTGCCGCTGAGTGGCTGATACATATCGTACGTCGTGTTCGCCCGCAGCGCCGGCCGGCACTTTCCGGGCGGTGGTTGTATACCTGCCGACGGCTCCCGGCACACCTGGGCCTCCTGGCGCTGCTTGGGTTGCTGCTTGTGGGAGGGGGGTTCCGGGGCGCTTTTGCCCAGCCTGTGGAGAGCAACCAGGGCGGGATCGCGCTGGCCTGGCAGCGGATCGGAAGGGAAGCGCAGGACCTATCGGTTGTCTACGCGAGCGTTCCCGCGGTTCCGGTGGTCATCCAGCGCCTTCGCCCGTCGGCCGAGGCGATCACGATCGACGAGCAGGCGGTCGCCTCGGCGCGCAAGGAGGTGATCGTCTACACGGTGCAGCCCGGGGATAACCTGAGCGCGATCGCGGAACGCTTCGGGCTGGGGATAGAAACGATCTACTGGTTCAACGAACTGAAGAGCGCCGATCTGCTTTCCGTAGGGCAGGAGCTGAAGATCCCGCCGGTAGACGGGCTGATCCACGAGGTGAAAGAAGGGGAGACGCTGGACAGCATCGCCGAGAAATACGGCGTACGGAAGGGAAACATGATCGCGTATGCCCCGAACAACCTGAAGGAGCCGTATACCCTTCAGGTTGGCCAGAAGATCTTTGTCCCGGGGGCTTCGAAGCCGATCCCTCGTCCGGCGGTGACCGCCAAAGGACGCCCTGCCTACGTACGCCTGACGGCGCCCCCGTATGCGGCGCTTCCCGGTGGCGAGCGCTTCTCGTGGCCGGTCATCGGCCGCATCACGGAGCGTTTCGGTTGGACCGGTTCGCGCTGGCACACGGGGCTGGACATCGCGACCTCGTGGGGCACGCCCATCTACTCGGCGGCGGCCGGTACCGTCACCTATGCCGGGTGGCGGGGGACGCTCGGCTATATGGTCGAGATCGACCATGGGGAGGGATGGGTCACGCGCTACGGCCATATGGCCCAGCAGCCCGACGTGAGCCCTGGCCAGTGGGTGGAGCGGGGTCAGCTTATAGGCTATATCGGCTGCACCGGCAAGTGCACGGGCCCGCACCTTCACTTCGAGGTCCTCTACCAGGGAGCCTATACCGATCCGCTCGATTACCTGCAATAGGCTTGTTACCCAGAGGAGGGGGGATTCCTATGGCTGTCCCGATCGCCGATGGGGTTTACTGGGTTGGTGCCGTGGACTGGGAAGTGCGCCATTTTCACGGCTACACCTATCACACGCACCGGGGCACTTCTTACAATGCCTACCTGGTGGTCGACGAGCGGGTGGCGCTCGTGGACACGGTGCTGCCCGGCTTCGAGGAGGAGATGCTCCTTCGCATCGCGGAGGTTGTCGACCCGTCGCGCATCGATTACCTGGTGGCGAACCATGGCGAACTGGACCATTCCGGAGCGATCCCGGCAGTGCTGGCGCGCGCGCCGAACGCTGTCCTCGTGCACAGCAAGCGCGCCAGCGAGTCGCTGGGCAAGTATCTGGGCGACGGGTGGCAACACCGGGTCGTGGGCACGGGCGACACGATCTCCCTTGGGCGAAAGACGCTGACCTTTCTCGAGGCGCCGATGCTCCACTGGCCGGATTCGATGTTCACCTACATCCCCGAGGAACGGCTCCTGTTGCCGAACGATGCCTTTGGGCAACACCTGGCCTCGGGCTATCGTTTCGCCGATGAAGTGGATCCGGCGGTGCTGTGGGAGGAAGCGCGCAACTATTTCGCCAACATCCTCACGCCGTTCAGCGCGCTCATCGTGCGCAAGATCGAGGAAGTGACCCGGCTGGGGCTGGCGATCGAGACCATCGCCCCCAGCCACGGGCTGATCTGGCGTAAAGAGGCCGGGCAGATCGTGGAGCAGTACCTGCGCTGGGCGCGGGGGGAGGCGAAACCGCGCGCAGTGGTGGTGTACGAGACGATGTGGGGGAGCACGGCCCGCCTGGCGCATGCGATTGCGGAAGGGATCCAGGAAAGCGGCGTTGAGGTGCGGCTCTTTGCGGTGCCCCAGACGGACCACACGACGGTCGTGGGAGAGCTGCTGGAGGCGAAGGGAATCGCCGTGGGATCCGCCACGCACAACCGCCGGCCGCTTCTCAACATCGCGGCGCTTCTGGAGGACCTGGTAGGCCTGAAGCCGGTGAACAAGATCGGCGTGGCGTTCGGCTCACACGGGTGGGGAGGCGGCGCGGTGCCCTTGATGGAGCGGGCGCTTCAGGAAGCGGGCATCCAGGTGGTCCAAGAGGGCTTGGCGCTGGCGTGGCGACCTTCGGTGGAGGAACGGGCGCGGGCGGTGGCGTTTGGCCGCGCCTTCGGGGAGCGCATCCGGGAAGCGGTAGGTCAATCGGAGTCGATATAGAGCCGGTGGGAGCGGATGTATTCCTCGACGGCGTCCGGGACCAGGTAACGGATAGGGCGGCCCTGGCGTACACGCCGGCGGATCTCGCTTCCGGAGATCTCCAGCCGGGGTCCTTCCAGAAAGATCGTCCGCTGCCGTAACCCTGGAAACTGCAGGAAGAGTTCCCGTACGTCCCCTTCGTGTCCGGGCCGCGGAAAGACGACAAAGCGACAGAGGGTGAGGAGACGCTCCGGCTCTTTCCACCGGGGCAGTTCTGCGAAAGCGTCGCTCCCGGCGATGAAGTAGAATTCGGTGCCTCGCGGGTACTGGTCACGGAGTCGAGAGAGGGTATCGACGGTGTAGGAGGGGCCAGGGCGCTCGAACTCGACGCGGCTCAGGCGGAACGCGGGATTTCCCAGGATGGCCCGCTCGAGCATCGCGGCACGATCCTCGGGGGGGGAAATCCGCTCGTCCTGGCGCAGAGGCTGGATGCGGGCCGGGACGAACAGTACGATATCCAGCGGGATGCAGACCCGTGCCTCTTCCGCGATCGCCAGGTGCCCGTAGTGGACAGGGTCGAAAGTTCCACCCAGGATACCCACCTGCAGTCCCATAGCCAGCAGACCTCCGGAAGCGATGCTCGCCGCGCGGAGGCCAATATAGCATCCCGGCGTGCGGGCGTCAAGATGGAAGTCCGGGCCCGGTCCTGCACGGGGCCCGGCCTGGTGTGGGAAACGGAAAACGGCCGCCTAGTGCGCCTCGGCCACGAGTCGGCGGTTGCGCTGATCGATCCGCCACAGTGCAAAGGCGAGCAAGGCAAGAAACGCCGCCAGGTAGAGCGCGATCAGCCCGATCGGAGTGCCATCCACCCACGCGCCGTACAACAATCCCGCGAGCGTGCTGAAGAGGGCTACCCAGGCCACATACGTCCAGGTCTTGAGCCGGCCGATAATCTTGGAAACCACCAGGATGCTCTGCAGGCTCAGCTCCGGATCGGCCATCAGGTAGGCGAGCAGAGGGCCACGGTGCATGCCGAGGCTCAGGAACATATTCGCGATAGGCACTTCCACAAGCGTGGGGAAGTACATAAAGACGCCGAAGGCGACTCCCGCCAGGTTGCCCAGCAGGGTGTTCTTTCCGGCAAGGTGTTCGATCCACTCAGGTCGAATGAGCCCCCGGATGACCCCCACGATGAAAACGCCCACGAGGAGGAGCGGGAAGATCTGCTTCACAAAGCGCCACGACTCCCAGAGCCACTCCTCGATCTCTTCGCTGCTCAGGAAGCGACGTCCCACGTAAGCAAGCGCTGAGGTAAACAGCACCACACCGAAGAAACGTCCTGTGAGGGCGATCCGCACGCTGCCGGGCTGTACAGCAAACCCCAGCGCGGCGAAGAGCAGTGTCAAGACGACCAGCACCAGGGTGACTGCCGTCCAGCGGTTACGCCCCAGGTAGACCTGGTTCAGTCCCCGCCAGGCAGCCAGTGCGATCAATGCCAGCAGGCCGATCAGGATCGCTCCCTGGACGGTGACCCCTTCTTCCCCTTTGCTCGGGTCGTAGGGCACGAGCCGGTTGAGAAAGTCCTGGAAAGGCTGTGCCCAGGCGAGGGGCAGGTCCAGCTCGAGATAGCGATTCGTAAGCAGGCCGATCTTGAAGGTACCGGAAAGGAGCAGGGCGACCAGGAGTAGCAGGAACACGACCCGGGTGCGCGGTACCCGGGCCCCCTGTCCCACGAAGCCGTTGTTGTTGTCCGCTTCCAGGCGCTCCGAGCGCCAGAAGATCAACGCCATGATCATCCCGATGCCGACACCGAACGCGAGCGAAAGCAACAGCCGTGCAACCGCCAGATCAAGGCCGATGACCACGCCCGTGTAGGCAAGCGCCAGGATGTTGGACGCGGGGGCAAAGAACAGGAAGGTGATCGCGGGGCCCAGGCCGGCCCCTTTCTTGCGGATGCCGGCGAACAGGGGCACGATGGTGCAGGAGCACACGGCGAGCACCGAACCGGCCAGTGCCGCGGCCGGATACGAGATGTATTTGGGTGCATCCTTGCCCAGGAAGCGGGTGATCGCTTCGCGCGGGATCAAGGCGGCCAGCCCTCCGGCGATGAAAAAGGCCGGCACGAGGCAGAGCAGGACGTGAGCGGCCAGATACGCCGCGAGGTTCCCCAGCCCGCCCTGCAGCAGGCGAAGCAATACGGAGGGAATGGACATCGACAGAACCTCCTTTGCAGTTCCGTTTATATCAACGCAGGTTGCTATTGTATCGCGAAAGGGCCTGCTGTCAAGTGAGCCTGGTCACAAACCCACGTGCCGCTCCGATTGCGCAGAAAGAGCCCGCCCCTCGGCGAGGCGGGCTCCTGTGGAGCGCGGCTCAAACCAGCCGCACCTGGCTGTTATCGGCCAGCAGGAACTTGTGCACTTTCGGGTGACTATCGGCCCGCAGGAGGGTGATGTTGCGGCCGAAGATGCTGTCGTCGATCCGGCCTTCGATGTTGCAGATCGTACAGCCGTCCATGATGATGCTGTGCTCGATCTCGCTGCGTTCGATGCGCACGTCGCGCCCGATCGAGGTGAAGGGGCCGATGAACGAGTCGGAGATCTGGCTGTTCGCTCCGATGATCGCCGGGCCGCGCACGGTGCTGTTGACGATCTGCACCCCGTCCTCCAGGATGACATCCCCGACGATCTCGGAGCGCGAGTCCACCGAGGCGTGTTCCCCGATGCGGGTTTCGATCTCGCGCAGGATGAGCCGGTTGGCACGCAGCATATCCGCGGCGTTTCCCGCATCCACCCACCATCCCTGGACAAAGTAGGGCAGGACCCGGGCGCCCCGGTCGATCAGGCCCTGGATGGCGTCTGTGATCTCGTACTCACCGCGGCGCGAGGGCTTTAACTGATCGATCACCTCGAAGACGACCGGCTCGAAGAGGTAAACGCCGGCCAGGGCCCACCGGCTGCGCGGGACCTCCGGCTTTTCTACCACGCGGACAACCCGGTCGCCATCCAGTTCCGCAACGCCGTAAGCGCGTGGATCGGCGACTTCACACAGGAAGGTCATCGCCTGAGGGCGATGGAGCTGGAACAGCTTGACCGCTTCCTTCAGCCCGTGCTGGAACAGGTTATCGCCCAGGTACATCAGGAACGGCTCGTCCTGGACGAAAGGCTGTGCCACTTTGGCTGCGTGGGCGAGGCCACGGGGTTCTTCCTGCAGGATATAGGTGAGATGGGCGCCCCATTTCTCCCCGTTCCCCAGTTCGCGGACAAAGTCGCTCCGGTTTTCGCCCACGATGATCCCGATCTCGGTGATCCCGGCCGCCACGATCGCCTCCAGGCCGTAGAGCATCACAGGCTTGTTGGCGATAGGGATCAGGTGCTTGGCGTTGCTGAAGGTCAGCGGCCGCAGTCGCGTTCCTCGTCCGGCACAGAGGATGATCGCTTTCATAGTCTTCTCCTTCATACAGTGAGGTTCCCCGCACGCGACCGTTCCAGGCCGAACCGCTGCACCCGGGCCCGAGCGCGGGGGAAGAGCGTACCCAACCGTTCGGACCAGGCCGTCCACTCGGCGTCTGAGACATACCTTCGCGTGTACGGCAGGACGCGCTGGGCCAGCTGCAGGTCGATGGCCTCGCGGAGGTTCATTTCCGGTGCAGGGTCGAGCAACCCCCGGCCGTCGGCGGCAAAGCTATTCGCCGTATACACAAGGAGGCTAGCCTGCAGCATCTCCCCGGCTTCGTGGGAGAGGAGCGGCCGGACCCCGTCCAGAAGCTCCGCGAGCCTGGAGTCCAGTCCCAGCTGGACCAGGCGCTCGCGAGCAGCGTCCGGTTCCCGCACCATACGGCGCAATACAGAGCGCTGCCAGCCCACAGGGGGGCAGCGCGGAACTCGGGTGTCGTCTGGTGGTGCGGGCGGCACAGGCACTTCGACCACCCCAACTCTGGCAAACGATGCGGGGTCGAGCTCCCACAGCCCTTCGCTCGAAGAGGTCGTCGCGCTCAGGAGGAGGTTGGGCGGCCATGTGGGAGTTTCCTTTCCTGGCGAGAGGATGTTCCACGGCTTCAGGTAGATCTCGAGCTGTTTTGCCGTCACGTCCTCCAGGCAGACCAGGAATGCGCGCCCCTCGTTCTCAGGGGCGCTGGCCTCCGACAGCATATCCGCCAAGCCCAGGCGGTAAAACCGTTCGCGGATCGTCTCCTGTGGCGCGTTTCCGCTGGGTGCGTCGTTCGGGAGCCGAGCCGAAAGCACACGCACCTGGCCATCGCTGCAGCCTGCGATCGTCCGGGACAGCATCTCGAAGTAGCGGCGGCCATTCGTCTCCGGTGTTCCCGCAAGCAGCACCAGCGGCCAGCTCTTAGCGGAAATGTAGTAATGGATCAGCGTCTCGCGGGCGACGCTGGGAGCGGAGAAGGCCAGTTCCCGCAGCAACTCATGCTCGGTTTCCTCTTCCCCCACGGTGCGTCTCAACCACGGAAGGAGGGAAAAAGCCCGGTTCCGCACGCGAACAGTCAATCGTCCCTCCAGACATACCTGCGGTCCCTCAGCGATGCTTTACAGCATCCCGGTAGCGCAGGATTTCGTAGAGCGCAACGGAGCCTGCGACAGCGGCGTTCAGGGATGCCACCTGGCCGCGCATCGGCAGCCTTGCCAGGCTGTCGCACCGCTCCCGGATCAGCCGACGCAAGCCAAAGCCCTCGCTTCCCACGACCAGGGCCAGCGGGCGATCCCAATCGATCTCCGTGTAGAGCGTGGCCTGGGCATCGGTTTCCAACCCGATGGCCCACAGGCCGGCCTTCTGGAGCGTCGCCAGGGCACGGGCCAGGTTCGTCACGCGCGCGATCGCCAGGTGCTCGCAGGCGCCCGCCGACGCCTTGACGACCGCGGGGCTGACCCCCGCGGCCTCGCGCTCCGGCAGCACGACGCCCTGCACCCCTGCAGCTTCGGCCGTGCGCAGGAGGGTGCCCAGATTCTGAGGATCCTGCACCCGATCCAGCACGAGGACCAGGGCCTCGTTCCCGGCTTCTCGCACGGCGGCGAGGATCTCGTCGAGATCGACGTATGGATAGGGGCCCGCTTCCAGCACGACGCCCTGATGCTCGCCCGAGCGCGCGGCCCGAGCAATCGCCCCACGGGGCTGCTCTTCGACCGGGCAGCCGCGCTCGGAAGCCAGTCGGTAGAGTTCCCGCACCCCCTCGTCCCGGCGCATCCCCTCGGCAAGGAGCAGGCGGTAAAAGGTACGCCGGGCGGCCCGCAGTGCCTCGCGCACCGCGTTCCGCCCGTAGAGCGATTGCACTACCGTACTATCCGCCATCGCGTCCCCTCGGGGCCATCCTCGAGCGCGATGCCGATCTGCGCGAGGCGGTTGCGGATGGCATCGGCGCGTTCCCAATCCTTCTGGGCGCGGAAGGAGGCGCGCAGGTCGATCAGGATGCGCAGGAGTTCCTCGGCGAGCCCCGGCGCTCCAGCTGCCCCCAGATCGTCCGGGATCAGCCCCAGGATACCCTCTCCGAGTTCCCGGTACAGTTCGTCGTAGGCGAGCAGCGTCCCACGCGTGGCGGGGCCGGCCTCGATGCGGGCGTTGCTATCGCGCGCAAGGTCGAAAAGGACGGAGAGGGCCACCGGGGTGTTAAAATCGTCGTCCATTGCCTCGAGGAAACGGGCCCGATAACCGGCGAGCCGTTGCTCGACGTCGGGTTCGGCCGGCCCTTCGTCGGCTCCGGGCAGCCGTTCCCGCACGCGCCGCACCGCCTCGTGCAGCCGCTCCAACCCTCGCTCCGCTGCCTGAAGCGCGGCATCGCTAAAGTCGAGCGGGCTCCGGTAGTGGCTGCTTAGCACGAAGAACCGGATGGCGAGCGGGGAGTAGGCCCGGCTCAGCCGGGGGTGTTCCCCACGGAACGCCTGCTTCAGGGTGATAAAGTTGCCGAGCGACTTGCCCATCTTGACGCCGTCGACGGTGACCATGTTGTTGTGCATAAAGTAGCGCACGAACGGCTTCCCTGTAGCCGCCTCCGACTGGGCAATCTCGCTCTCGTGGTGAGGGAACTGGTTCTCGATGCCGCCCCCGTGGATATCGAGGGTTTCCCCGATGTACTTCATCGCCATAGCCGAGCACTCGGTGTGCCAGCCAGGGAACCCCCAGCCCCAGGGACTCGGCCAGCGCAGGATGTGCCCCGGTTCGGCCCGTTTCCAGAGCGCGAAATCGGCCGGGTGCCGCTTTTCGGGGTTCGGCTCGATGCGCACGGCTTCCAGCAGCTCCTCCACGCGCCGCCCGGAGAGCTTGCCGTACTCCGGGTAGGTCGCTACGGAGAAGTAGACGGAACCGTTGACCTCGTACGCGTGCCCTTTCTCCAGCAGCGTACGGGTCAGCTCGATCTGCTCGATGATATGGCCGCTGGCGCGGGGGGAGATGTTGGGCCGGAGCACCCGCAGCGCGTCCATATCCTCGAAGTAGCTGCGGGTATAGGTTTCCACGATCTCCATCGGCTCCAGGCGGGTGAGCGCTGCTTTGCGCAGGATCTTGTCTTCCCCGGCATCGGCGTTATCGGTCAGGTGACCAACATCCGTAATGTTCTGCACGTAGCGCACCCGATACCCGAGGTAGCGCAGGTAGCGAACGACGACATCGAAAGAGACGTAGCTCTTGGCGTGCCCGATGTGAGGATCGTCGTACACCGTTGGGCCGCACACGTAGATCCCGACCATTCCCTCATGTAGCGGGACAAACTCTTCCAGGCGACGGGTAAGACTGTTGTAGATCCGCAAAGCCATCGAAGCCTCCTGTGTCCGGGTAAGAAAAGGGGACAATATGCTGCGGTTGCGAGAGGAAGGGGACACCGGGCGCTCAACCCCGATGTCCCCCCGGACACACGCAGACAGGGCAGCGCTCCGATCCGGATCGGATGCCTGCTGGTGGCGGCAACGTCCACACACGACCTACGGGGTATTCCCCGTAGCGCATCTGCCCCCTCGACTTCTGAGGAGGGTAGGAGCAGATCGCTACTCCTCCTCTTTCTTTTCCGCGGCCTTGCTCGTCACCTTCTCGGCGGAGGAGCCGTTGCCCGGCGACGACGATCTGCCGTAATCGGTGCAATACCAACCGGAACCTTTGAAAATGATAGCCGGCGCGAAAAGGAGCCGCTGGAGGCTCCCCCCGCAACGTGGGCACACCGTCAAAGGCAGGTCGCTGAAGCGCTGCACTGCTTCGAGCTGTTCGTGACATTCCTGGCATCGATACACGTAGGTCGGCATCGCTTCAACTCTCCCACCAAGCGTTCTACCGGCGGCTGCCGGCGCAATTTGTAATTATATGCCGCTTCGGCCCTTTGTGCAAGTTCGTGTACAAATTCACAATCTACGCCCCGGGCAAAGCCGCACGGGGTCACCGATGGTAAGGTTCAGCAGGCGTGCCGCGCTGCCGTTACGGACGGCGATCTCCAATCGGTTATGGCTTCCGATGAGGAAGAACGGCTCATCGGCAGGGCCTTCGGCATAGGTCCGCAAGGGCCCGGCGATCTTGCGGCCGGCTGCCTCGCACCGCACCTTTCCCCCGGGGAAGAACTGGATGAGCATCTCCGCGCCGATGTTGCTGATCAGGTTACCGAAGCGATCGATGTGCACGATGCGTCCCAGGACGGTTCCGTCTTCCAGGATCTGGGGACGGATCTCTTCCAGCACGACAAGCGCCTGGCGGGGTCGCCCCAGGGCCTCGAGCGGAACCCCGGCAGCCAGGTGGGCCGCGACCGGAGCGAAGATGTCGCGGCCGTGGAAGGTAAAACTCGGGTGGGGAAGCCAGTAGCGCGGCTCGGTCAGCTCGACGATGCGGCTGGCGGCGCGTTCGGCGGCGTCGATCTCTTCCCAGACGCCGCTCAAGAGTCCGTTGTCGGGGGCCACAAAGAGGGCGTGGGGTGTCTCCACGGCTATGGCTCCCCGCAACGTCCCGACACCAGGATCCACCACAGCGAGGTGCACGGTCCCGCGCGGGAAGTACCGCCAGGCGCTGGCCAGAAGGAAGGCGCCCTGGAGCACCTGTTGAGGCCGTACCTCGTGGCTCAGGTCGACGATGCGGGCCTGGGGAAAGATGCTCCAGATCACACCGTGGAGGACAGCGGCGTATCCGTCCACGAGCCCAAAATCGGTCGTCAGGGTGATGATCCCCGAGCGCTCCATCGCGGGCCTCCGGCGGTCCACAAAGCCGCCTGGTCTAGGGGGTCCGGTCGAAGGGGAGGTCGGAGATGCGCATCAGTTTATCCCAGCGGTGGGCCGCCTGGATGTAACGGATGGTGCCTGAAGCGGAGCGCATGACGAGCGAATGGGTGGTCGCGCCCCGCCCGGAAAAGCGCACGCCCTGGAGCAGCTCGCCGTTCGTGACGCCGGTCGCAGCGAGGAAGACGTCGTCGCTGCGGACAAGGTCGTCGACGGTCATCACGCGCTGCAGATCCAGGCCAGCGGCGTGTGCGGCTTCCCGCTCCTTTTCGTCGCGCGGCCAGAGACGGCACTGGAAGCCCCCGTTCAAGCAACGGGCTGCGCAGGCGGTGATGACCGCCTCGGGTGCGCCGCCGATCCCCATAAGGAGGTCGATCCCGCTGCCGGGGAGCATCGCCTGGATACCGGCGGCGACGTCCCCGTGCGGGATGAGGCGGATGCGCGCCCCGGTCGCACGGATTTCCCGGATGAGATCTGCGTGGCGGGGGCGGTCTAGCACCACGACCGTGAGGTCGTCCACGTCCATCCCCTTGGCGCGGGCGACGCGGCGGATGTTTTCCGCGACCGGCGCGTCGAGGTCGATGGCGTCGCGGGCCTCTTCGCCCACGGCGAGCTTGTCCATATAGACGACCTCGCGGCAGCCGAAGAGCGAGCCCCGGTCGGCAACGGCGACCACGGAGATCGCCCCCGGCATCCCGCAGGCGAGCAGAGAAGTTCCCTCGACCGGGTCGACCGCGATATCGACTTCTGGAGGCGCTCCGGTGCCGAGTCGCTCGCCGATGTAGAGCATCGGGGCCCGGTCTTTTTCCCCCTCGCCGATGACCACGATGCCGTCCATCTCGATGCTACCGAGCACGAAGCGCATCGCGTTGACTGCCGCCTGGTCACAGGCGTCGCGATCGCCGCGGCCCATCCAGCGAGCGGCCTGGAGGGCTGCGGCTTCGGTCGCCCGGACGAGCTCGAATCCCAGGTTACGCTCCATGTGGGCCATTGCGCGCCTCCGGCTAGCCGCCCTGGGCCTTCTTCCAATCGGCCAGGAAGCGTTCTACGCCGATGTCTGTGAGGGGATGCTGGATAGCTTTCATGAGGACGTCGTAAGGGACGGTGGCGATATCGGCCCCGGCCTGTGCGGCCTGAGTGATATGGAGTGGGTGGCGGATGCTGGCGGCAATGATGCGGGTCGCGATCTCATAGCGGGAAAAGATGTCGGCCAGGCTGGCCACAAGGTCCATGCCGTCGTGGCCGATGTCATCCAGGCGGCCGACGAAGGGGGAGACGTAGGTCGCGCCGGCCGCGGCGGCAAGGAGGCCCTGGTTGATGGAGAAGCAGAGGGTGGCGTTGGTGCTGATGGGGCTCGAGCGCACCATATCGCGGGCCATCTCCAGGCCGGTGGGGCAGTCCTTCTGGTGGGGACAGCCCGCGCACACACGGTCGGCATCCGCGAAGGTCTCGCTCAGCCGGTGGATGGCCTCGAGTCCTTGAGGAAGGATCGGGATCTTGATCACCACGTAGGGAGACCACGTGGCGATCTGGGCCGCTTCCTCCACCATAGCGTCCGGCTCCAGGCTGAGCACCTCGGCGCTGATCGGGCCCTGGACGATGCGGCAGATCTCCTGGACGGTGGTGCGGTAGTCGGCCCCTTTCTCCCGCGCCATAAGGGAAGGGTTCGTGGTCACCCCGCTGATAATCCCCAGCCGGGCGGCGTGGCGGATCTGTTCGACGTTCGCGGTATCGAGATAGATCTCCATAGACGGCCTCCTCTTCGCTCAGGAATTCCGCGGTTCGCATTGTACACGAGGGAGCAAGGGGATGCAAGGCGGATCGACAATCGTTGATCGTTAATCGTTGATCGTTAATCGTTGATCGTAGGATGGAAAAGAAAACGGGCGGGAAGCCGCCCGAATGGAGTAGCCCCAGGGGGATTCGAACCCCCGATCTCAGCCTTGAGAGGGCTGCGTCCTAGGCCACTAGACGATGGGGCCGTTGCGATTTGTATTATAGGGGAAAAGAGGGAGGTTGTCAAACTTGACAAGCGCAGTCCCAGGAAATATCATATTATTTAGTCCATTAGGTGTTCCATCAGCCCGTCGGGAGAATTCTTGGTACTTCGGGGATTCTTGCCTACGTCACTGACCAGATGGGGCCCCTGACTGCGGCTGGACTTCAGCGTTGCCCAAGGATGCAAAGCATGGGCATCTCCCCACTTGACTTTCAGCAGAACCAGCGAGCCAGGCTACGTTCTGTCTTGATCGCGCTTCTCGCGTTGCTCATCTATAGCGGATTTGGAGTTCAGCATGGTTGCCTGTGGGCCACTTCTTCGGTTCCCTATTACAATTACCTTGCCGACGCTTTCTTGCACGGACAGCTATCCCTGCGGCTTACCCCGCCTACGATCCATGACTTGGTCCTGTACAAGGGACAGCTCTTCCTCTACTGGCCTCCTCTACCCGCCGTGCTGCTAATGCCGTTTGTGTTTTTCTTTGGGGTTGGTTTTAGCGATATCGTTTTCACTTTACTCTGCGCGGCGGCGAACGTACTCGTTGTGGGGCTTCTCTTACGTCAGACTGTGCGTGTTGGTCTGGTTTCCCTCACCGGGCTCCAGCAAGATTTGCTCGTGCTCTTCTTTGCCTTGGGGACAGTGCATCTTACTCTTGCTCCTTACGGTCGGGTATGGGCCACGGGACAGCTGCTCGGCTTCCTATGCGTTGCCTTGGCCTACCTGGCCGCAGTCAGCCTGAGTGGAAGAAGGGCTTTTTTCTGGACTGGGCTGGCGCTCGCTGCAGCTTTTCTCACGCGCAACCACCTGCTCTTCACGGGCCTGTGGCCAGCTGTCTACCTGGTGCGAGCGCATCTTCCAGAGGGTCGGAAGCGGCTGGTGGGCTATAGTCTCGTAGGACTGCTTCCAGTGGTGTTAGCGATTGGCTTATTGGGCATCTATAACCTAGCGCGCTTCGGCAGTATGTGGGAAACGGGGCTCGACTATCATCTGATGGCAGAACGTTTTGTCGAGGACTACCGTGCTTACGGACCTTTTCACCTCCACTATGTCCCGGAGAACTTGTATTACCAGTATATCGCTTACCCATTCCTCCAGCCTGATCGCGTTTTCGAGGGAGGAAGCCTCTTCCTCCTTAGCCCTGTCTTTCTTGCAGCCTTCTGGGGACTGGCCCTTGGGCGTCCACGATGGGTTGCCTGGGGACTTGCAGGTACAGTACTGCTGGTGAATATCCCGATTCTCCTGCTGATGGGAACAGGCTGGATCCAATTCGGCCCGCGCTACACGCTTGACTTCACGGTGCCGCTGCTGCTGCTTACAGCGATGGGTGTTCGGTGTTGGCCAACATATGTCCTTATTGGCTTGACAACGATCTCGATCTGCCACTATATGCTCGGGACTCAGCTTGTCGGCTACGTCTATGGGTAGGAACTATGGCCGCTCTTACCTTGGGGGCCGTTGGGTATCAGCGTGGCCAGCAGCACTGCCCGTACGCGGAAAAAGACGACCCTTGGTCTAGCCATTCCCGCATCTGTGCGTGGTTAGCAGAGCTGCCTCCGGGAAGTCGAATCTTGGACGTTGGGACTGCTGCGGGCGTGTTCGGCCGCCGGTTGCTCCAGTCTGGATTGGTGCTCAACGGGATTGAGCCGAATCCGGAATGGGCAGCGAGCGCGCGTGCCTACTATGCAGAGCTTCTGTGTTGCCCCATTGAGGACGCTCCGCCGGACTTCCTGACGGGCTACGACGCGGTTGTGTGTGGGGATGTCCTGGAGCATCTGGTTGCTCCGGAGGTGACCCTGCGTCAGCTCCTTTCTCTGCAGCAGCCAGGGTGCTTGTTCATCCTGTCGGTCCCCAATGTGGCCAACATCTGGGTGCGGCTGCAACTCCTGTTCGGCCGTTTCGAATACGCCGAGCGAGGCATCCTGGACCGCACGCACCTCCATTTCTATACCCGACGCACGTTGCTGCGCATGCTTTCGGAAGCGGGGCTACACATCTTGCAGGTGGAGGCAACCCCGATTCCGCTGAACCAGGTGCATCCTTTCTTCGCGAGCCGTCCTGCTGGGCGAGTGTTGCACAGGATGCTGGCCTTTTCCACAAGACTGTGGCCAACGCTGCTCGGCTACCAGTTTGTGGTCAAGGCGGTCAAGCCTTCGTGTCAGGAGGATAGGTCGGCGGTGGCGTTTGAGCCAAGGTAGGAGATAGCTGATGAGAGATTATTCCCCGCGAGTGTACATTGTGCTGCCCGCGTACAATGCTGCGAAAACGTTATTGCGCACGTTGGCAGAGATCCCGCCGGAGTATCGGAAGCATATGATCCTAGTAGATGATGCTTCCACAGATGACACAGTGACCATCGCCCAGCAGGCGGGATTGGTCGTATTCCGCCACGAGCGGAACAAAGGGTATGGTGCTAACCAAAAGACCTGTTACCGAGAGGCCCTGGCGGCCGGTGCAGATATCGTGGTCATGGTTCACCCGGATCATCAATACGACGCTACTGTGATCCCAGCGATGGTTGCGCCGATCGTGGAGGGAAAAGCTGACGCGGTGTTCGGTTCGCGGATGCTCGGCGGTAGACCGCTCGAAGGGGGTATGCCAAGGTACAAGTACGTTGCCAACATCTTTCTTACCGCGCTCGCGAATGTCGTCTTTGGGCGCTTCCTATCAGAGATTCACTCCGGGTTCCGGGCCTATTCTCGCAAGTACCTGGAAACCGTGCGTTTTGAGGAAAACAGCGACGATTTCGTGTTCGATACAGAGATCGTTGCCCAGGGTATTGCCTGCCACCTCACGTTCTGGGAGATCCCGATCGTCACCCGATACTTCCCTGAGGCTTCCTCGATAAACTTTTGGCGCAGCGTTATCTACGGGTTTGGGGTTTTGCGTGTCCTCCTCCGCTTTGCTCTGCACAAGGCCGGCCTCTGGCACTGGCGAGCTCTGGAGCCGAAACGAAGTTAAGGGCCCGACCGCTGAGCGGATCGCGGAAGCAAGTGTACAGCCCAGGTTGGGCAAGGAAATGGATCTACGCCCGCGGTTGTCCGGCTGGCCAGACCCAAGGTAGCTGCAGTGCCGTCCGTAGCACGCATCGGCTTCAGGAAACCGTGTGTGCGCCAAACCGCGCTACAAAGGCACTTGGATCTTCGCCCAGTGACCTCAAACGATTCGCTGCGCTATGCTGGGAAGAGGTTGTTGTGGTATCATATGGCCGCACATACCCGTTGGAGCTGGATCCTGGTGTCTGGTAGGCTTGGTATCATCGTAGTGCACTACAACACCCCCCACCTGCTGCGCAGCTGCCTGGAATCGCTGCGCGCGTGCACCTTGCCGCACGCCGTGGTGGTCGTCGACAATGCCTCGCCTTCCCCCGAAGGGGCAGAACTCGCCGAGCGGGATTTCCCGGGGGTACAGGTCGTCCGGTGCGCGGAGAACCGGGGTTTTGCGGCGGCCTGTAACCTCGGGCTTGTCACACTTTGCCCTCCGCTGGCGGGCGCGCCCGGCCCGGTGGAGGGCTTCTTTCTCCTCCTGAACGCCGATACCGTCGTGCAGCCGGGCGCGCTGGAAACGCTCGTCGCCTTTCTCGAAGACCACCCCCGGGCAGGAGCGGCCGGCCCGCGGCTTCTGAACCCCGATGGCTCGATCCAGGAGAACGCCTTCACCTTCCCGACGCTCGCGATGTCGTTCCTCGACTTTTTCCCCCTCCACGGCCGGATCTACCGCTCGCGCCTCAACGGCAGGTACCCCCAGATGTATGGGGAGGAGCCGTTCCCCATCGACCATCCGCTGGGGGCTTGCCTCCTCCTCCGGGGCGAAGCGCTCGCCCAGGTTGGCCTCCTGGACGAGGGGTACTTCATGTACGTCGAAGAGGTCGACCTCTGCTACCGCCTGAAGCGCGCCGGCTGGGAGGTCTGGCACGTGCCCTCCGCGCGCGTGGTGCATCTTGGGGGCCAGAGCACCCGGCAGATGCCCGAGCGGATGTTCGTGGAACTGCACCGGAGCCGCTATCGCTTCTTCCGCCGCTACTACCCTCCCGCCTTCCTTTGGGCCCATCGCTGGATCACCCGCCTGGGGCTCTGGTGGCGAGCATGCCAGGATCGTCGAGCCTGCCGACGGGGAGAACTCAGCGCCGAGGAACTTGCCCGCCGGCGTGCCGCGTACGCCGAAATCGCGGGAATGCGCTAGCCGCCGACTTTCCGGAGGTATCCGATGCCGCTATCGGTCGCTGTCCCTGCCCGCGACGAAGAACGTTACCTGGCAGGCTGCCTGGAGAGCATCCAGGGCCTCGCTGACGAAGTGCTTGTGGTGCTGGATCCACAGACGCGTGACCGCACGGCCGAGATCGCCCGCAGTATGGGCGCCCGGGTGGAGGAGGTGCCTTTCGTCTCTTTTGCCGACCTCCGGAACCGGGCGCTGGACCTCTGTCACTACCCCTGGGTATTCTTCCTGGATGCCGACGAGCGGGTGACACCAGAACTGCGTCAGGAGATCGCTTCCCTCATCCGAGGGGCACCTCCCGCAGGGGACCCCGACGCTGTCGTGGGCTACTGGGTACCGCGCCAGAACTTTTTCTTCGGCCGGCCGGTGCGCCACGCCGGGTGGTACCCGGATTACCAGCTCCGCCTGCTCTGGAAGGATCGCGCGCGCTACCCGGAGGCGCAGCGCGTGCACGAAGTGGTGGAACTGCAGGGACGAGCCGCACACCTCTCCGCCCACCTGCTCCATTACAACGTGGACCGGCTGGACGAGTTCCAGGCCAAGCAACGGCGTTATGCCCGCCTTGAAGCGGAATCGCTCCTTGCAAAAGGGATCCGCGCCCGACCCCGGAGCTTGCTCGGCCAGCCGCTGCGCGAATTCTGGCGGCGCTATGTCCGGCTACAGGGCTACCGGGACGGCTGGCTGGGGCTCTACCTTTGTGCCGCCATGGCCTACTACGCGGGCCTCACCTACCGCCACCTCCTGCGCATGCAGCGGGTCGGTGCCCGGAAATAAGGCTCTGCTGAGGTGCCCACCCGGCGGATACCGCGAAGGCCCGGTGTCCCCGAGCGTGAGGCCACTGGGCGTCGATCCATCGAGCTCCTGTGCGCGCCGCGCAGAGATCATGCGATCGTCCCGCTGGATGCGCCGGCCGTCTTTAGGGGGGTGCGCAAAGGCATAGCCTTCGCCCATCCCCTAGACAACCAAACTTCATTCCCCAGGGCATCGCGCAACCAGGGCCATCTGGCGCCTTCGGGGTCTCGATACGGCTGCCGCGCGGCCTGCTCGACCGCCGAATGCACCGGTAGGCTTCGGGTGAGGATCGACCGATCTTCCGGCCTGTTGGAAGACAGGAAAACGCTGGAGGCAACCCCTTACGGGCTTGCCTTCAGCCCATCCCGCAGGAGCGCGGCGTATACGGCCATCCGTTCGCGCCGCACCCCGGGGCGGTGCCCCAGCGCCAGCTTGCACGCCTCCACAGCCCACTTCCAGGCGTACATCGCAAGCAGGAAGAGGCGCAACCCTGTTGCCAGCCGCGGCCCGAACGTTTGCCGTGCATAGCGCAGCTTGCTCCGCTGGAAAGCCAGGTGCTGCTGCAGCGGTACCTGCTCGCTGCTCTTTCCTCCGTGGTGGATCACACAGGCGCTCGGGAGGTAAAGGACTTTCCATCCGGCGCGCCGGATCCGCTGGCACCATTCGAGTTCCTCGAAGTAGAGGAAGTATCCTTCATCCATCGGGCCGGCCACAGCGATCGCGCTCTTCCGTACGAGGAGACACGCCCCGACGAGCCAATCCACTTCCTGGAGCACATCGGCCGACCGGTCTTCCATCCGGTAGCGGCGCGCCCAGGGGTTTCGGGGGAAGTACTGTTCGAGAACGGTGCTTTCCCAGAAGAGGGTCGCTGGCGTGGGAAAGCGGCGCATCGAAGGCTGGAGCGTGCCGTCCGGGGAGATCAAGCGCGGGCCGATCACGCCCGCCTCCGGGTGGGCCGCCCCGCAGGCGAGCATCTCGGCGAGCGCGGAGCCGGCCGGTTCGGTGTCGGCGTTCAGCAGAAGCACCCACCCCTCTTCGGGCTGCGGAGCAACCTGTGCCGCCACGCCGAGAGCTCGCAGCCCCGCGTTCACGGCCGCGGCGAACCCCCGGTTTTCCGCGAGCGCCAGCAGCTCCACCTCGGGGAACTCGCGCCGCACCATTTCGGGGCTCCCATCCGTTGAAGCGCTATCGACCACAAGGAGACGCCCGCGAGCCGGCAATGCCCCGAACGCCTGCCGCAGGGCGTTCAGACAGGCCGCCAGATACGCGCGCACGTTCCACGAGACGACGATCGCGTCCAACGCGAGGGGCGTTTGCGTCGAGCTGCCAGAGGAGAAAGGAGCGTGCACGGAGTGCTCTGGCTCGTCAGAAGCCGGCCGGCTCTTCCGGGACGATCGCCCAGAGGATGAGGTAAGCCAGGACGCCGCCGAGGCCCAGAAAGAAGAGGCTGGCGAGCGCAAAGATCACCCGCACCAGCGTTGAATCCACACCCAGGTAGCGTGCCAGACCACCGCAAACGCCGGCGATCATACGATCGTTCCGCGAGCGGTACAACCTCCGGGTTTCCATCGCCTTCCTCCCCCGGTAGGCAATGCGGGCGGCCTATCACGAGGCCGCCCGCATCCCACCAGGCACCTTAGGGTCGCCACACGTTCTTCAAATAGTTCGGAAGATCGACCGCCTCGCGCGGTCCCACCAGGATCTCCCAGCCCTGAAGTTCGTCTTCTACCTCGCCCAGGAGGGAGGAAACATAGCCCGGAAGGATCAGCTTGCGGTGGGAGATCTTGCTGGCCGCATCGAACTGCTTCACCGTCTTGGCGATCTTTTCCGCGTCGAACTTGCCCGCTGCCCAGGCGGTAAGCACGCTCATCCCTTCCGAGTCGGCGATGAGCAACCATCCCGGTACACCGCTGCCCTCTATCTCTCCGGCCACGGTAAAGTAGGTCAGCGAGAAGTTGGTCGTGATCATAAGCGGCGACTCGGGCCCGGGGCTGCCGATCTCGTAGAGGCCGGGGCTGACCTGGATCGGCTTCTGTGGGTCGGTGTAGATGTTCAGGCGCAGCGTGAGCAAGGGGTACACGAGCGCAGGCGAAAAATGATCCAGCACGATCAGGCCGGCGTACTTGGCCACGTGCTCCGCCGCGATGACCGCCTCCTCCAGCGGATCCTCCGCTCCTTCGCCGGGGAAGGTGATGATCGGATACCCGAGCGGCCGGAAATTCTTCTTCAGCGCCAGGCGCCGCAGCGTGGTGAGGGTGTGGAGGCTCTCCAGGATGTCCCGCGTGCCCGGATCGAGCACCAGGTCTTCGACGCCCGCAGCCTTGATCTTTTCGGTGAGATCGGCGAGGGCGGAGAGGTCGCCGTCCCGCACGGCCAGCGGCAGGCCGGCTTCCTTTGCCAGGGCAGCCATCGCCTGCCAGTTCGCGCTCGTCGCGGCGTAGAGGAGCGGCCGTTTGCCGCCTTCGACCGCCAGCGCCGCCTTGAGGGCGGCCGGATCGTTCGCCATGAGGATGAACGGTTTCTCGGTGAGCGCGCGCACCTGCTGTACCGTGCGGGCGAAGGTCTGTGCGTCGCCGGATACGTTCTCGATGGCGACGCCGTTCAGACCCAGCGTAAGCCCAACGCGTTCTACGGCGTACCCCATCGCCTCACGGACGAGCGCTTCGATCGCGGCCGGCTCCTGGGTGTCCCGCACCCGGAGGAAGATACCCGGTTCGTGGTAGAACGTCTTCTCGTGGCGGAAGAGCACGGTCTCGTTCCCGACCTCGACCTTGTGCTTGTCGGTGCCCACGGTGACGAGGCGGATCGGCGGGGCGGCGGCTGCGGCCAGCGCCTGGCGCGCTTCTTCGGAAACGTACGGGCATGCGCTCAGCTCGGCCTGTTTGGCGGCGAGCTTCATCGCGAAGGCCAGGCAGGTAGGGAAGCCGCACTCTTTGCAGTTCGTCTTGGGCAAGAGTTTGTAGATTTCCAGTCCGCTCAGCGCCATGGCTTACGCCTCCTTGGTTCCCATCAGGCGGTCGATGATCCGTACCACCCGCCGGATGCTTTCCGGATGCCGGAGCACGAGGATATCTGCTCCCGCCATCAGGAGGGCCGTCGCCGTCATCACCTCCCAGGCGATCGCGCGCTCGCGAAAATCGCCCCAGGAGGCCGGGACGCCCTCACCGACCTTGGACTCTTTCTGCCGCCACGATTCCAGCCCGGCGGTGCAGAAGAACGGGAGCTGCGTCAGCCGGTCCCCGGTCAGCGCGGCGATACGGAGCCGCTCCATGACCGAGTAGGTGTACTCCAGCCCGTAGCCGAGCGCCCCGGTGGTCGGGTCGATGAGGATACGTTCCAGGGGGAGCCCCATGTCGCTGATCAGGATGTTCAGCTGCTTGGCCAGGTTCACGTCGATCGGGGAGCTAGCGATGACGAGGTGCTGATGGGCGAGCGCCGCGGCGACGATGGTGCGGTAGTTCTTGTCCTCGCAGAGGCCCAGGGCGAGCCGTTCCCCGCTTGCGGCCTCGGCGACGGCCACGAGCACCTCGTTGTCCGCCTCAGGCTGGCCGGGGCCCAAGACGATGAGCGGAACCTCGACGCCCTTCAGAACTGCCCTGACGGTTTCCGCGGCCTCGGCAGGGGATCGGCCGTCCCGGTCGGGGTGGGCGCCTTCCAGCCGCAAGCAGACGAGGTCTGCGCCCGCGGCGATTCCCTGTATGGCCCAGGCAACCGGGTCGTGAGCGGCCTCGCCCCAGGCTTCGAGCAGGAGCGGCGACCAGTCCTCCGGATAGCGGTCGAGCACCTCCACCGCGACCACGGGGCGATGCGGCATCTTTCCCTCGTAGTGGAGGAAGGGAAGCGTGCTTTCGCCCCCCACGGTGACAGTCCGACCGCGGGTGCCTCCTTGCGCCGGGGTTGCTCCGAGCGTCACCTCGAGCACCTGGCTCGTCCAGTTTTCCTTGGGGATCTCGACAGGCATAGGGTCCTCCTTAACCGGGTTCTTCCTCGATCCCGTTGCGTACCTTACGCTGGCCGCTCCCACAGCCACGGCCGGCCCCACATCGCGTCGATCACGTCCGTCGTGGAGATGACGCCGAGCGGGATCTTTGCCTCGCCCTCGGTGCGGGCGACCAGCAGACGGTGCACACGATGCTCGAGCATCATCCGCACGGCTTCCGCCAACGGGGCATCGGGTTCGATGCTCAATACCTCTTTGGTCATCACATCCTGAGCCTTCAGGGCGTACAGGTCCTGCCCGAACGCGCGGAGCATGTCCATATGGGAAACGACGCCTTGAGCCTCGTTGCGCTCGTTCACCACAATGAGCGCGTGGACGTCGGTGGCGTTCATGATGCGCGCCACCTCTTTCAGGGCGGTGTCAGGTGTACACGTGATGACGCCCCGGTGCATCACCTCACGCACGGCGGTCTTCTGAAGGTAATCCGGCACGGTCTACCTCCTTATCCTCTCCATTCGCTGGTGAAAAGCGGTACACAGGCCGCTGCATATTGTACTACACGCGCTTGGGCGACGCAAACGGTCCCCAATTCAGCAGGGAGCCGCAGCCGGCAACCCGACTACGGCTCCCCGTAGCAGCTCATCGGAAGACCGTGCTCAGAAGAGCGGCGGCATCGTCAAAGCCGGGTGACCCTTTTCCTCCAGGTAAGCGAGGAGCTCGTCCACGGTGGTCGCCACCCGCTCGTCGGCGATCTTGTCGATCAGGTCGGGATCGCCCTCGCGGATCGCGACTTGCTTCAGTTCTTCGGCCATCGTCTCCTTGAGGATAGAAGAAAGCCAGACGACCCGCTTGAAACCACCGTCGGCGGAGATGAACTTTTTGCTGAGCAGGTAGTATTTCCCGACGCCCATCACGCCCGGGGTCTGCAGCCCACCGCCGGCCATGCCGGCCAGGGTAGAGAAGGTCATTCCAGCGGGCGTCATGCTGGGGTCCTCGCGGGAGACGACCATGATCCCGTTGGCCTCTGGGATGACCATCGCGATGCACTCGAAGCAACCGCATGCCGTCATCGGGTTCTCGACGATCGAGTACATGCTGACCTGTTCCACGGTACCGTGGGAGGTCTTGTAGACGAACTCGTTCACCTTGTCGAAATAACCCTTGACCGGGTCCAGGCAGCGGCCCTTCGGAACCGGCTGGTTGGGGCCGGTGGGGTTGATCTGGAAGGAGGCCTTGCAGTCCAGCCAGTTGTACGCGCCGCACAGGCCCAGCCGCTCCGGCGAGACGATACACACATGGTTGGGGGCAAAGGACTGACAGTTCTTCACCACGATGCCGTTGACCAGGTAGTTGTGCGTTTCGGCGACAGAAAAGTTGAACACCCGATCACCGGCATATCCCTCGCGGCGCACCTCGCGGACGCGACAGACCTGCAATTTCGACTCGCACCAGGCTGCGAGTTGCAGGTAGTAAGGGTCATCTGGCGGCACCACGGTTTTGAGGGCCTCCAGGACCAAACGCATCTTCGCGCGGGATGGACGGGAGCGTCCTGCCATCCAGGCCCGAAGCGTCTTGTAATCCACCGGTAGACGCGTAATCTTGAGGCCCCGTCCGCGGTAACTTGCGAGAAGTTCTTTCAACAAAAGGCCGCAAACCAGCGGCAGCGCGTCCGACCAGACCACGTGTCGCGCATCCCCCCGCAGTTCCAGGCTCTCGAGCCGCGCCTTTTTCTGTGGGTGGGCGGAAGATACCGTGTCGCGGAACGTCTCGATCGCCTCGCGATGGGAGACCACGACCTGGTAGCCGCGGGCGATACGGGTTACGCGGGACGGGATGCCCAGTTTCAAGAGGAGCAAGTGCAGGTGACGCGCCTCCTGATCGCTCCGGACGGTGAAGGACACCCGCGAGGCACTCACATGGCCATCGCCATCGAACAACCCGCGCAGGAAAGCCGCTACCAGGTTGCGCGGCAGGGTGGAAATCGTCTCGCCCCGCCATTTCGTGGTCCGCGACGGCTCGCCGATCCCCAGGCCTGCAAGCAGCCGCCCGAAAAGCGTGTTGTAGACGTAGCACACTTCGCCAGGGCGCCTGCCCTCGATGCGCAGTTCCTTGCCCTCGGCGATTCTTGGCTCGACCCGGTAGCGCGCCGGGGGCTTGCCGAAAGCGCTCTGCACAATCGCGCAGAAGCGATCCACCAGGGCGGGTTCCGTATTGGTAAACTGCACGACGGTCCCGCTCTCGCCGTCCTGCCCGCGCCAGCGAACGCAACCATCGGCGGCTACAAGCCCCGCGGCATACAGCAGCTCCTCGTCGAGTTCGACCCTGTGCAGGGTGGAGCCACCCTGGAAAACACGGATAGAGCGTTTCACATCGTCCCACTCCCATCCGATACTGTTTACCAGGCGCTTGATCTCTCCCAGGGTGAGTCGCTGGCGGGGGAAATCTTCCCGCTCGTAGAGGGCACTATATAGGCGAGCGTAGGGAATGCCCGCAGCGCCGGCTGCCGCCGTGTAAGTGCCGAAGGTATCCAGGAGTCTCTCGCGCAGGCGTGCCAGGAACTCCCTGTCGGCTACACGGTAGTCGTCGGGCAAGAAATCGATGATGTAATATGGACCGGCTTTCTCGCTCTGCGTGGCAGGCCGTCCTTCGAAGACCATCTGTCCGGGCTGAAGTTTACCAGCCGGCACCCACGCCAGGCCTTCAGGGGTGTCCACAAGCACCTTGTGGTTAGCTGTGAGGGAAAGGGTATTGCCGTTGGAAAGACGGATCTGCACCAGCTTCTGTGGCGCGGGATTGATAAAGAGTTCCTCCACCGCGCGACTCGTGAGGCGTCCGTTCTCCACGGTGAGAACGGAGAGATCCCGATCTTCTACTACCGTATCGACCAGCCGTTCGACCGGCATGAAGGAGCCGTCGGACAGGACGATCTCTTCTCCCGCAGGGACGCACAACGTGCACGAGTAGAACTCTTCCACCGCCTCGTCCACCAGGTCGGCCAGGCGCTGGTTGCGGTAGTTGTACGCCTCGCGGGCGCGGGCGAGCCATTTCTCGATCTCGGCCTTGTCGGTGTAGATGGTGACCTGAACTTTGTCGACGATTGCGCCAAAGTCGGCGTGGAAACGGGCGTGGAGGATCTTGCCAAAGTGCTCCAGCCGGAAGCCCTTTTCGAAAGCCGCCTTGGAGATGCGGATCCAGGCGATATCGCGCTGGCCGATGTGCTGGATGCCCGAGGCACCGTTGATGAAGTAGTGGATCTGCCGTTCGAGCACCGGCTCGAAGTCGAGCTGCATCTTGCGGCCGGCCACTTCCACCACGATGCCCATATCCATTGCCCCGCCCTCGGGGACGGTCTCGATCCCGGGCCCGACGACGGTGACCTTGCCATCCTCGCACTCGTCCAGGTCCACCATGCGCAGGTACTCGAAGCAACGGGCGTGCTTGCCGCCGAACTCGATGCGCATATCCTCGCGGCGCACGCGCTCGCCCTCGAAGGCCGAACCGTAGGGGACAGGGATGGGCACCTCGGCGATCTTGACCTTGACCCCGCGCACCTCGATGCATTTTTGTACCAGTTTCTTCGCGCGCTCGATGTCGTTCTCGCCCGGGATGTCGTCGAAGGGCATCGAGATGACGTGCTCGTACTGCGTAACGCCGGTGGGGAGGATCTGGGGGATGATGGTGTCGGCGATCGTCGGGAAGCCATAGGAGATGGCGCCCGCAGCGGTGGCGTACTTCAGATCGTCCACCTCTCCCAGAGCCAGCACGAAGGCGAAGACGCGGTACTTGTTGTACAGGAGGATCTCACGGGCCTGACCGCCTTTCTTGCCGCCGAAAGTCAGGGCCGAGCGGGTGGCGAAGCCCAGGGCGTAGATCGCCGAGATCGTGTCGGTGCCAAAGGGGACGGTATAGGTGTCGTAGCCGAGCTCTACCCCTTCTTCCATCAGCTGGTGGATGATGCTGCGGCCGTTCACGTTGCCGGAAAGGAACACCAGGATGTTGCGCTGCTGCAGTTGCCGCACGATCTCGACCGCGACCTCGTTCGATTTCGCGGCACCGACGATGGCCGCGAACCCGGGCATACGGCCGTCCACGAGCTGGATGCCCCAGGCGCGCAGCTGGATATCGTCGATCGGTCCATTCGCGTAGCCGCCGACCTCCTGGGATTCGGCATCCGGGCTGGTGAACGAGGTACCGGTCAGCACGAGGCCCGGGATCCGCTCCGGCTGTTCCCCGCGGGCGAAGCGGATGCCCATGATCGCTTCCTCGGCAAGCAGCGTGGCCACACCGCAGTCCAGTGCTTCGCCGAGGTAAGGAAGCCAGTTTTCGTCCGAGGGCACAGGGTGAAGGAGCGACCGGGCGTGCTGGAGCACGGGGACCAGATCTCCCAGCTTGGTCACCTCGATCCCGGTAAAGCCGTAGATGACAGGGAGGTAGTACGCCGTGTTCGTGAAAGCCACCGGAGTTTCCGGCCCCAGTTCCGCGATCGCCTTGGCCAGCATCTCCTCGGCTTCCTTGACGATCGCGTTGGCTCCCCGGATCGCAGCCGTAGCGATATAGCGCGACATCGCGTCCTCCTTCTCCTAAGCGACCTGCTCCAGCCCCTTGGTGCTGTAAGGGCTGACGGGCAGGCCCATCTCAAGCGCCTTCAGGTAACGCATCATCAGCGCATCGCCGCTCGCGCCGTAGCGGTTCGGGTCGTATTCCGGCAGGCCCAGGGCCTGTCGCTTGGCATCGATGTGCGCAAAGGAGCGGGCGAGGATTTCGTCCGGGTCCTCGATGAATTCGAGCTTGCCGCCAACCTGCTCCTCCCACCCCTTACTGATGTGGTGGCTGACGATCTCGCTTGCAGCCACCGGGCTGGTCCCGCCAAAGATCGTGTAGACGCCGGATGCGACAAAGTAGCAACCGATCGCGACCGCTTTCTCGCTCATCCACTCCGGGGCGATCCCCACGCCTGGGATGTCGCTGATGTCGGTGCCCAGGCCGCCTTCGGTGGCCATCTGGGTGAGGACGGTCAGGATCCGGCTGTTGTCCACGCACGACCCAAGGTGAAGGACCGGCGGGATCCCCACGGCCTCGCAGATCTCCCGCAGCCCGGGCCCCGCTTCCTCGAGGGCTTTTTCCGGGGTGAGGTAACCGTATTTGGCGGACGCAAGCGCTCCGCACCCCGTTTGCACCACGAGGACGTCGTTACGGATGAACTCGCGCACCAGGTACTGGTGGAAGGCGTCCTGTTCGCAGGTACGCGGGTTGTTGCAGCCGACCACACCGGCGACGCCGCGCAGACGACCCTGCATGACCGCGTCGTTCAGGGGGCGGAAAGAACCCCGGTAGTAGCCGCCCAGCGCGTAGTTGATATACTCGTGAGAAAAACCCGCGATGAGGCGGCTCTTGAAGTCAGGGATGTAGGTGGGCCCACGGTTCGGGAAGTTGTCGATCGCCATGCGCACGATCTCTTTCGCGATCTCGCGAGCCCGATGCTCGTTGAATTCCACGTGAATGGCACCGTGGATCTTGACCTTGGGCGAAGTCGTGACCAGTTTGGTATGGTAGCGCTTGGAGAGCGGAGCGAGCGCTTCCATAATGCACTGCACGTCCACGACCATGAGCTCCACCGCGCCGGTCATCATCGCCAGTTCCTGGCTCAGGAAGTTGCCCACCGAGCCCACGCCGAGCCGCATCAGCACCTCGTTGGCCGTGCAACAGATCCCGGCGAGGTTGATCCCTTTGGCCCCCTTGCTCCGGGCATAAGCGATCATCTCCGGATCGTTGCAGACAAAGGCGATCATCTCGGAGAGCGTCGGCTCGTGTCCGTGGACGACGATGTTCACGCTGTCGGGGCTGAGGATGCCCAGGTTGGCCTGGGTTTCGAGCGGCGTTGGGGTGCCGAAGAGGATGTCCGTCAGATCGGTGGCCATCATCGAACCGCCCCAGCCGTCCGCAAGGGCGCAACGCAGCGCACCCAGGAGGATGTGTTCGTAGTCCTGATCGTCGCCCACGTGGGTGCGGTGCAGGATGTCCACCACTTCGCGGTCGATCCCGCGCGGGGCGATCCCCAGACGGCGCCAGATCTCCTGACGCGGCTGTGGGGCGCGCTGGAGGTAGATCAGTTCGCCCCGCTGTTTGCCGAACTCCCCGATCATCTTTACCGCGACATCGTGCGCGATCTCGAGCGTCTCGCGCTTTTCTACAGGGACCCCGAGGAAGGTGGCTACCTCGCGCAATTTGCCGGTGTCACGAATAAAATAGTCGGGGGCTTCCCCCTCGGCGACAGCAAGCAGGGTGAAGGCCAGGTCGCGGCAGTGGTCCGAGTGGGCGGCTGCTCCCCCCGCCACGATGCGCGCGAGGTTGCGGGCAGTGACGGTCTCCAGGGTAGCCCCGCAGATCCCCGTCATGCCGGGCTTGGTCAGGCGGCAAGGGCCCATATGGCACATCTTGCAGCACTGGCCGATGTGCCCGATCGGACAGGGCTTGAGCGCTTCGGCGCGGCTGAACGCGGTGCTGAGCCCTTCCTGCTCGGCACGCTCCAGCATCGCTGCAACCGCAGGATCTCTAGTCTTGATCGCCATCGTTTCACCTCATCTGTGGTGAACGGCCGGCCGACGCCGGCTATACCGGAACATGCAGCCGTAGGCCGCCAGGCAGTTTCCAGGCCAACGGCATCTCAGTACTTCCGAAAGTCGCCGGACATCTCGATATCCAGGCGGTTCGTGCGGGTTACCCGCGGGCGGAGCGTGTGCCAGAACGAGCCGTCGTCCTTGGCCGGCGTCAGGTTCGGCAGCTCCAGGGGGTCATCCGGACCGTAGCCAGCGGCCTTCAGCGCCTGCTGGATCGCCTCGGGCGAGGTTACGGCCGGATCGTAGGTGAGGAAAACCCGTTTCAGGGCGGAACTGGCATAGACTTCCCCGATCCCGGGGATTTGGGAAAGGATCTCGCGGACGCGCAGCACGTGGTGGTCCGCGTACATCCGGGGAACAGGGAACGACACCTTCTCCATCGAGCAGCCTCCTTGCGCACGACCTCCATCGCACGGCACTGTGGTGACGTGCATTCTATCACAATGGTGTTCCCGGAGCAAGGTACCGTTTCTTCTATTTTCGGCCGGAGCCGGTAGCAGTGCCGTAATCCCGGCTACCTTCGCCGTAGAGCGCGGCTTCCACCGCGTCACAAAGGATGTGCCCGATCAGGATGTGCACTTCCTGGACACGCGGCGTCTGGGCCGATGGGACGACCAGTGCGAGATCGCACTGAGGGGCCAGGCCGCCGCCGTCGCCTCCCAGGAGGCCCAGCACCGTCAGTCCACGTTCGCGCGCCGCGCGCGCAGCCTGGTGCAGATTGGGAGAGCGGCCCGAGGTGCTGAGGAGCAGCAGGACATCCCCCGGCCGGCCGAGCGCTTCGATCTGTCGCGCGAACACTTGTTCGTAGGCGCGATCGTTCGCCACAGAGGTGAGAACGGAGGTGTCGGTAGTCAGGGCGAGGGCCGGCAATGCTGGCCGCTCGCGCCGAAAGCGGTTGACGAGTTCGGCGGCCAGGTGCTGGGCGTCCGCGGCGCTCCCACCGTTGCCGCACAGCAGGACCTTTCCTCCGCGCCGTAACCCTTCCAGGAGCGCACGTGCCATCGCCGCAACGGCCTGGGCCTGCTGCTCCAGGACCGCAGTTTTCAAGGCGATGCTTTCCCGGAACGAGCTTTCCACCAGCGACGCGAGGTCCATTCCGTCCTTTCCCCGCGCTGCCCGATATCAGGGGGTCGGCGAGGGAGATGCTTTTCTGAGATGCCCCTCCTGCTGGTAGCGCTGGAACAGCTGTCCCCAGGGCGTTTCGGCGCGCCAGCGTTCGTAGATGCGCCGGAAGCGCAGGGGCCACTGGATGCAGTCGTGGTTGAACTCGGAGATAAAGACCGGGATCGCCACAAAGCGCGTTCGGAAGATCAGTTTCTGCAGGAAACGCGTGGGCCCGTACCAGCCCATCCAGGCGAGAAAGCGGTGCAGGTTCCATCCGACGTGGAAGCCCCAGTTCTCTCCGGAGACATCGTCTCCCACGACCTCGATGTCGCGCACATCTCCGATGCCCAGGCCGCGCTCGTGCGCCAGGCGGATGTAGCCGATCCGGAGCGGATCGAAGCCCATGAGCCGCGCCGCGACCGCGTCGATGGCGACCTGGTCGGCGGACGCGAGGATCACGTTTTTCACCACCGGCATCATCGTGCGCGGTCCCTGGCCGTTGCCGGCCGTGGTGCCGTCCATGAAGGCAAAGATCCCGGGGTGGATCTCCTTCTGGATCGTCAGCAGGTCGACCAGGGTTTCGTGGATCCAGGTATGGGTATAGTGGCGGTGGCGGGCAAGCAAACCGCCGAAAGCGTTCTTCATTGCCCCGGTCGTGGTGGTGTAGATGTGGGTTTTGCACGTCGGGAGGTGCACGATGTTCTTGCCAAGGAAATAGTCGGGGATGCGGATGCCTTCGGGGAAGATGCGATCCAGCGCGAGCATCGGCGAGCGCGGCTGGTACGGAACCCACGTCATATCTTCTCTGCGGAAGTTAAAGAGCACCGGCACACCGTAATGGCGGAAGATCGGCACATACCCGTTCAGATCCTGCCCCTTGAAGGCGTTGATCACAGGCGTGTCGTTCTGGACGGCGACCAGGTCGTTGAAACCGGCCTGGCGCAGCGCCAAAATCGCCCCTTCCAGTTGCCAGGGCGTGGTGTTCGCGCTCGGCATCGGAAAATGCCACGAGATGTTGTCCTTCAGGATGGTTGTGACCCCGGGGGCAAGCGCGTCCCGCCCTCCTGCGAGTTCGAACAGCCGGATGTAATCGTCCAGCACCGTTTCCGGGCGGGTGCGAAGGACGGCGACCCGAGATTTGAGCATCAAACAAACCTCCTGCCCGGAGCATAGTGCCCCGGCGGCGCGCACATTATACCCGAGGGTCGACCGATGCGCAAACGGTACTTGACCGGATGCGATCGCTTCGCTACAATGGCGTCGTCCCCAAAGAAGCCCGGTGTTTTGCTGGGCAGAGAGGTAAGGGTACGGCGATGATCCCTCTACAGGATACGATTCGGTCCCGTTCCTTCCCGATGGTCAACTGGGCGCTCATCCTCACGAACGTCTTTGTTTTTCTGTTCCTGGTTCTCCTGGGCCCTGTGGCGCGGGGGAGCTGGGTCGGGGCTCTCGCGCTGGTGCCGGCGCGACTGCTGCACAGTCCGCTGACCCTTTGGCCCACCCTGTTCACCTCGATGTTCCTGCACGCCGGCTGGGCCCACCTGATCAGCAACATGCTCGCGCTCTACATCTTTGGCGACAACGTCGAGGACCGGATGGGTTCCGGCCGGTATCTGCTCTTCTACCTGCTCTGTGGCAGCGGGGCGGCGCTCCTGCACGTCGCCTTCAACGCGCGATCGAACGTCCCCACGGTCGGGGCGAGCGGAGCGATCAGCGGCGTCCTGGCGGCGTATTTCCTCTTCTTTCCGCGGTCGCGCGTCATCACGCTGGTGCCCCTGTTTGTCCTGCCGTGGCTGGTGGAGATCCCGGCGGTGATCTATCTGGGGATGTGGTTCCTCTCCCAGTTGCTCAACGGGGTGGCCACGGTCCTGGCGGGGGCGCAGGCGCTCGGTGGGGTCGCCTGGTGGGCCCACGTGGGAGGGTTTGTTACCGGCCTGCTCCTGGCGCCGCTGTTCGGGTGGCGCCCCTACCGCCGACGGACGTACATGGACGAGTATTTCCCCTGGTAAAAGGAGGACCAGATGGAGCTGGGCTCTCTGCTCTGGTTATTCCTGATCATCTCGTCGCTGCAGCCGATCGTCCGGCAAAAGATGCTGGAGATGGAGCGGCTGCGCACGCTGGAAAGGCTGGAGCGCCTGCGGGGCAGCCGGGTGATCCTCATGATCCACCGCCAGGAGACGATGAGCCTGCTGGGTTTCCCGATTATGCGCTACATCAGCATCGAGGACTCGGAAGCCGTGCTGCGGGCGATCCAGATGACCGATGACGACGTTCCGATCGACCTGATCCTGCATACGCCGGGAGGGCTGGTGCTGGCCGCGGAGCAGATCGCCTACGCGCTGCAGAAGCACCGCGCCAAGGTGACCGTCTTTGTGCCGCACTATGCGATGTCGGGCGGGACGTTGATCGCGCTCGCTGCGGACGAGATCGTGATGGATGCGAACGCCGTGCTCGGCCCGGTAGACCCGCAGCTGGGCGACCGGCCGGCGGCCTCTCTCCTGCGGGTGCTCGAACGAAAGCCGATCAGCGAGGTGGACGACCAGACGATCATCCTGGCCGACGTCGCGGAGAAAGCGATCCGCCAGGTACGATCGACGGTGCTCCGACTGTTGCAGGACAAAGTGGACACGCCGACGGCGGAGCGGATCGCGGACGCCCTGTGCAGCGGCGTCTGGACGCACGACTACCCGATCACCGTGGAGGAGGCCCGTGCGCTCGGCCTTCCGGTGAGCGTGGACATGCCCCGGGAGGTCTATCGGCTCATGGCGCTCTATCCTCAGACGGCCCAGCGCCGCCCGTCCGTCGAGTACATCCCGATCCCGCGCGGGACCGACTCCGGCCGGCCGCGCTAGGGAGTGCACGGTGAAAGTCGAGCTCGTGGAAGATCGGGAGGAACTGGCCCGCTTCCTCGGGCGCAACTGGAGGCTGCACCTCTACGAGCTGGGCGACCTGGACGACTTTTTTCGTCCCTACACCCGCTTCTACGGGCTTTGGGAGGGAGACCGCCTGCGCGAGGTCGCGCTGCTCTACAGCGGGGGAGTGCTTCCTGTGCTCCTGGCCTTGAGCGAGCACCCCGAAGGGGCGATGCGGAACCTCCTGGAGGCCCTCTTGCCCTTCCTTCCGGAACGCTTTTACGCCCACCTGAGTGGGGATCTCGCGGAGGTGCTCGCGCTCCGGTATGCCCTGGAGTCGCACGGCCGGCACTGGAAGATGTCGCTCGAGGACCTGGAGCGGTTGGGAGAGGTGGACCTCAACGGTGTGGTTTCTCTTGCGCGAACGGACCTTCCGGCGTTGAGACGGCTCTATGAGGTCGCCTACCCCGACAACTGGTTCGACCCGCGCACGCTGGACACGGGATGTACTTTTGGCGTGTGGCAGGACGGGCGCCTGGTGAGCGTCGCCGGGGTGCACGTGGTGGCACCGCGCTACAGCGTTGCCGCGCTGGGGAACGTGGCAACGCACCCGAACTACCGGGGCCAGGGGCTTGGGGCGAAAGTGTGCGCGGCGTTGTGCCGCCACCTGCGTGCGCGAGGGATGACACGGATCGGGCTGAACGTGCAGGAGGGGAACGGGCCCGCGATTTCCCTGTACGAGAAACTCGGGTTTCAAGCCGTCGCGCTTTACGCGGAGTACCTGGCGGTCGTCAGGTGACAGTCACCTGACGCTCAGAACGCCCGCGGCCGGTACTGGATCGCCTCTGCCAGATGGGCTACCTGGATCTGGTCGCTTCCAGCGAGGTCGGCGATCGTGCGCGCCACCTTCAGGATGCGGTGGTAGCCCCGGGCGGAGAGACTCAGCTGGCGCATCGCCGCGCGCAGGAGGGAGTGGCCGGCCTCGTCCAGGGTGCAGAAGCGATGCACCTCGGCCGGCCCCATTTCGCCGTTCGTGAGGATGGGCAACCCCTCGAAGCGCTTCTGCTGCCGCTCCCGTGCTTCCTGCACCCGCGCGCGGATGACCGCAGAGGGTTCGCCGCGGCGGCGATCGGAGAGCTTCTCGTACTCCACGCGCGGGACCTCGATGTGGATATCGATGCGGTCCAGGAGGGGCCCGCTCAGACGTTGCCGGTAGCGCGCGACCATCGCCGGGGTGCACGTGCACTCGCGAAGCGAATCGCCATAAAAGCCGCAGGGACAGGGGTTCATCGCGGCAAGGAGGATAAAGTTCGCGGGAAAAGTCAGGGTGCCCGAGGCCCGGGAGATCGTCACCACCTTGTCCTCGAGCGGCTGGCGCAGCACCTCCAGTACCCGGGGACCGAACTCGGGCAGCTCGTCCAGGAAGAGCACGCCCCGGTGCGCCAGGCTGATCTCCCCGGGGCGCGGCCAGTGCCCGCCACCCACCAGGCCGGCATGGGAGATCGTGTGGTGGGGCGCACGGAACGGTCGCTGCACGATCAGCGGCGTGTCCGGAGGGAGAAGGCCGCTCACGGAGTAGATCTTGGTGACCTCCAGCGCCTCCTCGATGCTCATCGGGGGAAGGATCGAGGGCACGGCACGGGAGATGAGCGTCTTTCCTGCCCCGGGAGGGCCGACCATGAGGACGTTGTGCCCGCCGGCCGCAGCCACTTCCACCGCGCGTTTGGCGTGTTCCTGCCCTTTGATGTCAGCCATATCCACGGGGTAGGCCGGTTCGTGTACCGCGATTTCCTGTGCGCGGTAAGGATGTAACGGGGCCGCCCCGTTCAGATGGTCGACCAGTGCCGCCAGGCTCGGCACAGGATAGACCTCGAGCCCTTCCACCAGAGCCGCTTCAGCGGCGTCTTCCTTCGGCACGTACACTTTCTTCAGCCCATGCTGCCGCGCGACGGAGACCATCGGAAGGACCCCGTTGGTATGTCGGACGGTGCCGTCCAGGGAAAGTTCGCCGACCACCAGTGCGTCGTGCAGGTCCTGCAGCAGCTGACCGCTGGCGATAAAGACGCCGAGGGCCATCGGCAGGTCGTAGGCCGGACCCTCCTTGCGCAGGTCGGCGGGGGCCAGGTTCACGGTCACCTTCTTGTTAGAGGGAAAAAGCCCGCCCGAGTTGCGGATCGCAGCGCGCACCCGCTCTCGCGCCTCCTGCACCGCGGTATCCGGAAGCCCCACCACGCTGAAGGACGGCATCCCGTTGGAGACGTCGACCTCGACCTGGACGAGCGCTCCCTCCAATCCCACCACTGCGCATGAAGTAACCTTGGATAACATCGCCGCACCTCCTTCCCAATGGATTATACTATATTTTGCTGCCATTTGCAATAGGTATCGCTTAATAGCATCATTTGGGCGCCGCCGC
>JBDOIE010000207.1:0-5092 GCA_041082245.1 Chloroflexia bacterium
GCTCTTCCGGGATGCTTTCCGGGATAGCCAGCGCTTGGCAAAGTCGGACCTACGGGGGCACCTCGCAACAACGCAGCGACTGAATCACGGCACACGCCATCCGCCCTCAACCGGCCTCGTTACGAAAGGCGTAAGCGAACCGGACGAACGGGGCCTTCAAGCGCCTTGATAGCGCGGATATGGCTTCCCGCTCGTCTGCGAAATCCTGCGAGGGCCCTCGCCCCGTTGCCAACAATCGCTTCAGTCAGTGGATCGCTCGCAGTGCCTCATCTTCTTCCCTGGCATAGGGCTCGCCGGCAAGACAGGACGGCTGCCCGGAAACGGGGAGCTGCGCGCTTCCCCTCGAAGGCATCCACTGGCTCGGGGGAGGATGGTCCACTAGGACCTGTGCGGGCGGTGGTTGTCGCCGGCCTCGCGCCAGACGTTCAGCACGTTGGGGATCTGGCTCAGCCGCGTAAGGAGCGTGCTCAGCTGGTTCAGACTGGCCACCTCGAGGATCATCCGGAACAGCACGGTCCCATCGTTGCGCCGGCCGACGTGGACGGACGCCAGGTTCACCCCTTCATCGGCCACCGTGGAAGAGATGTCGCGCAAGAGCCCCACCCGGTCGAGGCCTTCGATGCATACCTGCACCGGATAGAGCTGCTTGCCAGCAGGTACCCCCCATTCCACTTCGATCAGACGCTCCGGTTCGGCCACGCGGATGTTGTGGCAGTCCGCGCGGTGGATCGTGATCCCGCGTCCTCGGGTGACGTAACCAACGATCGCGTTGCCGGGGACGGGCTGGCAGCACCGGGCGATCCGCGTGAGCAGGCCTCCCTGTCCGGCTACCTGGACGCCCCCTGGCCGGACCGCGCGCGGAGCAGGAGCCGCCGGTGCGGTGATAGGAGGCTCTTGCACCTCGTCCCGGGGCACCGGCAGCCGGGAGAGCAGCTGGCCGAGCGTCAGGTCCCCGTATCCCACAGCGGCCAGCAGGTCATCTGGGCTGGCATAGCCCAGCCGTTGGGTCAGGTCTTTCAGGTCGAGCTCCATCCCCAGCCGTCGGAACTCGCGCTCGAGCATCTCCCGCCCACGGGCGATGTTCTCGGTGCGCTCGCGCCGCTTGAACCACCGCCGAATGTGGGCCCGCGCCGAGGGGGATACCACAAAGGAGAGCCAGTCACGGCTGGGCCCCTTTTCGCCTTTGGCGGTGAGGATCTCGACCACGTCGCCGGTGCGCAACCGGTAGCTCAGCGGCACCCAGCGTCCGTTCACCCGGGCGCCGACGCAGCGGTGGCCCACCTCGCTGTGGATGCTGTAGGCGAAGTCGACCGGGGTTGCGCCCGCCGGGAGGTCTTTGATGTCGCCCTTTGGGGTGAAAACGTACACCCGGTCGTGAAAGACCTCCGTCTTGACCGTTTCCACGTAGGCGCGGTCGTCGCTGACCTCCTGCCGCCAGGCCATGGTTTCGCGAAGCCAGGCCAGTTTCTCCTCGAACGAGCGGTCCACGCGGCCGCCCTCCTTGTAGCGCCAGTGGGCGGCGATCCCGTATTCCGCCTCCCGGTGCATCTCCCAGGTGCGGATCTGTACCTCGAGCGGCTGGGTACCCCGGTAGAGCACCGTGGTGTGGAGGGAACGATAGATCCCCTCCTTGGGGGTGGCGATATAATCGTCGAACTGGCCCGGCATCGGGCGCCAGAGGTTGTGCACCACGCCCAATGCAGTGTAGCAATCGCGCACGTCGTTGCAGATGATGCGCACCGCGAGGATGTCGTAGATCCGCTCGAGCCCCTGTCTCCGCCGCTGCATCTTCTGGTACGTGGAATAGATCCCTTTCGCCCGGCGCTGGATCTGGGCCTCGATGCCGGCCTCCCGGAGCGCCTTCTCGAGCGTCTGGACGATCTCCGCGAGGTCCCGTTCGCGCGCCGGCCGCCGGCTGTCCATCCAGCTGGAGACCTCCTCGTAGGCCTGCGGATCGAGGTACCGGAAAGCCAGGTCTTCCAGCTCGCTCTTGATCGCCCAGATGCCCAGGCGATGCCCCAGAGGGGCATAGATCTCCATCGTCTCCTCGGCGATCCGGCGCTGTTTTTCCGGGGGCAGCGCGGAAAGGGTGCGCATATTGTGCAGCCGATCCGCCAGCTTCAACAGGATCACCCGTACATCCTCGCTCATCGCCAGGAACATCTTCCGCAGGTTGTACGCCTGCTCGTCGCGGAGCGGCTGCTCCTCGATGCGCGCGATCTTGGTCACCCCGTCCACCAGGGAAGCAACCGTGGGGCCGAATTCCTGGCGGATCGCGGGGATGGACAACCCGGCATCTTCCGCGACATCGTGGAGAAGAGCGGCAGCGATCGTATCCGCATCCAGCTCCAGATCGAGCAGGATGCGGGCAACCGCCAGCGGATGCTCGAAGAACGACTCCCCAGAGGAGCGCTGCTGCCCTTCGTGGGCGATGCGGGCGAGCGCATAGGCACGCCGTACCCGCGCGAGGCCCTCCTCGGTCGAGTACGGCGCAAGGCGCGCGACCAGCTCCTCGCACGCCGGCTCCGTTGCCAGGGTGGGTTCTTCCAGGCGCGCACGGTTGATAAGGGCCTGGATATGGGCTTCATCGACCTTTGCTGCAGGCGGATCGTCCGGGTGCATCGATGCTCCTCCGCCTCCCAGGGAGGCCGAGGCGAATGGCTCGGGCTCTATCAGATTTACGATACCACGGGAGAACAGGGCTGTCAAACACGCCGGCCTGGCGAGAATCGCGGGCCAGACCCTGGCGGTATCCAGACCCAGCGTTCGAGGCCTCAGACGGCCGTCAGGCGGCCGGCCAGTTCCTCGAGCGCTACGGTGCGCGTGGACTGTACCTGCCATCGCGCCGGCCACCAGAGGGGAACGAGCGCAAGCCCCGCCAGCATCCCCCGCAGCCGTGCCCGGCCGGCCGATCCCCCCCGTCCGGCCCACGCTTCCCGGGCGATACGCAGCTGAGCGCGCACGATCCGCCCGAAGTTGCGGCGCAACAGCGGCCCCGGCATATCCTTGACCAGCACAAGCAGGGTGTTGCGGCCGACATAATAGGAGGCAAGTGGACCCCCGGCCGTGGCGCTGAGCCGGTGGTACACGACCGCCTGGGGAACGAACCGGCAGCGATGGCCGCGCAGCTGGGCCCTCCAGGCCAGGTCCACATCCTCCAGGTACATAAAGAGCCGCTCGTCGAACGGCCCGGGGCCGGTCGTCAGCTCTGTGAGCAGTTCCCGGCGGTAGAGGGCGGCCGCACCGCAGGGTCCGAACACCTCCGCTTGGTCATCGTACTGCCCCCGATCTTCCTCCCAGACCCCGCGGTTGCGCGGGATGCCGTCGGTGCCGTAGAGGTCGCCGGCGGAGTGCAGTATCTGCCGGCGGTCGAAGAGGCGAACCTTGCTCGCAAAGGAGGCAACCTCCGGGTGCGACCCGGCAGCGGCCACCAGTGCCGCCAGCCACTCCGGATCCGCCTCGGTATCGTTGTTCAGCAGAGCGACAAGGGAACCCTGAGCCAGCGCGATGCCGCGGTTCACAGCGGCGGCCAGCCCGCAGTTGCGCGGGAGGGCGACCACCCGCACCTCGGGGTAATGTGCGCGCACCCACGCCGGCGAGCCGTCCTGGGAGCCATCGTCGACGAGGATGGTCTCGAAATCGCGGAAACGCTGCTGACGCAGCGCCTCCAGGCACGCGGGTAGAACGGCGAGCCCGTTGTAGTTCGGAATAATGACCGAAACGGCAGGTGGCACGGCGTTACTCCGCCACCGGGAGAGAGAAGTAAAAAGTGCTCCCCTGGCCGGGAGCACTTTCCACCCAGATGCGGCCGCGCTGGAGGTGCAACAGCTGCCGCACGATCGTCAGCCCCAGACCGGCCCCACGCACCTGCTGCACCTGTGGGTGGTTCAGGCGAACGAACCGTTCGAAGATCCGCTCCTGGTCCTCCGCAGGGATGCCGATGCCCGTGTCCTGTACCGCGACCTCCACGTACGCCGTCTCCGCAGCCGGGAAACGCTTGGGGTCAGCCTCGGCCGGCGGCACCCTGCGAGCCCTCAGCCGGATTTCCCCGCCGGCGGGCGTATAGTCGATGGCGTTGGCGAGCAGGTTCATCAGGATCTGGTCCAGGCGCTGGGGGTCAGCCCGCACGAGCGGGAGATCGTCCGGCAGTTCCAGCGAGAACTTCAGGCCTTTCTGCTGGATGCGCGGCTGCAGCAGGGACAGGACCTCCTCGGCCGCGCTCCGCAAACTGGCGGGAACCGGTTCGACCTGGGCCCGGCCGCTCTCCAGCCGGCACAGGTCCTGGAGTTCCTGGATCAGGGCAGCCATCTGTTCCACACCGCGCCGCATCACCTCCAGGTAACTCCGCTGCGAGGGGTTGAGCGGTCCAGCGGCTTCCAGGAGGAGCAGGTCGCCGTAGCCCTGGATGGCGCCCAGCGGGGCGCGGAGCTCGTGGGCCACCGCAGAGACGAATTGGGTACGTGCTTCGATCGCTTCGATCTCCTGGGTGATATCGTGCAGGATGGCCACCGCTCCTACCGACTCGCCCGCCAGGCCGACCACGGGGGTGAACAGAGCCACCCATGTGCGTTTCCCTGCGGAGAAACGGAGCGGCCCGGCAGCCTCTTCGCGGGACCCGAGGAAACGGAGCATGCTCTCCAGTATCTCGCTGCACGGCGGCTGCTCCGTGCATTGCCGGAGGATCTCCGTAAGTGGCTGGTACAGGTACCGTTCCTCCAGGCAGGGAAGCGCCTCCTTCGCTGCCGGGTTGAAGAGGAGGAGGCGTCCCTCGGCATCCGCTACGACAACTCCGTCGGCGATGCTGCGCAGGATGGCGTCGCGGAGCCGGAATGCCTCCGCCACCTCGACGGTACGTTGCCGGACACGTTCCTCCAGCTCCTGGGAGAAGGCGCGCAGCTCGCCGTAGAGCCGCGCGTTTTCGATCGCGATCTCGCACTTTTCTGCCACCGCCTCCAGCAGCATGAGGTCGTCTGGCCCGAAGCGGCCCGCTTTCGCCTCGAGCGCAAGCAGGCCATAGGCCCCCGGCCCGCGCCGCAAGGGAACGGCGATCAGCGCCCGAGCGGGTGCCGGCCCGCCATCGGCGGCGCAGTAG
>JBDOIE010000217.1:0-2988 GCA_041082245.1 Chloroflexia bacterium
GCTCTTCAACCTGGACGATTGCCTCCGGGTGAGCGGGGAGACCGGCCTGCCGGTCGTGCTGGACGTCTTTCACCGGGAGGTCTATCCGGACGGGCGGGCGTTGGCCGAGGCGCTGGCGGCGGCCCGGGCGACCTGGAGGCCGGAGGACGGCCCCCCGATGGTGGACTACTCCTCCCCGCTCCCGGGTGGCCGGCCGGGAAGCCACGCGCACACGCTCGACGAGGCCCACTTCCGTCGCTTCCTGGCCGAGGCCCGGCCCGACGACTGCGACCTGATGCTGGAGGTGAAGGATAAAGAGCGGAGCGCGTTGCGGGCGCTGGAGATATGCGCGACATTCCTCCCGCCGGGTTCTCGTTAAGTCGGCGTCCTTGGGTCCACAGGAGATGCCGCGATAATGGCTCCAGAACGCTGGATTCCCGGTTCGTGCCTCCAGTTTCCAACGAACCGTCCCACAGTAGCGAGGCGAACACACCGGTTTTCGAAGGGGGCTGGGTAGGCAAGAGCACTGCCCTTGCCTACCCACCTATATTTTACCCGATGTACGGCACCAGGGATCGCATTCTGCCCATCACGCCTAAGATTGCACGGCCGCGAGACTGGGTGCGCCTGCTGCTTCCTCTCTCCCAGGGCTTTCCCGTGTTCCAAGAGGGTCGGCCGGTCGCTACAAAAGCCTACGTGCTAGCGGCGCCTTCGGCGGGGCATTCGCATGCCCCCTACGCCGTCAGCTCGGGATCTCGATACATCGACGTCAGCTTGTCCGTACGAAAACAGGAAAAAAACCGCACGGTGCTTTACTGCCTTGCGCACCGCATGTATAATTGCAGGCGAGCCCATCCTCAATGCAACGGTCACCGGCGAGCCGTCACCTGACCTGGAAAGGAGGCCTGCTGTGTCCACTTTGCCCCCCGGCAGCATCTACATTAGCGGCGACGTCAAGGGCTCGGTTCTGGTGAGCGGCTCCCACAACATCATTATCCAGGCCGATCAGGTGCTACTTTGGGCTGCCCAGGCTGCGCGGCAGATGGGCAATGACCCTGCCCGCATGCTTCGCATCCTCGCCGTGCTGGCCGCTCCGGTGTATGACCCCGAACAACCAGACGCTCTTCCAACTCCCCTGGACGTGAAGCAGGAGTGGCACGAACTGGGCCAGGCTATCCGGGAAAGCCGCGCTCCGATCCTCCTTGCCCGCATGATCCCGCCCACGCTGGATTTTCTTTGCCGCGCGCTTTCGCTGCGCGCAGAAGCCCAAGCCGAATTGCCGCACATCTTCCACTTCAGCGGCCACGCCTGGTCCGGTGGCCTCCTCCTGGAGGACGAACTGGGGCAGGTGCACCGCGCTACCACGGAGGAAATCCTGGAGGCCTTGCAAAGCCTGCCGCACCCGCTGGACCTGGTCGTCCTCAACGGCTGCGAGAGCGCCGCCGACGCACACTCCGTGGCCCAGGCGCTGGTCGACGCCGGCCTGGCCCGCGCCGCTGTGGGCCATACCCAACGCGTGTACGACCCCGAGGCGGTGCGCTTCGCCGGCCGCCTCTACGCCGAACTGACCGACGGCTTCCCTCTCCGCGAGGCGGTGGCGCGCGCTCAGCGGGCGGTCACCACCCACAAAGTGCTCCTGCTTGGCGATGCGGACCTCCGCTTTGAGCGCTTCACGGGCGGCGAGCCCTGGATAGACACCCGCCAGCCGTCCTTCTTCTTTGGCCGCGGCCCGGAGCTGGTAGACATCGCCGATGCGCTGGCCCACCCGCCCAAGATCATCCTTATCTCCGGCTTGCCCGCGATCGGCAAGTCTTCTTTGGCGCTCGAGGTCGTCCGCCGCAACAGCTGGCGCTTTCCAGGTGGAGTCGCCTTCGCCGAAGGCCCCCGCCCTGAAGAGAGCCGGCGTGGCACCGCCGAGAGCCTCTTGAATCAGCTGGCTGAAGCTCTGGCAATGCGCCCCGAGCCAGCAAGGGTCGCTGAGGCGCTTTGGCTCTACACTAGCCAGCAGCCCACCCTTTTGGTGTTGGACAACCTCGAAGCCCTCCCTCCGGAAGAACAGCAGCAGTTGCGGCATTTTCTGGCCCGACTGGACGGGGAAAGCGCAGCGCTCCTCCTGGGCCGAGGGCGGCTAACGATCCTGGAAGACCTCCCCTGTGCCCGCCCCATTTCTCTTCACGAGGGCATCGGCGTAGATGCGGCATTCCTTTACGCCTTACGCTTAGCTCGGCAGGAGAAAAAAGTCCCGCTGGACTCCCAGCAGGTTCGAGAGATCGCCCAGGCGGCGGACGGCCACCCCCGGCTCATCGAACTTATCATCGCCCAGGCCGGGTGGCGGGACGTGGCGGCGCTCCTGCGGGAGGTGCGGGAGCGGCACGGCGCTTTTCAGGAGCAGTTGGATGCCCTCTACGATTGGAGTGCGCGCCTTTTGGAGGAAAGAGGAGAACTGGAAGCCTGGAAGGCCCTCCGTTTCTTTCCAGGGGGCGTGGCTCCCGAGCTGCTGCTGTGGGCTGCCGCTGGGAAAAAGGGGACCTTGGCCCTACAGGCGGCAGGCCTGGCCGATTTTGACCCCGTGCTCCAGACTTGGCGGTGGCACTCCACGGTGGGCACGTATGCGCTCCGCCACTGGCCCTTGGGCAAGGACGAGGGCCGTCTGCGGCTGAGCGCGCTTCTCCCGTCCTGGACGGAGTGGCTGAAAGGGCTGCCACCGGAGATCTCGGACAGAGCCTTCCGCCTGGAGACCCAGCAGGCCAACCTGGAATCCATTCTGAACGAGGCCGCTCACCTGCCCGCAAAGCCGCTCCGGAGCCTGCTGCAAGCGCTGCATCGGACCCTGCCTGACCCCGACAAGACCCTGGCGCTGCGCCCCTTCGAGGAGCGGGTGTACCGGACCTGGGCGGAGCGCGCGACCGAGGGCGCTGACCGCGCAGAGGCGCTTGGTATGCTCGGGTATGCCCTCTCCGCATTGGGCCGGCGGGAGGAGGCGCTCCAGGCCACCCAGCAGGCGGTGGA
>JBDOIE010000241.1:0-3251 GCA_041082245.1 Chloroflexia bacterium
GCACACCTGGGAGACGATGCGCGCATCGTCGTCAAAGGTCTCGTAAAAGTCCCCCAGGCGGAAGAGCAGGATCACGTCCGGGTACCGGCGTTTGATCCGCAGGTACTGATGCCGCAACGGGGTAAGCGTCATCCGCGCGCTCCCAAGAAAACTCTCGGCAACTGGCCGCACCATTATAGTCGAACGTGCACCGAGCAGCAAATCGCAGGTTGACACGCCCTTCTGCTCTTTGCTATACTCGTTTTGGGTCAAACCCCTTTTCTATGGTACGGTCCTTCTTCTGAAAGCCTCCCGTGCAGGAGGAGGTAGAACGCCCAGCAAGGCCTCGCGAGCCCCCGTACGGTCGTTGTGCTGCTTGTAGCGTGCACGAGGAGGGGTACGATGAGACGAGCGATACTTTCTGCACTGGCCGCCTTCCTCCTGTTGCTCGGCGTGCTCCCGGCCGTTCCTCCCTTCTTTCCCGTCGCACAGGCCGGGGAAAACGGAATGCCGGCTTCATCGCATAAAGGACCTTTCGTTTTGCTTGCGGAGCCTGCCGGGAACATCCCGCACGATGGCCCGGGTGTGGTGATCAACGAGTTCGTCGCCAAGGGGACCGAGTGGATCGAGCTGTTCAACTCCGCCGGCGACCCGGTGGACATCAGCGGCTGGACGGTGACCTCGCAGGTCGGTGGAACCGCCGGCCCGTTGAACTACACCGTCCCTGGGGGCACGGTCCTTCCCCCCGGGGGCTACTACACGTTCAATACCGGTGGCGACCGCCTGAGCAACGACGGGGACGTGATCGTCTTGAGCGAGCCGGGCGGTGTTGCCCCCGCCGACGCCGTTGGGTACGGCACCCTGGGCGGAGCCCCTATTCCGGCCTCCGGCTACTCCTGCGCCCGCACGCCGAACGGCTGGGATACCGACGATTGGGCGCGCGACTGGAACCTGGATGACTCGCCCACCCAGGGTGCGGCCAACGATGCCGCCCCGGTAGCGCTCGGCTCTTCGCTGATCCTGAACGAGTTCGATAACTACCCGGTGGCCGGAAACGACAGGGTCGAGGTGTATAACCCGACCGATACCGCGGTCGACCTGAACGGCTGGTTTCTCTCGGACGGCGACGCGGTCGCACCGATCGTGACCCACCCGGTGGTGCCGCCCGGAGGCTGGGTCGTGCTGGAGGAGACGGTCGACTGGACGGTTTCGATGGACTTTGCCTCGGCCGACGTGGGCTACCTCTTCCTCCCTGACCGTACGCGCGTGGACCAGATCGGCTGGTACGGCGAATACGAGGATGCCACCTTCCAGCGCATCTGCGACGGCGAAGGCCCGAACGACGGCTACAACTGGGCGACGTCCGGCGGCGGGAGGACCTGGTACGACTTGCCGGCGACACTGGGGAGCAGCAACTGCGCACCGTACGTGGTGGATGCCACGGTCACCAAGAGCGGCCCGGCCACAGTCTACCCCGGCCAGCAGATCACCTACACGCTCGCCGTCTCGATGCAGACGCCCCGACGCGGCGAGGGGCTGGTGATCACGGATACCCTGCCTCCGGAGCTCACCTTCGTCACCTACACAAGCCTGCTGCCCATCACCTGGACCGGTTCCACTTCCCCTGTCGTCTTCCTGCTGGGACGGCTCTACGGGCTCCAGCAAAACACGATCTCCCTGATCGCCCAGGTGTCCGGGGATACGCTCCCGGGTTCGCGCGTGACGAACACGGTGTCCCTCTACTGCCCGGGCGACGCGGATCCGCTGAACAACTGGGACGAGTTCGGTAGCCTTGTCGTCGGCTCGGATGTGGCCATTGCCAAGACCGGACCGGACTTCCGCCTGATGGGAGAGCCGATCTCGTATACGCTGACCTACCAGGTGCTCGGGGAACCAGCGCAGGGCGTGGTGATCACGGACGTGCTCCCGGCGGCCGTGACCTATGTGGGCGATACCGCCCCCGTCCCTCCGAGCCAGCCTTCCCCGGGGACCCTTGTGTGGTCGCTCGGCACGGTGAGCGAAACCGGATCGTTCGTCGTCTACGGCGTGGTCAGCAGCAACCCGATGACCTGGACGATCCGCAACCGGGCTTTCGTGAGCGCAACGAACGATTCCTGGCCGGGCAATAACGATGCGTACTGGGACACCGAATTGCCGATGCCGATCGCAGAGGTGCAGGCTCCTTCGGAGCCCTCGGGCACCTGGCCGTCACGCCACCTGGGGGAGCACGTGTACGTGATCGGGGTGGTCGTCGCGGATTCCCAGGCCTACCCCTCGGCGGCTGGTAACCCGGTGCGCTACGTGCTCGGCGATACGATGCAGTACGGCCCGTGGCAAGGGCTGTTTGTCTACGACCCGGGCCGGGTGGTCACCGAAGGCCAGGTGCTGGTGCTGGGCGGGACCGTCGACGAGTACAACGGGATGACCGAGCTCGGGGGCATCGACCACTTCCAGGTGCTCTTCGACTACTGGCCTCCTCCGCCGGTGCTGACCACCACGGCCGCGATCACCACCACCAACCCCTGGCAGGCCGAGCCGCTCGAGAGCGTGCTGGTGGAGGTGCGCTGCGCGGAAGTGACGCACCCGGACCTGGGCTACGGGGAATGGGGCATCACCGACGAGAGCGGCGTGATGGCGCGCGTGGACGACCTGGGCGACTACACCTACGTACCCCACCTGGGGGATGTGCTGTGGGCTGTGCGGGGCGTCCTCTTCTACACCTACAACGACTACAAGATCGAGCCGAGGTACGATGCGGACATCCTCCTTGCCCCCACGGTGCAGAGCACCGATCCTCCGTCGGGAGCCATGGACGTCCCCGTGGATACGCTCGTGCGGGCGACGTTCGGCATCTCGCTGAACCCGGGCACGGTGAACGTTTCCACCTTTTTCCTGGAGGGGCCGGCCGGCCTCGTTTCGGGGACGGTGGGCTACGATGCCGCGACTTATACCGCCGTCCTGACCCCGGCAGCGGCGCTGGAGTACGCGACCACCTACATCGGCCATCTGACCACCGACATCCAGAGTGCCCAGGGCGCCCCGATGTGCGCAGAGTACCAGTGGGCTTTCACCACCGTTGCTCGTCCGGAGCCGAACCTCACCCCCTCCTTCAAGATCGCCTCCGCCGAGGTGGTGCGTCCCGGTGAGGTATTTACCTACACCATCCGGCTGATCAACGTGGGCAACGCAGACGCCTGGACGACGATCACGGACATCCTTCCGCTCGAAGTGGCCCCGATCACCGCCACTTTGCCCCCGGGGATGGTGTACGA
>JBDOIE010000001.1:0-1796 GCA_041082245.1 Chloroflexia bacterium
GTTCATCATCGCGTTGATGCCAAAGATCGGGATGAGCGCCCCGAGGTCCCAGATGCCGACCAGCATGCCGATCAGCGCGACCATGAGGGAAGAACTGAGGGCATACTCGTAGAAGCGGACGGGGTTCATGCCCTTCTTCAGGTTCTCGACGTAGCGCCCGTACCCGATCGTGGAGAGGTAAAAGTGGGCGACGGCGGAGATGAGCAGGAAGATCGCGACCGCGGGTCCGAAGGGCAGTTCGTACAGCAGCTGGGGATTGGGGCGCAGGGTGAGCGTGGCCCGGTCAAAGCTGAGGTAGTTGGTGAAGATGGGGTAGGTCTTGTCGTTGCTGACGGCCCACATAAAGATCCCCTGAACCAGGTGCAGGAACCCCATGATCAGGTTGAAGCGGCGGAGACCTCGATACGTCCTCTCGTTCCGGTCCTGTGCAGCCATGCTTGCCTCCTTTCGGCATACGTTCAGGTGGGTTCCGCCTTTTCCACGGACGCCTTTGCTGCCTTTTTCCAGTCGTGATCGTGCCTAGACAGCTGGCCCGAGATCCAGGCTGGACGCTCTTTTCCGCCCATCTCCCGGTCTTTTCCACACCGACCGCTCACAGGTCGAACGCGGTGACCTGATACCTGTTGCGGGCAAAGAAGACGCGCCGCATCCCATATGCAGCAGCCTCAAGGACCGTTCGGGCGGCATCAGCTCGAGAGCGCCACTTCTGGTCGTGGGGCGTTGACAACCCCTGCCTTCTGGAACGGCGCTCGAAGCGGCAGAGGACCAGCGGATGGTCGCGCCGGGTTACGTGCCGGAGGCGCCATGCGCAGCTGGACCTTCGCCCCTCAACCCCCTTAGCATCTCCAGCAGTTGGGCCAGTATCTGTTCGTCCCGGACTGCTCGCTCGGCCAGCGAGAGTGCGGCTTCGTCCACTTCGTCCAGTGCCAGGCCCTGGCGGAGTGCGGCGGGGTCTCGTTCGCCTGCCACAAGCCGTCCCAGCGCCTCGGCCAGTGCTCGCCAGTGCGCTTCTTCGCGCATACGTGCCAGCGCATCTTTTACCCCTGAAGCGACCTCAGGCTCGGCATCGCCCCGGGCTGCGGCGACCACGGCCGCGAGAAGCGGGAGCAGCGCTGCTAAGGCGGGCATGATGCTCGCACCCGGAAGCTGGAGGGTTTCTTCCAGAAGTGCGCCATCCGGCTCCTGTCCCGCTTCCTGGCAGGCCCTCAGGTAATCCTGCAGCAGGCTTATGGCAAGGGCGCCGAAGGCGGCGGGAAGGGCCCGGGACAGGGGGAGGATCGTGCGCAGCCCTTCGGCGAAGGCATCGGCGGCCTCGGCATAGCGCCCCAATCCCCGCAGTACCGTACCGTGGGCACCCAGGCTCATAGCGAGGTATGGGAGGAAGGCCTGGGGGTTGGCCTGGGCGAGTTTCTGGTAGAGTTCCACGGCCTGCTGGGTGGCCTGGAGCGCCTCCTCCCGCCGGCCGAGTTCGGAAAGCCGATTGCCCAGGTTGTTGATGCTTCCGGCCAGGTCGGGGAGGAAGGCCTGGGGGTTGGCCTGGGCGAGTTTTCGGCGGATTTCCACCGCCTCCTTTGTCGCCGCCAGCGCCTCCTCCCGCCGGCCCACTTCGGAAAGCATCACGCCCAGGTTGTTGAGGCTTGTGGCGAGGTCGGGGAGGAAGGCCTGGGGGTTGGCCTGGGCAAGTTTCCGGTAGTGCTCCACCGCCTGCTGGGTGGCCTGGAGCGCCTCCCTGGGCCTGCCAAGATCGCGGCGAACCTTGGCCAAACCAAGCAAGATTCGCCCGCGCTGTGGTGTGC
>JBDOIE010000021.1:0-38693 GCA_041082245.1 Chloroflexia bacterium
TTCCTATCGTGGAGACGCAGGCGAACGACGTGACCGCCTATATCCCCACGAACGTCATCTCCATCACGGACGGCCAGATCTACCTCGAGCCCGACCTCTTCTACGCGGGGATCCGGCCGGCACTGAACGTGGGGATCTCCGTCTCCCGTGTGGGCGGCGCGGCGCAGACGAAGGCGATGAAGAAGGTGGCCGGCAAACTGAAGCTCGACATGGCCCAGTTCCGCGAGCTGCAGGCGTTTGTGCAGTTCGGCACGGAACTGGACGAGGCCACCCAGGCCCAGATCAACCGCGGCCTGCGCATCACCGAGGTGCTCAAGCAGCCCCAGTACGAACCGGTGCCGCTCGAGGACCAGGTGATGATCCTCTACGCCGTGACGAACGGCTATCTGGACAACGTCCCCGTTCCGGAGGTCAAGGCCTTCCAGAACGGCTTCCTGCGCTGGGTGCGCGAGGCGCATCCGGAAATCGGCCGTGCCATCGCCGAGACCACGGATTTCACCGAGGAAACCGAAGCGGCATTGCGCAGGGCGCTCGAGGAGTTCAAGGCGAGCGATCCCCGGAAACCGTGGTACGAACCGATCCCGGAGCGGGGATAGATAGAGGCATATAGCGGTGTCTACGATCCGAGAGATCCGTCGGCGTATCCGCAGCATCCGGAACATGGCCCAGATCACCAAGGCTATGGAGGCCGTGTCGGCCTCCAAGATGCGTCGGGCCATGGCCAACGTGCTCGCCTCGCGCGATTACTCGCAGCGGATGTGGGAGGTGATCAACGACCTTGTCGACCGCTATACGCCTCCGAACGGCAAACCCTTGCATCCGCTGCTCGAGGTACGGCAGCCGGTGCGGACGGTCGGCTTGATGCTGGTCACCGCGGACCGCGGCCTGTGTGGCTCCTACAACGTCGAGATCCTGCGCGAGGCCGTTCGCTTCCTGCGGGAGCAGCAGGAGCGGGGCATCGCAGTACGCTTCGTCACGGTTGGTCGCCGCGGGCGGGACTATATGCTTCGCCTCGGCTGCGATATTTACGCCGAGCTGACCCGCCTGAGCGATCGACCGGCGCTCGCCGATACGTTGCCCATCTCGCGGTGCCTGATCCGGGGATACGAAGTGGGTGAGCTGGACGCCGTATACCTGGCCTATACCGAGTTCATCAACGTGCTCAGCCGGCGGCCGCGGGTACGGCCGCTCCTGCCGCTCACATCCTTCAGCGAGCGGATCGAGCGCGGCCGCATCGACTATATCTACGAGCCGGATCCGGTCACCGTCCTTTCTCAGCTGCTTCCGCGCTTCGTGGAGGTCGAGGTCTATCAGGCGATCCTGGAATCGCTCGCCAGCGAGCACAGCGCGCGCATGGTGAGCATGCGCAACGCCACGGACAATGCGAACGAACTGCTGAAGGAGATGACCCTCTCTTACAACAAGGCTCGCCAGGCTGCCATCACCAAAGAAATTACGGAACTCACCGGTGGTGCGGCGGCTCTGGAAGCAAGCCGTTGACCCTCTTGGGAGGAGGCTGGCCTATGGCCGTCGGGCGTGTCGTACAGGTGATCGGGGTTGTGGTGGATATCGAATTTCCCCCGGACGAGCTGCCGGACATCTATAACGCGGTGCGTATCGATATGGGGAACGGCCGCGAGTTGATCGCCGAAGTGGAGCAGCACCTGGGCGACGACCGGGTGCGCTGCGTGGCGATGGGCGCGACGGACGGCCTTCGGCGTGGCACGCCGGCGATCGATACCGGCCGGCCGATCGCTGTCCCGGTGGGCGAGGCCACGCTGGGACGCCTCTTCGACGTCCTGGGCAACCCGATCGACGAAAAGCCCCCCGTGGAGACGGCCGAGCGCTGGCCCATCCACCGGCCGGCCCCTTCGTTCGAGGACCAGGTCGCCCGCACGGAGATCTTCGAAACCGGCCTAAAAGTGATCGACCTGGTTGCTCCGTTCACCAAGGGAGGCAAGACTGGCGTCTTCGGCGGGGCTGGTGTGGGCAAGACGGTGATCATCCAGGAGATGATCTACAACAACGCCGAAAAACACAAGGGCGTCTCCGTCTTTGCGGGTGTGGGCGAGCGGAGCCGCGAGGGGAACGACCTCCTGCGGGAGATGATCCAGTCCGGCGTCATCTCCAAGACGGTCATGGTCTTCGGGCAGATGAACGAGCCTCCCGGAGTGCGCCTGCGCGTGGGTCTGACCGGGCTCACGATGGCCGAATATTTCCGCGACCGCGGGATGGACGTGTTGCTCTTCATCGACAACATCTACCGCTTCGTGATGGCCGGTATGGAGGTATCCGCCCTCCTCGGCCGGATGCCCAGCGCCGTGGGCTATCAGCCGACCCTCGCGACCGAGATGGGCGAGCTCCAGGAACGGATTGCCTCCACCAAGCGGGGGTCGATCACCTCCGTGCAGGCGGTCTACGTGCCGGCGGACGACTATACCGACCCCGCGCCGGCAACTACCTTCGCCCACCTGGATGCGACGATCGCCCTGGAGCGCTCCATTGCCGAGATGGGGCTCTACCCTGCGGTGGACCCGCTCGCCTCCACTTCGCGCATCCTGGACCCGCGGATCGTGGGCGAGGAGCATTACCGCGTCGCCCGCGAAGTGCAGCGCGTGCTCCAGCGGTACAAGGACCTGCAGGATATCATCGCCATCCTGGGGATCGACGAACTGTCGGACGAGGACAAGCTGCTGGTGGCGCGGGCGCGCAAGATCCAGCGCTTCCTGTCTCAGCCGATGCACGTCGCCGAGCAGTTCACCGGGCGCAAGGGGGTGTACGTGCCCCGCGAGGAAACGGTGCGTGGCTTCCGGCTGATCCTCGAGGGGGCAGGCGACGACATCCCCGAGCAACTTTTCTACATGGCCGGGACGATCGACGAGGTGTTCCAGCGGGCCGGGAAACGGGCCGCCTGAGGGGCAGGCGATGGCCGGGTTGCGTCTGACGATCGTGACCGCGGAGCGCACACTGCTGAGCGAGGACGGCATCGACCTCGTGAGCGCGCCGGGCGCCAAAGGACGGCTGGGCATCCTGCCGTCCCATACGCCTCTGCTGACCACCCTCGAGCCCGGTGACCTGTACTATCGCCGCGGGAGCGAGGAGGTCCATATCGCGGTAAGCGGGGGTTTCCTCCAGGTGGATGAGGACCGCGTGGTCGTCCTCGCCGATACCGCGGAACGCGCGGAAGAGATCGAGGAAGCCCGTGCCGAAGAGGCGCGGAAGCGTGCGGAAGCGTTGCTGCAACAACGGGAGAAATTGAGCCGCGAGGAGCTGCTTCGGGCGGAAGCCTCACTGCGCAAGGCGATCGTGCGCCTGAAGGTGGCGCGCTACCGCCGGCAGCGGCCGGGGCCGCCCGTGCAGCGCGGAGGGGAAAGCGAGTAATGTGCGCGCGGCGGATCGGGATCGACCTGGGGACCACCAACGTGCTGGTCTACGTGGTCGGGAAGGGGATCGTGCTGAACGAGCCCTCGGTGGTGGCGCTTTCCACCAAGAGCGGGCGGGTGCTTGCCGTCGGTAACGAAGCGCTGGAGATGGTCGGCCGGAACCCCGACACGATCGAGGTCATCCGCCCGATGCGCAACGGCGTGATCGCCGATTACGTGGTCACCGAGGCGATGCTGGACTACTTTATCCGGCGTGTGAGCGGCTGGTTGCGGCTGTTCAAGCCGGAGGTGATGGTCTCCATCCCGGCCGGCGCGACCACCGTAGAGATGCGCGCGGTGCGCGATGCCGCCCTGCAGGCCGGGGCGCGGACCGTGCACCTGATCCGTGAACCGCTCGCTGCGGCGATCGGCGCCAACGTCCCCATCGCCGAACCGAACGGGAACATGATCGTCGGTGTGGGCGGTGGGACGACCGAGGTGGCGGTGATCTCGCTCAACGGGATCGTGGTCTGTAACTCGATCCGCGTCGCCGGAAACCGCCTGGACGAAGCGATCGCGGCCTACATCAAGCGCAAGTACAACCTCCTGATCGGCGAGCGCACCGCGGAGGAGGTCAAGATCCAGATCGGCAGCGCGCTCATCCTGGATCCCCCGCTCAAGATGCCCGTGCGCGGGCGCGACCAGGTGAGCGGTCTGCCGCGCACGGTTGAGGTTTCCTCGACCGAGATCACCGAGGCGATGGCCGAACCGCTTCAGCAGATCATCGATGCGGTGCGGAGCGTGCTGGTCGAGACCCCTCCCGAACTGGCCTCGGACATCATCGACCGGGGCATCGTGCTGACCGGCGGCACCGCGCTGCTACGGCAGCTGGACCGACTTTTGACCCAGGCCACAGGTGTACCCTGCTACGTGGCCGATCACCCGTTGCAGTGCACGGCGATCGGCACCGGACTGGCTCTCCAGCACCTCGACCTGCTTCGGGACAGCCTCTCCGACTCCGAAGTGGGGCTGTAGCCGGTTGCCTCGGGAGAGGTGCCCGCATGGTCGAAGCATTCTCCCTCGATGACCTTCCCCTTGTAGACCTGCATCGGCATCTGGACGGGAACGTCCGTCTGGAGACAGTGCTGGAGATCGCGCGCCGGTATGGATTGCCCCTTCCGGCCGATACCGTGGAAGGGCTACGACCCTACGTTCAGGTACAGGAGCCGATCCCCTCGCTTCCGGAGTTCTTCCGGCGGTTTGCGCTTTTCCAGCAGACGTTCGTCGATTACGACGTGGTCTACCGCGTGACCCGGGAGAACCTGGAAGATGCCGTGGCCGAGGGGCTGGACTATGTGGAACTGCGGTTCAGCCCGCTCTTCATGGCAGCGGTGCATCGCCTGGACCCGAAGGAGATCGTCCGGGCAGCGTGTCGCGCGGTGCTGGAGGCAGAGGACCTGCCCATCCGGGCGAACCTGATCGTCATCATGTCGCGGCAGTTCGGGCCGGAAGGGGCGTCGGTGGAGCTGGAAGCGGCGCTCGTGGGTGTAGGGCACGGGGTGGTGGCCGTCGACCTCGCTGGGGATGAGGCCGGGTACCCGGGGAGCCTCTTCGTGGAGCATTTCCGCCGGGCCCGCGCGGCCGGCCTTCACACGATCGCGCATGCTGGAGAAGCGGCCGGCCCGGATAGCGTCCGCCAGGCGGTGCTGGAGTTGGGGGCGGAACGGCTGGGGCACGCCGTACGGGCGGCGGACGACCCTGGCCTCCTCGAGCTTCTGGCCGAACGGGGGATCGCGGTCGAAAGTTGTCTTACGAGCAACCTCCAGACCCTGACCGTGCGCTCGCTTTCCGAGCATCCCCTGCCGATCTTCTTACGGCGCGGGATCTGCGTCACCCTGAACACCGACGACCCGGCGATCTCGGGCATCGATCTCGCCCATGAGTACGCGTTGCTCCCGGTATTGGGACTTTCGGCAGAGGAGATCCGGCGCATCCGGTGGAACAGTCTCCAGGCTGCCTTCCTGAGCCAGCAGGAGAAGCAGGCGTTGCTCCAGCGGGTGCGGGCGGCAAGGGGGAGAATATGAGCGAACCGATCGTCCTGCGCCCGATCGGCGTGGTGCGCAACGGGGTCGCACAAGCAGCAGGCGTACGCTGGGAGGAAGTCGTCTCGCACATCGAGCTGGAGGAAGTCTACGAACCGGCACTGCAGGGGATCGAGGAGTTCTCGCATCTCCTGATCCTCTTCTTTTTTCACCGGCCCGAGCGTCCCGCCGCGCTGCAGGTGCATCCCGAGGAGCGGCAAGACCTCCCACTGGTGGGGGTCTTTGCCACGCGTTCTCCGCACCGGCCTACGCCGATCGGCGTGACCACGGTGGAGCTGCTGGGGCGCGAGGGAACGGTGCTGACCGTGCGCGGTCTGGATGCCCTGGATGGAACACCCGTGCTCGACATCAAGCCCCACCTGCCCCGCGGGGACAGCCCCGCGCAGGTGCGCATCCCGCGGTGGCTGGAGCAGCTCTGGACGGAAGCGGATCAGGAGCACTGAGGATGTCCAGGCCGGAGCGGTTTCTGGTGGATGGGATGCTGGGACGGCTGGCGCGCTGGCTGCGCGTGGCCGGCCACGATGCCGTCTACGAGCCCCCGTTCGACGACCTGTTCCTGGCGGAGCGGGCACGCCGTGAGAACCGTATCTTGCTCACGCGCGACCGGAACCTGGCCAGCCGTCGTGGCATCCGGAGCCTGCTCGTCGAAGAAGACGATCTGGAGGGACAGCTGCGACAGGTACTGAGTCTCTTTCCGCCGCCGGGGCCGGGATCTCGCTGTATTGTTTGCAACGTCCCGCTCGAGGAGGCGGCGAAATCGGCCGTGCAGGACCTGGTACCGCCTTATGTGCGCGAGCACTATGAGCGCTTCTGGGTCTGTCCCTCGTGTCGTCGCATCTACTGGCAAGGAACGCACTGGGAACGGATGCAGCAAAAGTTGCAGGGCAGCATAGGCCCGGGGCCCGCTCCGGAAAGCCGGACCGTCTGAGGAGGGAAGAAACTATGGAGGAGCGCCTGATCTACCTGAACCCACAGCAGATACAGCCCGACCCGACGGCCGTGCGCCACGACCCCGGGGACATCGCCGCCCTGGCTGACTCGATCGCGGCCCAGGGACTGCTGCAGCCGATCGGGGTCATTCATATGTGGGGCGATACCTATCGCGTTGTCTTTGGACACCGGCGGCTGGAAGCGGCGAAACGGCTGGGGCTGGAGCGGATCCCCTGCCTGTTGCTGGAGACGAACCCCGACGAGCTGTACATCCCGCAGCTGGTGGAAAACCTGCAGCGGCTCGATCTGAACGATCTGGAGAAGGCCGAAGCGATGGCCCGCCTGCGCCAGCGACTGGAGAGAGAGCAGCCCCACCTCAGCGCCGGAGAGCTTGACGACCTCGTGGGGCGCCAGATCGGCCTCTCGGGACGCACCGTTCGGCGCTACCTTGCGCTGCTGGAGCTTTCCCCGGAGATCCAATCGCTCATCCGCCAGGGGGAACTCTCCGTGACGCAGGCCCAGCACCTGTTGCGCATCCCCAACCCGGTGACCCGCGAGGAAGTCGCGCGGGAAGCGGCGGAGGCCAGCCTGTCTGCTGCCCAGATCGCACAGCTTGCGGCCTTTTTCGCCGCCAACCCGAATCTGACGCTGGAAACAGCGCTGCAGGCGCTGGAATCGGGCGCGCGGCTGCGTCGTGAGGTGCCTCCGGAGCCCGTGGAAGAAAAGCCGGAGCGCCTGGTCCGAATCCCGCTTGGGGAGCCCGAGGAGCGGGTGTGGGAGGAGGAAGAAGTGCCGCCCGGTGAGGAGACGGCCGACCGGGCGCGGCTGCGGCGTTTCCATTCCCTCGACGAAGTACTGGACGAAATCGGCCGTATATCCCGCTCTTTCTACGAGGGCGACATAGAGCGCTGGGCCGGAACGGACGCGGAGGCACCCGTGAAACTGCGCCTGCTGGCGCGTGCCCTGCGCGCGACGCTGGAAGCGCTCGAGAAACTTTTCCGGCAAAAAGGGTGGACGCTCGAGTGACGGAGGAGGCAACGATGCGGCGTTGGCTTGTGGGGTTCTTGCTTCTGGCGGCGGTCCTGGTCGGTTGTCGCGTCGAAGAGGGTGCGCCCACGTCCTACCCGGCGCGCACGCCTGCAGCACCCAGCACTCCGGGTGCCACGCGTACGATTTCCCCTTCCCCAGTGCGCCCAACCACCCCTGCGGCAGGGAAGGTTGACTTTACGATCACGGTGGTCCACAGCGGCGGAGTGGTCGGGAAGGTGCTTCCATGTGGTTGAGGAGTTCCCAAAGGGGGGTTGGCTCGGCGAGCCACCGCGATCGCAAAGGTGCGGGACGAGGCCAGCGGCCCGGTACTGGTCGTGGACACGGGCGACACGCTCTACGGAAAAAGCGCAGCCGATAGGAAGCAGGCGCCCCTGCTCGTCGCCGCGATGAACGCGATGGGCTATGACGCGATGGCCATCGGGGAGTACGAACTCGTGGCCGGGCTTGACGAGGTGCAGGCTCGTTTCGGCGAAGCCCGTTTCTCTGTGCTTTCGGCGAACGTCGGGCCGGCAGGGACGCTAGGAATCTCCCCCTACCTGCTGCGCGCGTACGCAGGACACACGGTAGCCCTGATCGGTGTCACCTCTCCCACGGCTCAGGCGCGAGCCGCAGCGCTCGGTCTCAAAGTCGATGACCCCTTGGAAGCCGTTCGGCGCGTGGTGCAGGAACTGCACGGGCAGGCCGATGTGATCCTGGTGCTCTCGAACCTGAACGCGGAGCTGAACAAGCGCATGGTGAGCGAGGTGCCGGGGATCGATGCGATCCTTGGTGCGGCCGGCGGCGCGACGATCCAGGCCTACGGCGTTGCTGGGCCCGAGGGGACGGTGGTGTTGCAGGCGGCTGGCCCCGAAGGACAGGGCATAGGGGTGTTGACGCTGAACCTGGACGACCAGGGGCGTGTGGTCTCGTACAACGGCAGCGTCTGGCTGCTGACCCCGTCCTACGCCGACGACCCAGAGATGGTACGCCTGATGGAGCAGTACGGGGTCCGACCGTAGCGGCTCCTAGCGCTTCTTGTGCGGTCGGGGCGGCTTCCAAAGAGCGCGAGCTTCTTCCCAGATCCGCCGGCCCTCGGGGTGTTCACGGAAGAACGTCACCCAGTGGGCCACCTGATCCGGCGTCAGGGCGAGTTCCCGGGCGTATGCGACGAGCTCGCGCGGGACATCGTCCGGCCAGGGTTCTTCTTCCACCCCATCCTCCAGCCGCTCGACGCCCGGCGGCAACGGTGTTCCGGGAGGTACGTCGAACGGCAGCTCGAACTCGGTCCCGTCGATGATCACCCGGGTGCCCATGGGGTTCCCCCTGAGGGCCCGTCTTGCGGCACACTATCGCGGAGACGAAGCTGCCTCCTCCCGCTCCTGGCTCCACGCAGCGGGGTCCCGCGCCCACGCTTCGACCAGACCCCGCTCCGCCGGGGACAGGTATCCGCGGGCAACCGCCACATCCAGCAGGATCGGGAGCGTTGTTAGTGGGTGCAAAGTGACGCCGGCACGGGTGAACGATTCGGCCGTTCCCACAAAGCCGTAGCTAAAAATCGCAAAGACATGCTCCACGATCGCCCCGGCTTCGCGGAGAACAGCCACCGTCTGTAGGGAAGAACCGCCGGTGGTGACGAGGTCCTCGACCACCGCGACCCGCTGGCCCGGTAGGAGCACGCCTTCCACCAGGCGTTCCTGCCCGTGCCCTTTTGCCTGGCTCCGCACGTAAACCATGGGCAGGCCGAGCTCCGCCGCCAGCCATGCGGCGTGGGGGATGCCCGCAGTGGCCGTGCCCGCAATCACGTCCACAGCCAGGCCGGATTGCCGGATCGTATCCGCGAACCAGCGTGCCACGCGGAGTCGTTCGGCGGGGTAGGAAATCAGCAGCCGGTTATCGCAGTAGATCGGGGAAAGAAGGCCGGAAGCAAAGCGAAAAGGCGCGCTGGGGCGAAGGGTTACCGCGCTCAACCGCAGGAGGATTTCGGCCACTTCCTCCGCAACGCCTGGAAGAAACTCCGCACGCACAACGGGCCTCCTTCCAGCTCCTTGACCGGTTCCGGTACTCGGGATGTGAACTTATTATACGCGTGCGGTCGCATCTGTCAACGCACCCGCTTTTTCGGGCGGCTGAGAACGTGAGCAGCGAAGCGCCCGGGGGATGAACCCTCTCCTGCGGGACGACGGAAAGCATGGGCTTGCGACCCGACGGGAGTACTTGTCTCGCGCGAGTGCCTCCACGGCTGCCTCCAGTTGGAAACTGGAGGGGCTTGTCTTGGCCCAAGGAGTCCCCTTCTGGTATAATACCTAAGCAAGTTCGGCCGAGGGACCGATGAACGAGCGCGATCGATTTTCGGAGCTGCTGCGGTCCTTTCTAATCTCCTTGGACGTGGAGAAGGGTTGTTCTCCGCATACGGTCGCTGCGTACCGCGCGGACCTGGAGGCATTCGGAGCCTTCTTGAGCGAACAGGGCCTCGAGCCGGAACAGGTCGATCGCGCCGTGGCGCGCGCGTTCCTGCGCCGGTTGCAGGATGCCCACCTGGCACCGTCGAGCATCGCCCGCAAGCTCGCCGCGCTGCGCAGTTTCTACGCCTTCCTCGTGCGCGCGGGGCACCTGGAGTCGCATCCGCTGCGAGGGCTCGGGACCCCAAAGCAGCCCCGTCGTCTTCCCCGTAGCCTGAGCGTAGACGAGACGGTTGCCCTGCTGACCGCGCCGGACCTGCGGACGCCCCAGGGACTGCGCGACCGGGCCATCCTCGAGCTCCTGTATGCGAGCGGCCTGCGTGTCGGGGAGCTGGTGCGCATCGATCTCGACGACATCGACTGGGGCAGGCACGAGGTACGCGTCGTGGGGAAGGGCGGGCGGACGCGTTTGGCGCTGGCCGGAGTGCCGGCCTTGCGGGCCTTGCGCGCCTATGTCCGTTTCGGCAGGCCGCTCCTCGCGCGCGATAGCTCCGACCGAGCCCTCTTCCTGAACCGCCTGGGCGGGCGGCTGAGCGACCGCAGCGTCCGCGCCCTCGTGTCGATGTACGCCCGCCTGGTCGGTCTCGAAGGAAAGGTGACCCCACACACTTTGCGTCATACCTTTGCCACACACCTGCTGGAAGGAGGCGCCGACCTGCGCATCGTCCAGGAATTGCTGGGACATGCACGCCTCACCACGACCGAGCGGTATACGCACGTCAGCCTGCGCCACCTGCGTGAGGTGTACCGGCGCATCTTCCGCCTCGCAGGCGAAGAGGAGGAACCCGAGTAAGCGGGCCACGGGCTTGCGGGCCGGATCGGGGCAGGCGGCGGCAGAGCCGCGAGCGGGCTCAGCTGGAGGCCCGGCGTCGGCCGCGGGTTGTCGTGGAGGAGGCTGTGCAGTGGTCCTGTGTGGGATGCGCTGCCCGCGCACGGTCCAGTACGTAGTTGTTCTCCTTTCCCTCGTGGTGGGCGGATTCCTCTTGCAAGCCGCTTTTTCCGCCCCGACGTCGGTGCGCCTCCTTGCGGACGGTCCGGCATCATCGTTCCTCGAGGGGTTCTACCCTCCGGAACGAAGCACGGACCCGCCATTCGCGCGACAGCCGGGTGAAGGGGCATATCGCTGGACGGGCTCGCGTGCCGTTTTCCTCCTTGGGCCTGTGCGCGTCGGCGAGCCTCTACTGCTTCGCTTGTGGCTGAGGAGCGGCCGGCCGGCGGGATCTCCCTGGCCGCAGGTGGAACTGGTTGCGAACGGCCGGAGCTGCGGTGTGTTGAGGCTTCCTCCCTTTGCAGGGGAATACACGTTTCTCCTTCCGCCAGAAGCCCTGCAGGATGGAATGCTCGAGCTCTGGCTGCAGACGGATTCCCTCTGGTTTCCAGGGGACTCGCGGGAACTTGGGGTGGTTTTTCTTGGGGCAGAAATCGTTGCCTTGCCACGCTCCCCTAGTGGCCCTTTCGCCGTCCCTGACTGGCCTGGCTGGTCAGCAGTGGGGGTCGGGTTCGCGCTACTTGGCTTTGCCCTGGGGTGGCGCCTGGAACGCGCCTGGGCTGCGGGATGCGGTGGGCTTTTACTGGGTGCCCTCCTGGATGCCTGGCAGCCAGCTGTCCGCAGTGCCATCCTGCCCGGGACCTCTGTCGGGCTGTTCCTGTGTACCGGCACGATCTGGCTGTTCCGTCGCTTGCACGGCAAGGTGCGGTTGCCGGCCCAGGTCCGCGCGCACCTGTACTTGCTGTTGCCGGCGCTTCTTCTTGCGGGCGTGGCCCTTGCTTTCGCTCTCGCTTGGCCTCTCCTTTCGCTCATCCTGGTGACGCCGGCGGTGTGGTCGGGGTATTTCCTGTGGCTTCGCCGCCGGTACCCCTCGCTAGCGGATGCGGGCGCGGGCGCCTTCCTGCTGACCGCCTTGCAGGTGCTTGTCACCGAAATGCTCTTGGGGGCATTCGGCTGGCTCCGGTGGCAGCCGGTGTACGGGCTGAACACCTTGCTCGCGGCAGTGCTCTGGGTAGGCAATGGACGGAACCTGTCCCTGGTCCTCCGGGACGTTCTGCTTCGCGCAGGGGCCTTCTGGCGCGCCCTGGGCCTATGCGCCCGGATCGCGCTGGCGCTCCTGCTGGTGGCGGCCCTCTGGAGCGTGCTGCTTGCGGCGTTGGTGCCCGCGCACGACTGGGACGGCAACGCTTACCACATCCCGATCGCCATCCTGCGTTACCAGCGCGGCGACCTGGCCCGGCTGGACGGCTTTTACGGTTACATCCGCGGCTTCCCGGAGCACAACGAGCTGTTCATGGTCTGGTTGCTTCTGGGGACGCACTCGCAGCGCCTGGTAGATGCCGTACAGCTCCCCTTCTGGGCCTTCGCGCTCCTGTCGCTCTACAGCCTGGGGAGGCGCTTTGGTGCAAGTCCGGGCCCGGCGATCCTGGGCGCATCCCTGTGGGCGCTCGCCCCGGTGGCGATCCTGCAGACGCGCACGGCCTACAACGACCTCACGCTGGCGAGCCTCTTCTGGTTGGGCATGGGCTTTGCCTGGCGCCATCCGGCCCGCCGCGTCGATACTGCACTGGCGGCGGCAGCGACCGGCACGCTGCTGGGCATCAAGTATTACGTGCTCGTCCTCGTGCCGATCGTCTCGCTCACGGCGCTGATCTGCGCCTGGAGGGGATGGATGCGCCGGGTACGGCTTGCCGCGCTCGCTTGGGTTGCGATCTGGCTGCTCGGCTGCGCACCGGGACTGTACTGGTATTTCGCCAACCTACACGACCTGGGCAATCCGCTCTGGCCGTTCGGGGTTACCGTAGGTCCACTCCGTTTCCCTGGCCCAGCTTCGGTGCGCGGGTTGCAACAGGAGGACCTGCCGCCGGAGCTCCGTGGCCTCCCCGTATGGAGACAGCTCTGGACGGTCTGGAAGGAAAATGTGCAGGGCTACACCCACGACACACGGCTGGGGGGGTTCGGCCCGCTGTGGCTGCTCCTTGGCCTTCCAGCGCTCGGAACCTGGCTTCTGCTCGATCGCCGCGCCATCCTTTGGACCACGATCGGGGCGGCGGTGCTCCTCCTGCACACCCATCCCTGGTGGACGCGCCACGTGATGTTGCTCCCTGGCCTGGGCGGGATCGCGCTAGGGGTGGTGCTCTCGAGAGTGCGTCGCCCGGTCGCCCGGGTGGCGCAGGCAGTATTCCTGGGTGGCACGCTCTACTCCCTCTTTATCTGCACGGAGCCGCAGCTGCTCCACTGCTTCCTCCTGCCACGGGCTTATCGCACGAGCGCGATCTACTGGTCTGGCCTGCCCATCTACCGCCGGTTCGAAGCGAACGCGAGGGACTCCTCAGCCGTGCTGTGTTATGCTCCGCAGGGATTCCTCTTCCTTGCGCCTCTCGCCGGGGAAGAACTCCAGCATCGACTCCTGGCGTTCGAAGAAGACGCGTCGGCGGAAGTGCGGTGGATCGCTGGCCACTGGGATACCGGGCGAGCCCCGTTGTTGCCTCCGGAGGTGACGCCGAACACAGGGTACATCCCGCAAGGGAAATACACCTGCTACCTCCCACTTATCGGGCTGGCGCCTCCGGAAACAGAGCGCGAGATGGCACGCTTCGCGCGCGTCGTGCCCGCGATGGTGACGACGGCGCACCGTCAGGATGGCCTTCCGGTAGAACTGGTCGTGTACCGGGTACGGCGATCGGCGCCACGGTAAGCAGGCACGAAACGTTTATATCGCGACCGGATGAGGGGGCAAGATGAAGCGGGCATACCAGGCAATTTGGTCGCTGCGGATCGAGCTCGCTTTCCTGTCCTTCGGGCTGCTTCTTGGCATCGCGTACCTCTGCGAGCCGTACCGCGCGGAAGCCATCCGGAACGGCTGGCTTTCCCTTCAGCACTTCCTGCGCCTTCTGGACGCGGACAGCCAGATAGTCCTGTCCTCGCTGGAGCCGGGACAGGTGCGGGGAGCCCCCTTGGCAGCGCTGGACGAAAGGCTCGAATTCCTCGGGTGCGATGCAGCGGTTACCCGGGGGTCGGGGAAGACAAGTGTCTGGCACGTAACCTGGTGGCGGGCACGGCGTCCTCTGTCGGCCGACCTGGTGCTGGTGACCGAGTTCGTTCCTCCGGACGGCCGGGCGTCTGTGCGGGTCGCGCATCGCCTGGGGCAGCAGTTCCAGGCCGGCCTGCGCCCCACAAGCCGCTGGGACACAGGGGAGGTGCTGATGGACGCCTTCCCGCTCCCCCGCGGGGCCGCGCTGGACAACGGGTGGCGTGTCCGGATACGCGTGCTCGAGCCAGGCGGAGGACCGCTGGAACCGGATCCCGCCTCCGTGTTGGAGACAGATGGAACAGGGTGGCTCTGGATCTGTGAGTGATGGTGCGCTCGTGTTCGATGCGGGCAAGTCCTCTCCCTCCGCTTTCCCGCCGCCGAACGGCGAGCGGGAGAGTGAAGGGGGATCGGACAAGGGCCGAGGAAGAGACCCTCTGTCCCAACACGTGTCTGAATCCGGGTTGTCTGTCGCTTGAATGCAGGACCGGCTTCTGATATACTCCGCGCGGAGATCCTGCCAGAAGCGGAAGGCAGAGCTTCAGAGCCCGTTAGGGTATCGAGGTGCAAGCATGGATGAGATTTCGCGCAGGAGTTTCTTGCGGTGGCTGGGGGCTGGGATCGGGCTGGTTGCCGGGGAGGCGCTCCTTCGATCCTGTGGTCTACGCCCGTTGACACCCTCTTTTCCTGGGCTGACACCGGCGCGTACCGCCTCGCCGGAAGGAACCGCAGAGTCGGTCACGTCTACCTCGGCTCCTACCGAGACCACGAGCTCCATCCCCGACGTGGCCGTAGCCCGCGGCGGGGAGCCGGAGGATCTGATCCGCCGCGCAATGGACGCACTGGGCGGCATCGGGCGCTTTGTCCGCCCCGGGCAGGACGTGGTCATCAAGCCGAACATCTGCGTGGCCTACCACAGCTACGAGTACGCGGCGACGACCAACCCCTGGCTTGTGGGCGCCCTGGTGCGGATGTGTCTGGAGGCAGGGGCCCGTCGGGTGCGGGTGATGGATCACCCGTTCGGCGGCACCCCGGAGGATGCTTATCTGGTGACCGGGATCCGGGAGCAGGTGGAGGCGGCCGGCGGCCAAATGGAAGTGATGGCGCCCTTCAAGTTCGTGGAGGTGAAACTTCCCGGCGCACGCGATCTGACCCGTTGTGCGATCTACGACGAGATCCTGAAGGCCGATGTGCTCATCAACGTCCCGATCGCCAAGCACCACAGCCTGGCGCGGCTGACCCTGGGGATGAAGAACCTGATGGGCACGATCTGGGACCGTCCCGTGCTCCACCGCAACCTGGGGCAGCGCCTGGCGGATCTGGCCGGCTACATCCGCCCCACCTTGACCGTTGTGGATGCGATCCGCATCCTGACGGCCAACGGCCCCACGGGAGGAGACCTGGCCGATGTACGCCGCCTGGATACGGTCATCGTCAGCCCGGACATCGTCGCTGCCGACTCGTATGCTGCTACGCTGTTCGGGCTGCGGCCCGAGGACCTGGACTATGTCCGGGCCGGCGTGGCCATGGGGTTGGGCCGTAGCGACCTGGAAAACCTGCGCATCGCGGTCGTCTAGTGCGAAAGGGCTGCGCTCTTGGCCAGGAAACCTGTTTCCAAGGCAGTTCGGGCTCGCCTTCCCCGGTACTGGGTATGGACGCGCCGCGCTGTCCAGTATCTGTCGCTGCTTGGCTTCCTCGTGTGGTTTGTCCGCCTGCGGGGAAGTGAATCACCCGCCGCTTGGGTCGACCTCCCGATGCGGCTGGATCCCCTCGCGATGCTATCCCATCTCCTTGCCGCGCGCAGGCTGCTAGCCGGTTCGGCGCTCGCTTTTCTCGTGCTCGCGCTGACGCTGGGGGTGGGCCGCGCCTGGTGCGGATGGCTCTGTCCGCTAGGTACGGTCCTGGACTTGTTCCCTCGCCGCCGTCCCTCGCGCGTGCCCGATTTGTGGCGTAAGGCAAAACACCTCCTGCTGGGGGCGATCCTCATCGCTGCGCTGTGCACCAACCTGACGCTTCTCGTGCTCGATCCGCTCAGTATCCTCCTGCGCGCCCTTGCGAGCGGGTTGTGGCCTGCTGCTGAGCAAGCCTTCGGGGCGGCCGAGCGAGCGCTTTACGGGTTTCCAGCATTGCGGCCGCTGGTCTCCTCGCTGGACCGCTTGGTCCGTCCGCACCTCTTGGGCGCAAACCCGGTCGATTTTCGCGCCGGAACCGTGTACGCTGGGCTTCTCCTCGCCGTTCTCGCGCTGAACGCGGTTGCTCCCCGCTTTTGGTGCCGTTACCTGTGCCCTTTGGGTGCTCTCTTGGGGCTGCTCAGCAAGGTTAGCCTCGTGCGGCGCGGAGTGAACGTGCGCTGCAATGCCTGCGGCGCGTGCGCGCGCGTATGCCCCACCGGGACGATCCGCAGCGAAGAAGGGTACACCAGCGATCCTGCCGAATGCACGATGTGTCTGGAATGCCTGGAGGTGTGTCCGCAGCGCGCCGTCGTGTTTCGCATCCATCTCCGGCCGGAACGCCGGCAAGTCTACGACCCGGGCCGAAGGGAGTTCCTGCTGACGATGGGGGCCGCGCTCCTTGGGGCCGCGGTTCTCCGGGGCGAGCGTCACGCGCGTGCGCGTCTTTCGAAGCCGATCCGCCCGCCGGGGGTCCAGGAGGATCGCCTGCTCTCCACCTGCTTGCGCTGCGGGGCCTGCAGCCGTGCCTGCCCGACGGGCGCGATCCAGCCGGCGCTGGGAGAATCCGGCTGGGAAGGCTTCTGGACACCGGTGTTGCTCTTCCGGCTCGGCTACTGTGCCTACTCGTGCAACGCCTGCGGGCAGGTCTGCCCGGTGGAGGCCATTCCACCACTTACCCTGGAAGAGAAGCGGCGGCAGGTGCTGGGCCGCGCCTACATCGACCGGGACCGCTGCCTTCCCTGGGCCGACGGCCGGCCGTGCATCGTGTGCGAGGAGATGTGTCCGGTACCTGAAAAGGCCGTGGTGCTGGAAAACGTAGAAGTGGTGCAGGACGACGGCAGTCCCCTGCTCCTGCAGCGGCCGCATGTGGTGGAGGCGCGCTGCATCGGCTGCGGCATCTGCGAATACAAGTGCCCTGTTCCCGGACCGGCAGCGATCCGCGTGTACGCGGGCGAACCGGCTCGCTTCTAGGTGCGGTGCTTAGTGCAAGCGTTCCCGCACATCCAGCGCGGCGCGCACGACGGCATCGACCGTGAGGCCGTAACGCGCATACAAGACTTCTGCGGGGGCGCTCGCCCCGAAACGATCGACCCCGATCGCGATGCCCTCGAACCCCAGATAGCGTTCCCAACCCAGGCGTACGCCCGCCTCGACCGACACTCGGGCGCGCACAGACGGCGGCAGCACGCTCTCGCGGTAGTCTGTGGGCTGGCGTTCGAAGAGCTCCCAGCAGGGCAACGAAACCACACGTACCCGGATGCCCTGTTCCGCAAGCCTCCGGCCGGCCGCCAGGGCCAGCGCTACCTCCGACCCGGTGCCGATCAGCATCACCTCCGGCAGTCCGTCGCCCGACTGCCACAGGACATAGCCGCCCCGCAGCAACCCGCTGGCCGGGGCGCATTCTTTGCGATCCAGGATCGGCACGGCCTGGCGGGTGAGGACGATCGCCGTTGGCCCGTCCTTGCGCCGAAGCGCCGCTCGCCAGGCCTCCACCGTCTCGTTCGCATCTGCCGGCCGGATGACGTCCAGCCCGGGAACGGTGCGCAGCCCCATCAGCTGCTCCACGGGCTGGTGTGTGGGTCCGTCTTCCCCGACGCCGATACTGTCGTGGGTAAAAAGGTAGACCACCTGCAGCCCCTGGAGCGCGGCCAGGCGCATCGGCGGCCGCATATAGTCGGAGAAAACGAGGAATGTCGCTGTGTACGGGAGGATACCCCCATGCAGCGCCAGGCCCCCGGCGATGGTGCCCATCGCGTGTTCCCGCACGCCGAAATGGAGATTGCGCCCCTCGTACCCCCAGGGCCCTCCGACCGCGCCCTGACGGTCCTCGGGTTGATGAGCCGGCGCCTGGAAATCACCTTCCCCTTTGAGCCAGCTGAGTGTGGAGGGGTTCAGGTCGGCTGAGCCGCCCATCAGCTCAGGGATGCGTTTTCCGAGCTCCTGAAGCACCACTTCCGATGCCCGCCGCGTGGGCATCGGCCCCTGTGCCGGCTCGAAGGAGGGCAGTCCCTCTTCCCAACCGTGCGGGAGCTCGCGGCGCAGCCGTCGCTCCAGCTCGCGCGCCTGCTCCGGGTAGGCGGCCCCGTAGCGGGCGCGGAGCTCTTCCCAGCTCTGCTCTTGTTGCCTCCCGACGTCCAGGGCCGCCCGCATATGCTCCTGCACCTCGGTGGGCACAAGGAAGGGCGCCTCCACAGGCCAGCCGGCTGCTTCCTTGGCCGCGCGCAGTTCCTCGGCGCCGAGGGGCGCCCCGTGCGCGTGGAATGTCCCCTGCTTCCGGGGCGCGCCGTACCCGAGCACCGTGCGTACCATCAGCAGGGAAGGGCGCGTGAGGTCTGCTTTCGCCAGCCGCAGCGCGGCGTCAACGGCTTCGAGGTTGTATCCGTCGGGTACCTGCAGCACCTGCCAGCCGTAGGCGCGGAAGCGTGCCGCGACGTCCTCCGTGAAGGCAAGCGAAGTCGAACCGGCAAGCGATACCCGGTTGTCATCGTACAGCACGGTCAGCTTACCCAGGCGGAGGTGGCCGGCGAGCGCGCATGCCTCCGCGGAGACGCCCTCCATCAGGTCGCCGTCGCTGGCCAGCACGTAGGTGAAATGGTCGATCAGCGGGAAAGCCGGCCGGTTGAAGCGCGCCGCGAGGTGGGCTTCGGCGATTGCCATGCCTACAGCGTGGCTGATCCCCTGGCCCAGCGGCCCCGTGGTCATCTCCACGCCCGGCGTGCAGTGGAGTTCCGGATGGCCGGGCGTTCGGCTTTCCCACTGGCGGAAGGCCCGGAGCTCTTCGAGCGGCAGGTCGTAACCGGTCAGATGGAGCAGGGCATACAGGAGGGCAGAGCCATGGCCCGCCGAGAGCACAAACCGGTCGCGGTTCGGCCAGTGGGGATCGGTGGGGTTGTGGCGCAGGTGCCGCGTCCACAGGACGTAGGCCATCGCCGCTGCCCCCATTGGCAGACCGGGGTGTCCCGAGTTCGCCTGCTGCACCATATCGGCGGCAAGAAAGCGGATCGTATCGATGCAGCGCCGATCGAGATCGGATGGTGCCATGCTGTCCCTCCACCCGGGTATTGCTACTTCTGCAGAGAAACGATCAGCTCGTGGATGCGGTCCAGCCCAGCCCGCAGGTAATCCGGCGGCAGTCCGAAGCTGATGCGCAGATAGCCGTCCATCCCGAAATGGTCGCCTGGCACGATAAAGACGCTCTTTTCTCGCAGCAGCCGCTGTACGAGTTCGGTCGAATTCACCTGGAGGTGGTAACGCGGGAAGGCGATGGCAGCCGCCTGCGGCGGAACGAGCGAAAAGACGCCTTCGTGGCTCTCGAGCCAGGCGTCCAGGATGGGGAAGCCGCGCCGGATGTACTCGCGGGCGCGCCGGATGAGGCGGGGCCGGACTTTCGGGGAGAGCGCGATCGCCGCGAGTTTGTTGTCCAGCATACCGCCGCTGATGGTGGTGTACTCGTGGCGGGCCCAGATCTCATCGACCATGTCGGCCGGCCCGACGACCCACCCGATACGCAACCCCGGGAGGCCATAGGCCTTGCTCATGCTGTTGTGGGCGAGCACGCGGTCGTAGCGCCCCCAGAAGGAGGGCGTCTCCACGTCGGTCAGGCGTTCGGTGCCGCTGTAGACCTCATCTGCGAGGATCCAGGCACCGACGCGCGCCGCGATCCCGACGATCGCGTCCATTTCGTCCTCGGTGAGGATGTAGCCGGTCGGGTTGTTCGGGTTGCAGACCGCGATCAGTTTCGTGCGTTCCGTGACCGCGGCTTCCAGTTCGTCCAGGTCGGGGGCCCACCCCCGCTCCTCTCGCAGGTGAAACGCCTTCAGCCGGAAGCCGAAGTTATGGGCGATGCCCCAGAGCTGCATATAGTTCGGAAGCATCAGGACCATCTCGTCCCCCGGCTGCAACAGCGTCAGGGTGGAGATCAGGTTCGCCTCTGCGCAACCGATCGTCACGAGCACGTTGTCCGGCGTTGCCCCGGGGTAGAGGGCGGCGATCCGTTCCCGGAGCAACGGGAGGCCGTTCGCCTGCGGGTAGTTCAGTGCCGTGTCCATCAGTTCTTCCAGTACCACTGGGTCCTGGACGAGTTCGCGCACCGTCACCGGGTGCACACCGCTCTCTGAGAGGTTATAATCCACGACGTTTTCCCATTTCGACATCATCCGTTCCATCTCGAAGTACTGGAAACCCGCCATGGCAGAGCCTCCTTTCTCCTCAAAGGTCGACCGTCAACCCGAGCCCTCGCTCCACAGCGCGGTGCAAGGCGAGGGCCGCGATCGCTGTATCTTGCACCCCCACGCCGGTCAGGTCGCAGACAGTGATCTGCTGCTCGCTTGTGCGTCCGGGTTGTTTTCCGGACGTGATCTCCCCCAGCTCCAGGATTGTGGCTTCAGCGGAGAGGACTCCGGCCTCAAGCGCGTGGTGCAGTTCGCCCAGGCGCGCGCACTGAGCGCGGCTGTCGCAGACGAGCAGGTCGGCCTGCGCCAGCACCTCGGGGTACAGCTCCTGCTTTTCCTCGGTATCGGAACCCATCGCGGTGATGTGCAACCCCGGGTGGAGCCATTCGGGCCTGAGGTAAGGCGTATGGGATGGGGTCGTGGTCACCACGATCTCGCTTTCGCGCACCACCGCCTCGGCGCTCGGCGCTGCGACGACCTCTACTCCGAGCCGTCGGGCCATCTCCTCGACGTAGCGCTGTACCCGTTCCGGGTTTCGGCTGTAAACGAGCACCCGCCGGAAGTCACGCACCTGTTTCAGGGCCAGCATCTGATAGCGGGCCTGCGTGCCGGAACCGATCACACCCACTGTTTCCACCTGCCTGCGTGCGAGGTGATCGGCAGCCACGGCGCCTGCGGCACCGGTGCGCACATCGGTCAGGTAGGCATTGTCGAGCAGCACCGCCTCGGGCATACCCGTGTGCGCCGAGAAGACGACCATCAAGCCGCTTCCCGTCGGCAGCCCCAGGCGGTAATTTTCGAAGAACCCCGAGGCGATCTTGACCACAAACCGTTCCCATCCCCGGATGTGGGCGGCCTTGACATCCACCTCGCCCAGGTGCTCGGGGATCGGGAGAGCCAGGATGGGCGGGACGGTGGCTTCCCCGCGGGCAAAAGCGGAAAACGCCTCCTCGATCGCGCGGATGACCTCGCGATCGAGCCCCACGCACTGCCGCAGCTCCTTTTCCGTTACGATTCGTACCTTCATCGGGATGCCCCTCCGGAGTGCCCGCTACAGGCGAGCACCTGCTGCAATCGATCCAGGTCGATATTGCCTCCGCTCAGGACCACGGCCACGTTCTGGCCGAGCGGTTGGACCCGCCCCTGGAGCAGCGCGGCCAGCCCGACCGCGCCACCTCCCTCCACGACGAGATGCAGTTCCTGCAATGCGAGAGTGATCGCGTCGGCGATCTCTTCCTCGCGCACGACAACGACGTCGTCCACCAGGCGCTGGACGAGCCGAAAAGTGTAGCGGTTGTCCAGGCCGATCCCGCCGGCCAGGGCGTCGGCAAGCGTTTCCTCCTCGGGGAGCTCGATCGGCCGGCCCGCCTTCAGGCTGCATGCCATCACCGGGGCCCGGTCCTGGGAAACACCCACCACCCGCACTCCGGGCTTGAGGCTTTTCAGCACCAGCGCGATGCCGGAGATCAGCCCGCCCCCTGAAAGCGGAACGAGGGCGGTGTCGATCTCCGGGAGATCTTCCAGCAACTCGAGCCCGATCGTCCCCTGCCCAGCGATGACCCAGGGGTCGTCGAAGGGTGGGATATAGGTCAACCCTCGCTCCCGTTCCAGCCGCCCGCACTCGAGCGCGGCTTCGTCGTAGCTCTCCCCGCAGAGCAGCACCTCGGCCCCAAGCGCGCGGACGGCCTCCACCTTGCCCCGGGGCACACGCCGCGACATGCAGATGGTTGCAGGGATGCCGAACCGATGCGCGACCCAGGCGACCGCCCGCGCGTGGTTCCCGGTGGACACCGTGATCACACCCCGCGCACGCTCTTCTGCCGAGAGGGCGGCGATGCGGTTCGCCGCCCCGCGCACCTTGAAGGAGCCTGTCCGCTGAAGGTTCTCCAGCTTCAGGTAAACCGCGCTTCCGACGTGCTCGCTCAGCGTGTCTGCATGGAACAGGGGCGTGCGACGGGCCACGGCGGCAACCACCCGGCGCGCCCGGTTCACGTCGTCCAGCGTGGGTTCGCCTCGCGGCTCTACCACAGGGACTCCTTCCGAAACCGCCGCTGCCCTCGGAGGATCCCTACGGCCTATTCCCCCTCGCCGACCGGCTCGGGGGAGTAGGTCGAGAGCTGGCCGGTTTCCGGGTCGTAGGAGATCGGTTTCTCGTGCCGCAGCAGATCGACGACGAACATCGCTTCCCGCAGGTCGAGCCCCGCGAGGGTGTCCGGTTCGCCCTGCTGGTAATAGAGCACGACTGCGGTCTTGCCGCCGACCTGGTGGAAAACGGCGTACTGGCTGACGATCTTGCGCGCCATCCCAGCCTCCTCCGCCGCGCGCCCCGGCCGAGGCGGGTGGTGCCGGAGATGCGATCTTCAGGGTGTCGAGGCGGCCGCGGCAGCCTTCTGTCGACGCCGGTAATCGCGCAGGTAGCGCATGGCATAATCGTCGCGCCCGAGCAGCAGGTCTACGGCCAGGATCAGCGGGCGCACCTTGGCGGCATCGACGATCGGACAGGTCACGCCGCTTGCGATCGTCATCGCGATAAAGGCCGCATTGACGATGTCCCGGTCCGGAAGTCCGTAGGAAACGTTGCTTGCCCCGAGTGCCTGGTTCACCCCGAGCTCGCGTGCCACGAGCCGGATGGCTTCCAACGTGACGCGGCCGGCCTTCGAGTCCGCGCCCACCGTCAGCGCCAGGCAATCGATCAGCACGTCCTCCCGCGGGATCCCCATCCGTTCGGCGCGCTCGACGATCCGTTCCGCGATCCTCAGACGCTGGACGGGGTCGTTGGGGATGCCGTTTTCGTCCATGGTGAGCCCGATGACCGCGGCGCCGTACTCCTTGACGAGGGGAAGGACGCGGGAGAGAGACCGCTCCTCGCCGTTCACCGAGTTCACGAGCGCTTTGCCCCGGTAGACCTTCAGCGCTGCTTCCAGCGCGTCCGGGTTGTTCGTGTCGATGGCGAGCGGCACGTCGGCGGTTTCCATCGCCGTCTGCACGGCCAGCGGCAGGATCCGTACCTCGTCCACACCCGCCGCCCCGACGTTGATGTCGATCACATCCGCACCGGCCTCGATCTGGGCGAGGACTTCGCGGGCAACGATCGACATATCCCCGGCGCGCAACGATTCCGCAAGTTTTTTCCGGCCGGTCGGGTTGATCCGTTCTCCCACGATGACGGTGGGTCGATCCCAGGAGATGGTGACGGTCTTCCCGGCGGACGAGAGGACTGTTTCAATCGGCGACATCGAGACCTCCTTGTTGTCGTGTGGGTTTCAGAAAAGCGCCACAGGACACCGCTTTCCGTCGAAGAACGGCCGGCAGCGCTCGACCGGCACCCGCGGTACCGCGATCCCTCGTCGCAGCAACCCCCGGGCTACGTGGCAGAGAGGGAAGCCGACCACCGTCAGTGCGCACCCCTCCACCCGGGAGACCGGCGAAAAGGGTGCATCCTGGATGCCGTATGCCCCGGCCTTGTCGAACGCCTCTCCGGAGGCGATGTAGGTTTCGATTTCCGCAGCGCTGTAGGGACGCATCCAGACCCGGGCTCTGACCAGTTCGACCTCCAGATCGTCGCCCGCGCGAAAGGCGACCGCGGTCAGTACCTCATGGTCCCGGCCACGCAGGGCAAGGAGCATCCGGCGGGCGTCCTCGGCATCGGCCGGCTTGCCGAGCACTTCGCCTTCCAGCACAACCACCGTGTCGGCGGCCACCACGAGCTCGTCGGGGGCACACGGGACGGCTTCGGCCTTGGCGCGCGCCAGTCGCATTCCCGTGGCTTCGGGGCTTTCCCCGGGCCGCACGGCCTCGTCCACCGGAGCGACGCGCACATGGAACGGCACGCCCAGCCAGGCGAGGTATTCCTGACGGCGGGGCGAATTCGAGGCCAGGATGACACGCAAGACGGCCATACTGCACACCCGGGAAACGGGCGGACGAGACCCGATGCCTCATCCACAGGAGCTTTCGGCGGCATTGTAGCATCGGGCGTGGCCTTCGTCAAACGCGGCGAGCCGCTGGCTTGCCAGCCGCACAGAACGTGGGTATAATGGGGCAACCTGGACGCGTGGCGGCCTTGCTGAGCGAGAGAGGGAGGTGAGCGATGTCCGGCCTGATCCGCCCGGCGCTATCCGCACAGACGGCACAGGGTGCGATCCTCGTTTGGCTCATCGGGATCGGGCTGACGATGCGGTTGGCACGCGCGATCGCTCGCCGGGATTCTCCCCCGAGGTGACGGTGCGGTTCCATCGGTCGGCATGAGGCCTTTACACGGAGGTAACATGCAACGGCTTGTAGAATGTGTCCCCAACTTTAGCGAGGGACGACGCGCAGAAGTTGTGGAGCAGATCTGCGCCCGTATCCGCGCGGTCCCTGGTGTACGGCTGCTGGATGTGGAGATGGACCCGGACCACAACCGGGCGGTGGTCACCTTCGTCGGGCCGCCGGAGGCGGTGGCTGAGGCGGCGTTCCGGGGCGCGCAGGAAGCCGCGGTGCGGATCGATATGCGCGCCCATCGGGGTGCGCACCCCCGCATCGGGGCGACCGACGTCATCCCGTTCGTACCGCTACGCGGGGTCACGATGGAAGAGTGCGTGCAGCTTGCCCGCCGTGTCGGGGAACGGATCGGTCGGGAGCTTGGCATCCCGGTCTACCTCTACGAGGAGGCGGCGACCCGTCCGGAGCGGCGCGATCTCGCCTACATCCGGCGGGGCGAGTACGAGGGGCTTGCCGAGGAGATCGCGACGAACCCGGACCGTGCCCCGGACTACGGGCCGGCCGTCATCGGCCCGGCGGGGGCGACAGCTGTGGGAGCGCGGCCGTTCCTCATCGCATACAACGTCTACCTGGGCACGCCCGACCTGGAGATCGCGCGCGCGATCGCCCGTGCGGTGCGCCATTCAAGCGGGGGGTTGCGCTACGTGAAGGCACTCGGGATCGCCGTGGATCGCCCGGGGCAGGTGCAGGTTTCGATGAACCTGACGGACTATCGCCGCACGCCGATCCACCGCGTCATGGCGCTGATCCGCGACGAAGCGGCGCGGTACGGGGTGCCGGTGGTGGAGAGCGAGATCGTAGGGCTGGTCCCGGGCGAAGCGTTGATCGATGCAGCGCGTCACGCATTGCAGCTGCACCGGCTGCGGCCGGAACAGGTCCTGGAGAACCGACTCTGGCCGGAGGAAGAGGAAGCCAGGCTCTCAGGAGCTCTGCCACGGGAATTCCTGTCGCTCGTAGCGGCGGGCACCCCTGCACCCGGCGGTGGCTCGGTAGCTGCGCTTGCCGGCGCACTGGCGGCCGCGCTGGGCCGGATGGTGGCCAACCTGACACTCGGCAGGAAGCGCTACGCGGAGGTAGCCCAGGAGATGCGCGAGCTCGAGGGCAGCCTGGCGCGGCTGCAGGAAGAGCTGCTGGAGCTCGTCGTGCAGGACGCAGGGGCCTATGAGCGGATCTTGGAGACACGGCGCCTCCCGAAGGAGACGCCCGAGGAGGCCGAAGCGTGGGCGCAGGCGCTCGAGGAAGCGACGCGGGAAGCTGCGCGTGTGCCCCTGGCGACGGCGGAGCGTGCGGTGAAGGTGCTCGAGTTCCTGACGCATATTGCCACAGCGGGGAACGAGAACGCGCTCACGGACGCCGCCGTTGCGGCCGCGATGGCGCGTGCGGCAGTTCAGGGGGCGGCACAGAATGTCCGGGTGAACGCGGCCGACCTGCGAGACCGCGTTCTTGCGGAGCAGTTCCGGGAGCAGATCGCCGCACTCGAGGGCCAGGCGCATGAGCTGGCGGAGGCGGTGCTGGGAATCGTCGCCGGCCGGCAGGCAGCGTGAGGAAGCACCTGTGCGCAGATTTCTCGTCCTGCTTGTCCTTTGTGGGATCGTCGCCTCGTGCGCGGGCGGACAGACGCCGCGCGCGGAGCGACCTCGCGTAATCGCTGTCGAGACCTTCCTGGTGGATATTGCCCAAAATGTGGCCGGGGAGCGCCTCACGGTCGAGGCGCTGCTTCCGATCGGCGCGGAGCCGCACGGCTACGAACCGACGCCCCGCGATATCGCCCGGGTGGCGGAAAGCGACCTCCTGATCGTGAACGGCGCCGGGCTGGAAGGCTTTCTGGAAGCGCTTTTGCGCGATGCGGGTGGGCACGTACAGATTGTGGAAGCATCGGCTGGGGTGTCCGGGAGGACTCCCCAGGCCGGGGAGGCGCCCTTTGAGGGCCGGCCGGACCCCCATTTCTGGCTGGACCCGCTGCGGGTCGTGCGCTACGTCGAGAACATCCGCGATGCGCTCATCCGCATCGACCCCGAGGGGGCGGAGGAGTACACCCGGAACGCGGAGGCCTACATGGCCCGGCTGCAGGCGCTGGACAGGTGGATCCGCGAGCAGGTGGCGGCTATCCCGCCCGAGCGGCGGCTGCTGGTGACCAACCACGAGAGCCTGGGCTATTTTGCCGAGCGCTACGGGTTCCGCATCGTCGGGACCGTGCTGCCGGGTCTCAGTGACGAGGTTTCCCCCTCGGCGCAGGAGGTGGCGCGGCTGGTGGAAGCGATCCGGGCTGCCGGCGTGCGGGCGATCTTCCTGGAAACGGGGGCCAGTCCGGTGCTGGCGCAGCAGGTCGCCTCCGAGGCAGGTGTTGCGGTGGTGACGGAACTGTACACTCACTCGCTCAGCGCGCCGGACGGCCCGGCCCCGACCTACATCGAGATGATGCGGTACAATGTGCGCGTCATCGTTCAGGCGTTGCAGGAGTAGGAGTATGGCAGGAACGCTGGAACCGGCCCGTCTGGAACTGGAGGGGGTGAGCGTTGCTTATGAGGACGAGCCGGTCCTCTGCGACATCACCCTGCAGATCCCACACGGAGCGCAGGTGGCCGTGGTGGGCCCCAACGGGGCGGGCAAGTCGACCCTCTTCCGGGCGCTTGTGGGCCTCGTGCCGCTGCGAGAGGGCCGGATCCTGATCCACGGCCGGCCGCTCGGCAGCCACCAGGATTGTGTCGCCTACGTGCCCCAGCGGGAGGAGATCGACTGGCGTTTCCCGGTGACGGTTGCCGATGTGGTCATGATGGGCCGATACGGGCGCCTCGGGTGGTTGCGGCGGCCGGGGGCTGCAGACCGCCGCATCGTCCGACGCTGTATGGAACTCCTCGGGATCGAGCAGATCGCCAACCGACCGATCGGTGAGCTGTCCGGTGGTCAGCAACAGCGGGTCTTCCTGGCTCGTGCCCTGGCCCAGGAACCTCACGTGCTCCTGATGGACGAACCGTTCACCGGGGTCGACGTCGCTACCCAGGAGGCGATGCTTTCGCTTCTCAAGGACCTGAGAGCAGAGGGCGTAACGGTACTGATCTCCACGCACGACCTCAACCTGGCCGCGACACACTTTGATCAGGTACTGCTGCTGAACCGGCGTCTGATCGCCTACGGGAAGCCGGCCGAGGTCCTCACACCTCAGCACATTGCGGAGCTGTTCCGCGGCCAGGTGCTGATCCTGGAAGGGGTTGTAGCCGTCGACCAGTGTTGCCCCCCGGGGGAGCGGAGGGCGAGGCGATGATGGCGTGGCTTCTGGAACCGCTTCGGTATGGCTTCATGCAGCGAGGGTTGCTCGCCTCACTCCTGGTTGGGGTGTTGTGTGCGGTCGTCGGCTGTTACGTGGTACTGCGGTCGATGGCTTTCCTCGGGGATGCGCTCGCTCACGCCATCCTGCCGGGCATCGCGGTCGCCTACCTGCTGAAGGTAGACCTGTTGCTCGGGGCAACGGTCGCGGCACTGCTGGTCGCGCTGGGGATTGCGGCGATCTCGCAACGCGGTGTGATCCGCGAGGACACGGCGATCGGAATCCTGTTCGCGGCCGCGCTCTCGCTCGGGGTAGCGCTGATCAGCCGGATGAAGAGCTACGCGGTGGACCTTACACACATCCTGTTCGGCCATGTGCTGGGGGTTAGCGTACGGGACCTGTGGCTGATCGGCCTTCTGGGTGGCGCGGTGTTGCTGACGATCGTGCTCCTGTTCAAGGAGTTTCTGGTGGTTTCCTTCGATCCGGTACTGGCGGCCACACTCCGCCTTCCGGCGGGGCGGCTGCGCCTGTTGCTCCTGGTGCTGCTCGCGTTGACGATCGTGATCTCGCTGCAGACGGTCGGCGTGGGACTTGTGGCTGCGATGCTGGTGACCCCGGCGGCTACGGCGCATCTGCTGACGCACCGCCTTGCGCCGATGATGGGTCTGGCGGCGGGGTTAGGGGCCTTTTCCGCGGTGGCTGGCCTCTACCTGAGTTACTACGGGAACATCCCATCCGGGCCCGCCATCGTGCTCGTGGCGACCACGCTCTTTGTACTTGTGCTTGCCTTTTCCCCGAAACATGGCCTGGTGTGGGTGCGCCTGCGCCAGTGGGGATGGATCGGTCGAAGGAAGCGCGAGTCTGCTGCCCCCTGCGATCGGTCCGACACGGCCCGCTGAAGGAGGCCGAAATGCGGGTTGCTGTGACCGGAGCGAAAGGTCAGCTCGGTACGGCGCTTCTCGAAGCGCTGGCCGGGCACGACGTCCTGGGTCTCGATCTGCCCGAGTGCGATATCGAGCAGGCCGGGCAGATCCAGAACTTCCTGTGCGACTTTCGCCCTGAGATAGTGATCCATGCCGCCGCCTATACGGACGTGGATGGATGTGCCCGGGATCCGGAGCGCGCGCTGCGTGTCAATGCCTTGGGGACGCAGAACGTCGCCCTGGCGGCTCAGGCGTGTGGTGCGGTGCTGTTGTACGTCAGCACGAACGAGGTTTTCCCCGGCGACCGGGAGGAGCCGTATCTGGAGTACGATGTTCCCCGACCCATCAATCCGTACGGTTACTCAAAGTGGGTCGGCGAGCGGTATGTGGAGCAGCTGTGCAGCCGTTTCTATATCGTCCGCGTTTCCTGGCTCTTCGGTGGCGAGCGGAGCTTTGTTGCGCGGATCCTGAGGCTGAGCGAGCAGCAACCCGAGCTGGCGGTGGTGAGCGACGAGTTCGGTACGCCCACCTACGCGCGCGACCTGGCGGGGGCGATCGTTCGCTTGTTGCAGAGCGGGCGTTATGGAGTCTACCATCTGGTGAACGAGGGGTTCTGCTCGCGCTTCGAGTATGCGCGCGAGGTGCTTCGCCTGGTCGGGAAAGGCGATTACCCGCTGCGTCCGATCCTTCAGCGTGAGTACCGGCGCGACTCGACCCCGCCGCCTCGTGCGGTGCTCCGGAATTTTGCCGCCGCCACCGCCCTGGGCATCCGGTTGCGCCCCTGGCAGGATGCCCTGGCCGCCTATCTCCGAGGGGAATAAGCCGTTGGAACAGAACCACTGGCGCGGCTTCGACTATGCGCTGCTTGGGAGCACGGTGCTTCTGGCTGGGTTCGGCGTGGCGATGATCGCCAGCGCAACCCGGGGAACGCCGCTGGGCGGCCTGTCCTGGTCTGCGTTGCCTGTGCGGCAGGCGATCTACCTGGGCGTGGGGCTGGTCGGGATGGTCCTCGTTAGCCTGGTGGATTACCGCCGCCTCGAAGCTCTGCGCTGGCCGCTGTACCTCGGCAACCTTGCGCTGCTGGGGCTGGTGCTCGTGATCGGAAAGCGGTCGTACGGTGCTGTGCGGTGGATCGACCTTGGGGTCTTTGATCTGCAGCCCTCGGAACTTGCCAAGCCGCTGCTCGTGATTACCCTGGCAGGATTTCTTGCGCGAAGGGAGGAGCGGCGCGAATCGTTTTCCACGTTCCTTCTCTCGCTGCTCTTTGTCTTGCCGGTCATGGGCCTGGTCTTTGTCCAGCCGGACCTGAGCACAGCGGTGGTGCTGGCCGTGATCTGGCTGGGGATGGTATGGGCGGCGGGTACGCGGCCGGCCTACCTGATCGGCCTGCTGTTCCTTTCGGTCCCCCTGGGCGTAGTGGCCTGGCACTACCTCCTGGCCGATTACCAGAAAGCGCGCCTGCTCCTGTTCCTGGATCCCTACCAGGACCTGTGGGGAGGCGGCTACAACATTATCCAGGCATGGACCGCGATCGGTTCGGGCGGCTGGCTGGGGAAAGGGTACGGCCAGGGGACGCAGAGCCAGCTGCACTTTCTCCCCGTGCGCCACAGCGACTTTATCTTCGCTGTGATCTGCGAGGAGTTCGGTTTCCTGGGAGCGATGGCGTTCCTCGTGATGGTCCTTGTCTTCCTCTGGCAGATCTTGCAGGTGGCCGCGCGCGCCGCGGATACTTCGGGCCGACTGATGGCGACCGGGATCGCCGTTGGTCTGGCGTTTCAGACGCTGGTCAACGTGGGGATGAACCTGGGCGTGATGCCAGTCACCGGTCTGCCGTTGCCCCTGATCAGTTATGGGGGGAGTTCGCTTCTGGCTACGCTCCTGTCGCTGGGCGTGGTCGAAAGCGTGAGCGTCCATCGAAGACGCTCTCCTTTCGAGCCGGTGGCATAACGCCTGGGGCCGGGCGCCGAGCGTCATCGGGTACCGCCCGAAGCGCATACTCGCGCGAGCAACCCCTCGGGAAGCCCGTTTGTCTTTTCGCCCGCTTTGTGCTATCATAGCCGCCGGTCTGAACCGGGCTGCCCGAAGGGGTGCAGTCGACATCTCGAGGAGGAGGCTGCGATGTTTCGGATCCTTTCGAAAGAGGATCTCACCCCGGTTACCCGCCAGTACGTGATCTTGGCCCCGGAGATCGCCCGGAAAGCGCAGGCCGGCCAGTTCGTCATCGTCCGGCTGGAGCCGCAGGGCGAGCGCATCCCGCTGACGATCGCCGATTTCGACCGGGAGCAGGGGACGATCACGCTGGTGGTGCAGGAGGTGGGTGCCTCGACGAAACAGATGGGAACCCTGCGCGCTGGCGATGCCATTCTGGACCTGGCCGGGCCGCTGGGGCGACCTTCGGAAATCGAGCCCTATGGTACCGTGGTGTGCGTGGGCGGTGGCGTCGGGATCGCACCGATCTACCCGATCGCGCGGGCGCTGCGCGAAAAGGGCAACACGGTGATCTCCATCATCGGGGCGCGGACGAAGGAGTTGCTCTTCTGGGAAGAAAAGATGCGGGCGGTGAGCGATGAGCTGATCGTCTGCACGGACGACGGCTCCTACGGGCGCTATGCCCTCGTGACCGCTCCGCTCAAGGAGCTCCTGGAGAGCGGGCGGCACGTGGACCTGGTCTTTGCCATCGGGCCGGCGATCATGATGAAGTTCGCGAGCAAGACCACCGAACCGTTCGGCGTGCGCACGATCGTGAGCATCAACTCGATCATGGTGGACGGGACCGGGATGTGCGGCGCGTGCCGCATTTCCGTGGACGGCAAGACCCGTTTTGCCTGCGTCGATGGCCCCGACTTTGACGGGCACCTGGTGGACTGGGACCTGCTGCTCGAACGGCAGCGCCAGTACCTGGAAGAGGAAAAGGTTGCCCTGGAAAAGTGGGAACGCGAGCATGCCTGTGGCTGCCCGGCCTAGTTCGACGGGCTTCCGGTGAGGAGATGGCAAGATGGCCGTAAAGCGCGAACGACAGGAGATGCCGCGCCAGGACCCAAAGGTTCGGGCGCGTAATTTCGATGAAGTGGCCCTCGGGTATACACCCGAACTGGCGCTCGCCGAAGCGGAACGGTGCTTGCAGTGCAAGAAACCGTACTGTGTGGAAGGGTGCCCGGTGGGCGTCAAGATCCCCGAGTTCATCGCGGCGTTGCGGGAAGGCGATTTGCCGCGTGCGGTGCGCGAGCTGAAGGCCCGGAACAACCTCCCGGCGATCTGCGGCCGTGTGTGCCCCCAGGAGACACAGTGCGAGATGACCTGTGTGCTGGGAAAGAAGCAGCAGCCGGTGGCGATCGGGCGGTTAGAGCGCTTTGTCGCGGACTGGGAGCTCGCCAACGGCGTGGAGGTAACCCCGCCTTCGCACTCGACCGGGAAAAAGATCGCCGTGGTCGGTAGCGGACCGGCCGGCCTGACCTGCGCCGCGGACCTGGCCCGTATGGGCCATAGCGTGACGATCTACGAATCGCTGCACGCCCCGGGTGGCGTGCTCATGTACGGGATCCCCGAATTCCGCTTGCCCAAGCGGATCGTGGAAGCCGAGGTCGATTACGTCCGCCGCCTTGGTGTGGAGATCGTGCTGAACGCTGTGATCGGGAAACTCTACAGCCTCGATGAGCTCCTGGAGCGGTACGACGCTGTATTTCTGGGGACGGGTGCTGGCCTGCCCCAGTTCCTGGGCATCCCCGGTGAGAACCTGAACGGGGTCTACTCGGCAAACGAGTTTCTGACCCGCACGAACCTCATGAAGGCCTACCTCTTCCCCGAGTATGCCACGCCGATCAAGCGCAAGAAGCGCGTCGCGGTGGTCGGTGGGGGAAACGTGGCGATGGATGCGGCGCGGTGTGCGCTGCGGCTCGGTGCGGAGGAAGTGCACATCGTCTACCGTCGCTCGCGGCAGGAACTGCCGGCCCGTGCCGAGGAGGCGGAAAACGCCGAGGAAGAAGGGATCATCTTCGACCTGCTGACGAACCCTGTGCGCATCCTGGGCGACGAGCACGGCTGGGTCAAGGGCATGGAGTGCATCCGCATGGAGCTGGGCGAGCCGGATGCTTCCGGACGCCGTCGGCCGGTTCCCATCCCGGGCTCGGAGTTCACCTTCGAGACGGATGCCGTGATCATTGCCATCGGCACAAGCCCCAACCCGCTGATCTTCCAGGGCGTGCAAGGGCTGGAACGCACCCGGCACGGCACCGTCGTGGCCGACGAAGCAACGGGCCGAACGACCAAAGAGCGCGTCTGGGCCGGCGGTGACATCGTGACCGGTGCCGCCACGGTGATCAGCGCGATGGGAGCGGGCAAGCGCGCGGCCGCAGACATCCACCGCTTCCTGACAGGCGAGGAACCACCGGCTTCGGTAGCGCTGGGCTAATAAAAGACCGAACCTCCCGCCGGCGCTTTCGCCGGCGGGAGGTTTTCTTAGAGGAAGCGCTCGAAACGCTCTCGCCGCGCCCTGCAAATGGGACAGACCTCTGGGGGTTCCTCCCGTGCGCACAGGTAGCCGCAGACACGGCACCTCCAGACGGGATAGGGAAGGGAAGAGGCGATGGCTGGGAAGGGCCGGCCGGCCGGCTTCCCTCGCGCCTCCGGTGGCGGGCGCCGCTCCGGAATCGGGCGCAGGGGCTGTTCTCCCCGGACCACCGCAGCCGATACGTACAGGCCACAGTAGCAGGTACCGTACTCGTTCAGGTCCGCGTCCCGGTAGTCGCAGGGGCACACGATGTCGAGGTCCTCTTCCGCAACCCCTGTCGCCAGGCGGCAGGGGCAGCTCGGGTATCCGTAGCGCGCCTGGTTCACGAGCAGGCCCCGCACCAGCTCCCAGGTGAATTCCCGGTCGGGGTTCAGATGATACCCGCCAGCTTCGGCTTCCCGGTCCAGTTTGCGGTAAAGCGCTTCGATCGCCTCGGGGCTTGGTTCGTGCTCCATCAGGCCAACGCCTCCCGGATGCGCTCCGGCTGATACCCGATGATCACCTGGCTGTTTCGGATGACCAGCGTGGGAAAGTTCTTCTGCGGGTTCCAGCGGGCGACCTGCGCCATGACCTCTTCCTGTTCTTCGGCCGGTACGAGGTCCACATCGACATAACGGTAAGCTACCCCGAGCTCCTGCAACAGGGCTTTCGTCCGTCGGCACCAAACGCAGGTACTCAGCGCGAAGAGAAGAACATCACCCCGATCCTGTCCGTCCACACGATGCACGTCCATAACGCTTCTCCTTCTGGCGGGAACGGTCCGCCTTCCATAATAATGCGCCAAGTGAGAATCCACGGCTGTAGGCCGGGTCACTTTGCGACACCCCAGAGGCGGATGGTGCCGTCGAACGATGCGGTGAACAGCCAGCGTCCGTCCGCCGAGAAGGTCACGTCCGAGACCCACGTGGTATGCCCGCGCAACTCCGCAACGGGAAGGAGCGTTGCGGTTTCGATCAGCTGCACCGTGCCGTCGATCCGCCCGAGCGCAAGGAGAGAGGAATCCGGGGAAAAAGCCAGGCTGGAAACCGGAACGGGCTCCCGCGTCACAACGGAGTAACTCTGGAAGTCGTCCGTAGCGCGGCGCAGGAGCACGACCCCGTCCACCGACCCGGTAGCCAGGTACTGGCTGTCGGGCGAGAAGGCGATGGCGGCGACCAGCTGCTCGTGGCCGGCCAAGCTGCGCGGTTCGGCATCGGCTCCCCGTGCCATCAGGAGCGTTGCGCCTCCGTCGCCCGGCGCTGCCAGCCACTTCCCATCGGGGGAGTAGACCACTCTCGCCGAGTATCGCTCCGCGAGCGGCACTCTGTCCAGTAGCCAGCCCAAGAGGCGACCGTTCGTCGCATCCCAGAGCGTGACCTCTTCCCCGTAGATACGAACACCCAGGGTGCCGCTGTCCGGGAGGAAAGCGATGCCTGGAATGTCGGGCAACGGCAACACCCGCGGCGCAAAAGCACCCCCGAGCGAGACTGTGGTCGTGGCGTGACCGACCCACGCCACCGTGGCCGTGGGCCAGAGGTAGGGGTAAGGCATTTCCACCGACATCGTGTACGTCCTGTCCCCCACGCGCACGACCTGGTTTTCCGGCAAGACCAGGATGGGCCCTTCCGCAGGCGTCCAACTGCTCACGTGGTCCGATACGATCAGGCGCGGCGAATAGGCCCAGGAGACCGGTTCGAGAACACGCTCCAAAGTACCGGCCGTCGTCCTCCACACCCATACCTGCCCGTCGTCCGCCAGCGCGGCAAGCCGGTTGCCGTCTCCGGCCAGCGCGGTATCTATCCACGGTGGGGTAAACCCGAGAAGCAGAGGGGTGGTCGTACCCGTGCTCAGGTCAGAGATCAGGATGCTGCCGTGTGCGGCGATGGTGACCAGTTCCGTGCCCTGAGGTGAGAAGGCGAGCCGGGAGTTGCCCGGCGGCGAGACCCCCGTTTCCTCCGGACGTATTTCGAGGATGCGCAGCAGTACCGCGGCGCGCACGTCCCAGATGCGGATCGTCTGCTGGCCGGCCGAAGCCAGTAGCTGCCCATCCGCCGAGAATACCAGCGCGCTCAGGTAACCCATCGAGGTTTCGAGCGTGCCAAGAGGTGCCAGCTGCGGGAGTCGCCAAAGGTGCACGGTGCCCTCGCGCGAGCCGGTCGCGAGCAGCGAACCATCGGGAGAAAAGGCGAGTTGTTGCAAGTCCTGGAGCTCCGCCCGTTGTTCCAGGAGTTTCCTCTCGCCGACATCCCACAGCTGGAAAGGCTCCCCGTACCAGCCGATTCCCACGTAACGACCGTTGTCCGAAAGGGCAAGCACAGGGATCGGCGTCCACTGCTGGGTGGTCGTCACCGGCGGACGGAACTCGAGGAGTACCCCCGGCCCTTCCTGCCAGAGCCAGCAGGAGCCCGAATCGTCATATCCTGCAGCGAGCACCTTGCCATCGGGGGAGAAGGCGATCGCGGCTACAGACCCCAGGTCGTCTGCCAGCGGCCGTAGCCGGTCCTCGCCTGTTGGCCAGAGCCAGAGCGATCCGTCGAATGAGCCCAGGGCCAGCCGATCCCCGGTGCGGGAAAACGCGAGGCGCTGCACCGGAGAGGGTGTCTCGAGGAAGCGCGGTGACTCCGGCACCTCCGGATCGTAGAGGTAGACCCCAATGGAAGTACCCACGGCGAGGTACCGACCGTCCGGCGAATAGGCGACCGTGCTCAGCCCCCCTTTTCCCCAGCGGGCGAGAGGGCGCACCCGGTGCGCCGTCTCCGGGGCAATCGGCTCCTGGGGCGTTACCGGAACGGGTGTGCTCCGGTACGCTTCCTCGTGCCTTGCCGTCGCTGTGGCCACCGCCCCAGCGGTTCCCTGTACCGCGACGGTGGCTGCCACACGGGCCTGGGCGGTCTGGGTTGCGGCTTCCCGCTGTTCCCGCCGCTCGGCGCTGCGGGCGACCGCGGCAGCATAGAGCACCAGGGCCAGCACCACGAGCGTGCCGGCAAACGCCAGGTTCTGGACCCAGTGTCGCAGCCGATCTGACCCTTCGTGCATGGCCTGTGCCTCTGGCCCGCTGGCCTGTTGGGCCCATTCTAGCACACCGAGGCACCCGGATCAAATCGGGGGGAGCCGGATCTTCTTCCAGGGAAACGGCTCGTCCGGGGAGGTCGAGTCCGGCATAGCCATTCCGCCAGAAGCAGTTCGTGGCAGCCAACGCTTGCCGGCCGGAGGGGAGTGTAGTAGAATGTCCGCACACAACGGTTACAGAGGAGCATCGGTCGTGACCAGGACGATCGCGATTGCCGGAAAAGGTGGCACGGGCAAGACGACGATCGCGGCCCTGTTGGCGCAGTGGCTGACGCGCTACGGCACCGTGCTCGCGGTAGATGCGGATCCCTCTTCCAACCTGCACCTGGCCCTGGGGATGCCGCTCGACAGCACCGTCGGGGACATCCGCGAAGAGATGCTTCAGGAGGTCAAGAGCGGAACCTTCCGCAGCGGGATGACAAAGCAGGACTATCTGGAGTGGAAGCTGAACGAGGCGCTCGTCGAGGGTTCGCGCCTGGACCTTCTGGCGATGGGCCGTCCTGAGGGCCCGGGCTGTTACTGCGCGGCGAACAACATCCTGCGCAGTTGCCTGGATCGGCTGCAGACGCAGTACGATTACGTGGTCATGGACAACGAGGCCGGGATGGAGCATCTGAGCCGCCAGACGACCCGCGACGTCGATATCCTCCTGCTCGTTTCCGACCCCTCGACCCGCGGGATCACCGCTGCGGCCCGGATGCAGGATCTGATCCACGAGCTGCGTACCCACGTGGGCCGGATCGCGCTCATCGTGAACCGTGTGGATGGCGAGCTGCCGAGCGCGGTGCGCGAGGGAATTGCGGCGGCGGGGCTGGACCTTCTGGGGACGCTTCCCGACCATCCGCTCGTGCGGAAACTGGATGCGGAAGGCCGGCCGATCGTCGATCTTCCGGAGGATGACCCGCTCCGCAGCCGGCTCATCGAGCTTGCGGGCCGTCTCGGGCTTCCCTAGCCTCGCGGAGAGGAGGTGCATCCGGTGCGAGCACTCGTGACCGGCGCATCGGGGTTTGCAGGCAGCCATCTGTGCGAGTATCTGCTGACGCAGCCGGGCTGGGAGGTTTATGCCCTTTCTTTTCCCGGCTGGCCCACGACCCACCTCGACCCAATTCGCGCGCAGATTGTCCTGCTGAGCGGGGACCTGATGGTTGCGGACTGGGTAGAGCGCACGGTCGCAGAGACCCGTCCGGACGTCGTCTTTCACCTGGCGGCCCAATCCTCACCCTCGGCGTCGCTCGTGGATCCTGCTGGGACGCTTGTGAACAACGTTGTGGCCCAGGTGAACCTGTTCCAGGCGATTCTGAAAGCGGGGCTGGATCCCGTGGTCCTCGTGGTGGGCTCGGGTGACGAGTATGGCCTGGTGCGCCCCGACGAGGTACCTGTGGATGAGGATACCCCGCTCCGTCCGGCAAACCCGTATGCGGTCAGCAAGATCGCCCAGGACTTTCTCGGGCTCCAGTATTTCCTGAGTCACAGGCTGCGGGCCGTGCGCGTGCGCCCGTTCAACCACATCGGTCCCCGCCAGGCTCCGGTGTTCGTCACCGCCGATTGGGCTCAACAGATCGCAGAAATCGAGGCCGGCCTGCGTCCGCCGATCGTCCAGGTGGGGAACCTCCAGGCGCGTCGCGATTTCACGGATGTGCGGGATATGGTCCGGGCCTATTACCTCGCCGTGACCCTGGGCGAGCCGGGCGAGGTGTACAACCTGGGGAGCGGAAAGGCGTATGCCGTAGAAGAGGTCCTGCAGACCCTGCTCGCGTTGAGCTGCGTCCCAGTCAAGGTAGAAGTCGACCCCCGGCGGCTCCGCCCTTCGGACATCCCTGTGATCGCCTGCGACAGCACCCGCTTTCGCCGTCGCACCGGCTGGGAGCCCCGTATTCCGCTGGAACAGTCCCTGCGCGACATCCTGGACTACTGGCGCGGACAGGTTCGGGCGCGCTCAACCAGAAGCGAAGGGTGAAATGGCAGGCTGCGTTGTGCGAACGGTCGGCCTGGTGCGCGAGTACCGCAAACGTGGGCCTGAACGAGCTCGCGCTGCTCACCCTTCGCTGGCAACGCGTTCCGGCACGGGGAACGTTCTTCGCGTTAACGCCCGGGTCGGTGCTGCTCGGGTCGCGGTTCGGGGCGGCCGTAGGCTCGGTGCCAGGGCAGTTCCCGGCACGCCGGGCGGCGCAGCTCGATCCGGTGGAAGCGCTTCGTCACGAATAACGGTCTTTGGAGTGCGAAATGTCGGGCGGCAGGATCGCTTGGCGCGAAGATCACCGCGCGCTGGTGCTGCAAGGTCCCTACTGGAACCTTCGCTTCGATCGACCGCTGGGCCTTTTTGACCTGGGAGCGCCCCGCTTCCCGGGGGTCTACGTGCGCTGGGCACGGGCGCGGGTGCGCTACGAGCGCGGGAACCGGCGGTACGATGTGGGTTCGGACGACGGCGAATTGCGCGAGTGGC
>JBDOIE010000028.1:0-1542 GCA_041082245.1 Chloroflexia bacterium
CTTTGCCATATCGTGTAGCGGGATCGCGCGGTCGCTCAACCCCGCCTCGACTACCGAGCGCGGCATCCCGTAGACGACGCAGGTCTCTTCCGCTTCGGTAAAGACCAGCCCGCCCCGGGCCTTGATCCAGGCCGCCCCCTCTTTTCCGTCGGAGCCCATCCCGGTCAGCACGACCCCGAGAACCCGCCCGTCGTACGCCTCCGCGGCCGAACGGAAGAGCACGTCCACCGAGGGGCGGTGCAGCGTGTCCATGGGGCGGATGTCCAGATGGGCGGTGACCCGTTCGTCGGTCGCGCGCATGAGCGTCAGGTGGCGCCCGGCCGGGGCCAGCAGGACAACACCCGGGCGCGCCTCGTCCCCCTCACGGGCCTCGATCACCTTCAGCGGGGCCAGCTCGTCGAGCTTTTGCGCGTAGAGCTCCGTGTACCCGACCGGCATATGCAGCACGATCGCCACAGGGACCGGGAGGTCGGCCGGAAGTTGCGGGATGAGCAGCCGCAACGCCTGCGGGCCTCCGGTCGAGACCCCGATGACCACGATGTCCACCAGCCCGGCGCGACGGGGCGGCGGCGCAGGATGGGCTGGCGGCGCGGCTTCGACGATCTCCTTCAGGTGGGAAAGGGAAACGCTCGGAGCCGCCTTGACCTTCGCGATCAGTTCGTCGCTGATCTCAAAGACCCGTTCCGTGGCGAGCGCCGTGGGCTTTTGCACGAAATCGACCGCCCCGGCCTGCAACGCCTGGAACGCGAGTTCCCCGCTTTCACTGGCGATGCTCACCACGACCACCGGGATCGGCCGGCGCGCCATTTGCTCCCGCAAAAAGCCCACGCCGTCCAGCTCGGGCATAATGAGGTCCAGAGTGACCACGTCGGGATCCAGTTCCGCGACCTTCTCCAGCGCCTCCCTGCCGTTGCGCGCAGTCCCCACCACCTCGATGAAAGGGCTGCGGGAAAGCATCTGGCTCACGACCTTGCGGATATAGGCCGAGTCATCCACCACGAGCACTCGTATGGTCTGTTTCACAGTCCCCTCCTTCGGGCGGCTCCAGCAGTCTACCGCTTCACGTAGACCATCGCAGTTCCGACCTGCTGTAGCTCCAGTTCGGTTGTCACCTTCAGGAGCGACTCCGATGCCCCCAGAAACAGGTACCCCGGTCGCGGCATATGCCGGATGAAGTGGTCCACCGTACGGCGGATCGCTTCCCGCGAGAAGTAGATGAACACGTTCCGACAGAAAATGAACGGCGCTCCGGCCAGCGGCGCGATCTCGTTGGGATCGGCGAGGTTAGCGATATGCCAGCGGATCCGCCCGTGGAGCTCGGGAGAAACACGCCAGCCCTCGGCTTCCTGCCGAAAATACTTGCTCCTGAGGCCCAGGGGCAGGGCACGGAAGGAGCGCTCCCGGTAGATCCCGCGCCGGGCGCGCGCGATTGCTGCAGGGCTGGCATCGCTGGCGTCGATCTGGATCGGGAAGCGCTCGAACCACCCGGCTTCGTTCAGCGCGATGGCGATCGACAGCGGTTCTTCCCCGCTCGAACAGGCC
>JBDOIE010000048.1:0-3345 GCA_041082245.1 Chloroflexia bacterium
GGCTCGCCGCGGCCGCGGCGCGCGGCCGGCAGCGGCTCGTGCAGGAGGCGGTGAGCGAGGAGGACATCGCCCAGGTGGTCTCGCGCTGGACCGGCATTCCGGTCGACAAGATGCTCGAGGGCGAGCGCGAGAAGCTCCTCCACATGGAGGAGAAGCTGCGCAGCCGCGTGGTCGGCCAGGACGAGGCGGTGGCGGCCGTGGCCAACGCCGTCCGGCGGGCGCGCGCCGGCCTGCAGGACCCGAACCGGCCGATCGGCAGCTTCCTGTTCCTGGGCCCCACCGGTGTCGGCAAGACGGAGCTGTGCAAAGCGCTCGCCTGGTTCCTGTTCGACGACGACCAGGCGATGCAGCGGATCGACATGTCGGAGTACATGGAGAAGCACAGCGTCGCCCGGCTGATCGGGGCACCCCCGGGCTATGTCGGCTACGAGGAGGGGGGTGCGCTCACCGAGGCGGTCCGCCGCCGGCCCTACCAGGTCGTGCTGTTCGACGAGGTCGAGAAGGCACACCCGGACGTCTTCAACGTGCTCCTGCAGGTGCTCGACGAGGGCCGGCTCACCGACGGGCAGGGCCGCACGGTCGACTTCCGCAACACGATCCTCGTGTTGACCTCGAACCTCGGGGCCGAGCATCTGGCGGCCCTGCCCGAGGGGGTAGCGGCCTCGGTCGCGCGCGAGGCGGTGATGGAGGTGGTCCGCCGCGCCTTCCGGCCCGAGTTCCTGAACCGGCTCGACGAGATCATCCTCTTCAACCGGCTCGGCCGGGCGCAGATGCAGGCGATCGTGCGGATCCAGCTCGAGCGGCTGCGCGGCCTCTTGGCGCCGCGGCGGATCGCCCTCGAGCTCGACGAGGCGGCGGAGCGCTGGCTCGCCGAGGCGGGCTACGACCCGGTCTACGGGGCGCGGCCTCTGAAGCGCGTGATCCAGCGCCAACTGCAGGATCCACTCGCGGTCATGCTGCTCGAGGGGCGGATCAAGGACGGCGAGCGGGTCCGGGTGACGGCCGGGCCGGTCGGCCTCGTCTTCGAGACCGTGCCGGGACCGGCGGCGGGCTGAGCCCGGCCGGCCGCGCGCCCGGGCGTCGGTGACGGTTGGGTGCGCGGTCGGTGACGGCGACGCGACGCGAAGGGGCTTGCAAGGGGCCGGAGGCGTCGCTATATGCCCGCTCGTCGCGGCGGTGACCGCCGGCCCCGCCGAGCGGGTTGCTCGTCTCCGCGACAGGCCCTTTGGACATCGTGGTATGTGGGTAGGGATGTGCGGGCGGCGGCCGTGGAGAGCGGCCTTTGCCGTCTGGGCATCCGGCCGAGCGGGTCTCGCGCTGTTCGGGTCGGGTCGGTTTTGGGCCGGTCCGGTTCGGTGGTGGCGGGGCTTGTTCGGGTCGGGATGTGCCTTCGAGCGGGTGATCGTCCGGTGGGTCGGGCCTTCGGGTTCGGTTCGTCGGGTGGTCGTTCGCGAGGGTGAAGCTGAGAGTTTGATCCTGGCTCAGAACGAACGCTGGCGGCGCGCTTAACACATGCAAGTCGAGCGGTCGGGGCTTCGGCCTCGGCAGCGGCGGACGGGTGCGTAACGCGTGGGAACCTGCCCCTGGGTTCGGGACAACCGCGGGAAACTGCGGCTGATACCGGATGATCCCTGTGGGGGAAAGGCCTTTCGGGGCTGCCCGGGGATGGGCCCGCGTCCGATTAGGTAGTTGGCGGGGTAACGGCCCACCAAGCCTGTGATCGGTAGCCGGTCTGAGAGGACGATCGGCCACACTGGGACTGAGACACGGCCCAGACTCCTACGGGAGGCAGCAGTGGGGAATCTTGGACAATGGGCGAAAGCCTGATCCAGCGACGCCGCGTGGGTGACGAAGGCCTTCGGGTTGTAAAGCCCTTTTCCCGGGGACGATGGTGACGGTACCCGGGGAATAAGCACCGGCCAACTCCGTGCCAGCAGCCGCGGTAAGACGGAGGGTGCGAGCGTTGTTCGGAATCACTGGGCGTAAAGGGCGCGTAGGCGGCTGCGCGTGTCGGGTGTGAAAGCCCGGGGCTCAACCCCGGAACGGCACCCGGGACTGCGTGGCTGGAGACCGGGAGAGGAGGGTGGAATACCCAGTGTAGAGGTGAAATTCGTAGATATTGGGTGGAACACCGGTGGCGAAAGCGGCTCTCTGGTCCGGTTCTGACGCTGAGGCGCGAAAGCGTGGGGAGCAAACAGGATTAGATACCCTGGTAGTCCACGCCCTAAACGATGCAGGCCAGATGTCGGGGGACTTGTCCCTCGGTGTCGCAGCCAACGTGGTAAGCCTGCCGCCTGGGGAGTACGGCCGCAAGGTTAAAACTCAAAGGAATTGACGGGGGCCCGCACAAGCGGTGGAGCATGTGGTTTAATTCGACGCAACGCGCAGAACCTTACCAACCCTTGACATGGCGGCTGCGGCTCGGGGAGACCCGGGCTTCCCGCAAGGGGGCCGTCACAGGTGCTGCATGGCTGTCGTCAGCTCGTGTCGTGAGATGTTGGGTTAAGTCCCGCAACGAGCGCAACCCCTGCCTCCAGTTGCCAGCGGGTAGGGCCGGGCACTCTGGAGGAACTGCCGGTGACAAGCCGGAGGAAGGTGGGGACGACGTCAAGTCCTCATGGCCCTTACGGGTTGGGCTACACACGTGCTACAATGGCGGTGACAGTGGGCAGCGAAGGGGCGACCCGGAGCTAATCCGCAAAAGCCGTCTCAGTTCGGATCGCAGGCTGCAACTCGCCTGCGTGAAGGTGGAATCGCTAGTAATCGCGGATCAGCACGCCGCGGTGAATACGTTCCCGGGCCTTGTACACACCGCCCGTCACACCATGGGAGTCGGTTCGACCTTAAGCCGGTGGGCCAACCCGAAAGGGAGGCAGCCGTCCACGGTCGGGTCGGCGACTGGGGTGAAGTCGTAACAAGGTAGCCGTAGGGGAACCTGCGGCTGGATCACCTCCTTTCTAAGGGACCGGGGCGACCCGGATCTCGAGGCGGGCCGTGGGCCGCCGTCCGCACATCCCTACCGGTTCGCGCGTCGGTCTCGGGTTTCGGCCCGGGGTCGGCGGCGGGACCGGGCCCGTAGCTCAGCAGGTCAGAGCGCACCCCTGATAAGGGTGAGGTCGGCCGTTCGATTCGGCCCGGGCCCACCAGCCCGCTCCTCCGGGATCGGGTGGTGGACGAGGGTTTTCTTGGACATCGTGAAGAGGGTCGAGAGCGACCGTGCGCGTCTTCGGGCGCGTGCGGTCGGGTGCGGCTGCGGCCGGGGTTTCCCGGTCGTGGTCGACCGTTGGCAGGGTATGCTCGGGCGTTCCGGTTCTCGGGATCCTTCGGGGTTCCGGGGCTGGGGCG
>JBDOIE010000069.1:0-16104 GCA_041082245.1 Chloroflexia bacterium
GGGGGGGGGTGGGCATGCCCACGCCCCTCGCCCACCCACCCCGCACCAGGAATTTCCGGTCCGGGCCGGTATAGCGGCTTTTGCAAGTCCGAACAGCGCTACGGTCGCGGGCCTCAAATGGTCGCAGGCCTGTACACTCGACATAACTTTGTTGGAAAGAGGGGCAGACGTGCAGTTGCGCGATGGCACCTGCAATGGTACAATTTGTAAAAAACCGGTGGGAGAACCTCATCCGTGGATGCTGCCGCGAACCTGGACACCGGCCTCCTGGAAAAAGAAGCGCAGCGGATCGGCATCAGGCTGGAACCGTATCAGCTCGAGCTGTTTCGGCGTTACTACCAGGAGCTCTGCGCCTGGAATGCTCGTCTGAACCTGACCACAATCGTGGAATGGGAAGCGGTGCAGATCCAGCACTTTCTCGATTCGCTTACCTGTCTCCTCGTGCTGCCATCCGAAGTGCATCGGGTACCGTATAGGGTCGTCGACATCGGGTCGGGAGGAGGTTTTCCCGGTGTCCCACTAAAGATCGCGCTGCCGCACCTCGACATGGCGTTGGTCGAATCGGTGCAGAAGAAGGCGGCGTTCCTGGAGCACCTTACCAGGGTGCTCGCTTTGAAAGGCACTGTGGTCTACCCGCGCCGTGCGGAAGAGGTCGCTCGCTTGCCGGAATGTCGCGAAAGGTTCGACCTCGCCGTATCCCGGGCCGTTGCCCCGCTGGCAGTGCTTGCAGAGTACTGTCTCCCCTTTGTACGGACGGGTGGTCTGGTGGTGGCGATGAAGGGACGGGATGTGGAGGAGGAGGTACGGGCAGGCCTGCGGGCGGTTGAGGTCCTGGGGGGGCGGCTGTGTGAGGTTCGCCCGATATTGCTGCCTGGGTTCGAAGCCCCTCGTCATCTCGTGGTCCTCGAAAAGGTTTCATCGACTCCTCCGCGGTATCCCCGACGGCCGGGGCTGCCGGCCAAACGCCCGCTGGTTGCCTGAAACAGGCCAAATGGCGGGGACACCCCTCCGCCGGCCAGCGCTTCCCGTGGTGCCTCCGGGCTGCTATGCTGTGCCCAGCGTTTCGAAACACAGCGGAGTGAAATGAGGAGGCAGATATGCAGACTGGATGGAAATGGTTGCTTGCTCTGACCGCGGTACTGGTCCTCGCGGGGGTGGGTGCCGGTGCCTTTTTGCTCGGGCGAATCGTGGTTTGGCCGTGGCGGAACACCCGCACGGGAATCACGGGCCCATTCCCGGGGATGTGTCACATGGGCGGTGGCTTTGGTGCCGGGTGCGGCTATCCGCCTGCGTACGGCGGCACTCCACGTGGAACGTCGCTGACCCTGGAAGGGGCCCGTGAGGCGGTGGAACGGTACCTGGTCAGCCTGGGCCTGCCGAATCTTGAGGTGCACGAAGTGATGCAGTTCGAGCGCAACTTTTACGCCATCGTCTCGGAGAAAGACACCGGCATTGGGGCGTTCGAACTGCTGGTCGACCCCTTCAGCGGGGCGGTGGGTCCCGAGCCGGGACCGAACATGATGTGGAACGCCCGCTACGGGATGATGGGATGGCGTCTGCCCGCAGGACAGCCGCGCGTTTCTGCGGAGGAGGCCTTGCGGTTGGCGCAGCAATGGCTCGACCAGAACTTACCCGGTGTGGAGGCGCGTTCCGACGATGTAGACCCATTCTATGGATACTATACGCTTCACGTATGGAAAGATGGGCAGATCTTCGGGATGCTGAGCGTGAACGCGCAGACGGGCCAGGTCTGGTACCACACCTGGCACGGGGCCTTCATCGCTATGCTCGAAGGCGAGGAGGAATCGCAATGATGCTGATCTGGGGCTTTGGAATGTTGCTGCTGCTCGCGCTGCTCACCCTCATCCCTATAGCTGTAGCACTGCTCGTGATGCGCGCGAAGACAATCGAACCACGCGAGGCGCAGCATACGGAGGGCAAGCAGACAGGCAGCTGACCCCTGGGATAGCCCGGAAGAACGGGTGTCTCCCGCGTCGCATGGGAAAGGCGAGCCCGGACGGTACACGCGTCCGGGCTCGCCTTTCGAGGGCAAGTCATCCGGAGACGCGTGCCGTGATGGTTGTGCCTTCTCCGGGACGCGAAGCAATATGCAGTTCTCCGCCTGCCAGCAGAGCGCGCTCCCGCATTCCCAGGAGACCGTAGTGCCCCTCATGCGTCAGTACGGCGGGGTGCTCCGGTACCCGAAACCCCTTCCCGTCGTCGGCAACGCTCAGGCAGACGGCCTCCGGCTCGAACCGGAGCGTGATCCAGATATGACGTGCCTGCGCGTGGCGCAGCGCATTGTGCAGTGCTTCCTGCGCGATGCGGTACAGGCTCAGCTCGCGCGCAGGGAGCAGCCGGCGCGGTGTGCCCTCGACGCGCAGGATGACCTCGGAATCGCCTGCCACGCGAGCTTCCTGCACGAGGGCTTCCAAGGCTGGCAGGAAACCCAAGTCTTCCAGATAGGCCGGCCGCAGATCCCGGGTGAGACGGCGCAAGCCTTCCGCAGTTTCCCCGGTCAAGTTCCGTACTTCTTCGAGCTGTCTTCGAGCCAATTCGGTATCGCCTCGTTCGAGGGCTCGACGGGCCATTTCCACGCGCTGTCCCAGGGCAACCAGAGCCTGCACGGTCTCATCGTGGAGCTCGCGGGCCAGACGGGCCCGCTCGTTCTCCTGTGCCTCGGTAACGACCCGGAGGTAGTCGCGGACACTTTCCTGATAGCTCTGAATACGGCCGGCCATCTCCCGGAGCGCCGACTGCAGTTCCTGAATTTCCTCGACACCGCCCACAGGTTCCGCAATTGCGGACAGGTCACCCCAGCTGACCCGGCCGGCCGCGCGGGCGAGTCGCTGCAGAGGGCCCACCACCGTGCGCGCGCCGAAGATCAGCGCGAGCGCAACTACAAGGCCCGCCAAAGCAGCGACAAAGGGAATCAGACGCGGCAGACGCAGGATCGGGTCCGTGAGGTCTTCCCAGGGCTCCTCGACGACGACCCGCCAATTGGTCCCGGGCACCGTGGCGTAAGAGAGAAGCATGCGCGTGCCTTCCGGCGTGTGGCATGGTGTGCTGCCGGAGTGCAGGGAGAGAAGCGCCGGGAAGCCACTGTGGCCGGCCAATGACATCCCGCAAAAGGAGGCGTCCGGGTGGTAGATAATATGCCCTTCCCCGTCGACCAGGTACACGACTCCCCGTTTCCCCACCTGCACACCCTGAAACAGGTCCTGCCAGGTGTCTGCCGTCGGCGGGGTCTCCGGGGAAAGCAAACGGATTCCCACCAGGCGGGCAAAGGCTTCTGCAAGGAGCCGGTCTCGCTCTCCGACCATACGGTACATGCTGTGCTCGTGCCCGTAGACGCCGGTGAATGCGACGGCGATTAATGCCAGAGCGAGCGGCAACACGGCCCAGAGCAGAAGCTGGGCGCGCAGCCGGCGAAGAGCAAACCAGAAGGGCTTTCGGCTCATTCGATCACGATCCATCCACGCCGCAGTGCCTCCGTCACGGCTTCTGTGCGGCTCGCCACGCCCAGTTTGCCGTAGATATTGGCCAGGTGGCCCTGAACGGTGCGCGGGCTGATCCCGAGTTCCCGGCCAATGGCCTTGTTCGTTAGCCCTCGAGCCGCCAGGCGAAGTACCTCGATCTCCCGATCGGTCAGCGGCTCGGCCTGTTCCGTTGCGGTCGTGGGACGGCCCGTCGCAAGTTGTGCCACCACTTTGCGCGCGATTTCCGGGGCCAGCGTGGACTGGCCAGCAGCCACCGTCCGCACAGCGCGCACGAGTTCTTCGGCCGAAGAGGTCTTCAAGATGTAACCGTCCGCACCCGCCCGCAACAGCGCAAAGACATACGGGTCGTCGTCGTAAGCGGTCAGGATCAGGATCTTTACCTTGGGAAAACGTGCCCGGACCTGGCGTGTCACCTCGATCCCCGACGCGCCCGGCATCTGGATATCGAGCACCGCAACGTCCGGAAGGGTTTCCTCGATGCGGCGCACGGCTTCCGTCCCGTTCGCTGCCTCTGCGACCACCTCGATCTCGCCGCTCTCTTCGAGGAATTGCCGGATGCCCTGGCGGACCATCGTATGGTCGTCTGCCAGCACCACACGCAGCATCGCACCCTCCTCAGAATCGCCGGAATCGCTTCACATTGTACCACACCTCGGCCGGAGAGCGCCATTGTTTCTTGGGGGACGCTCTTGCATACACGAGGCCGAAGGCTTTAAGGGCAGGCGTGACCTGCCCTCGTCTCGTGCATGTCGGAAGAATCCCGGAGCGAACCTCGCAGGCCGCGGGGGCGCAGCGTGCGAGCAAGAGTTAGCGCTCCCACGACGAGCGTGTAGGCCGTATAAGCCAGCGCCTCCAAGAGGGACGGGTTCGCGTTATACCCAAAGAGGCTCTGCAGGAACGATCCAAGAGGACCTTTTTCGCTCAGCAGGGTGTTCAGGTCCCAGACGTGTTCTACCAGAGTTGGCAATATCCCGGCTTCCTGCAGCTCGTGCACGGCGCGCCCGACCAGCCCTGCTGCAAAGAGCAGCAAGAGGATGCTGGTCACGCGAAAGAAGAGTCGCACATTCACGCGCCGTCCGCCAGCGAACAGCAACCAGCCTGTGAGGGCTGCGGCCCCGAGCCCAAGCAGGGCGCCAAACCATTGCTCTGCCGGGCGCGCGGTGAAAGAAGCGGCGGTCAGGAAGAGCGCGAGTTCGATTCCCTCGCGTGCCACGCTGACCAGGGCCAGCGTGAATAGCCCGCCCCGACTGCCTCGTCTCATTGCATCTTGCAGGCTTGCCTCGAGGCCGACCTGAACTTGCCGTCCATGCTTTCCCATCCAGAAGATCATCCAGGTGAGCACAATGGCCGCAAGGACCATCGTGGACCCTTCGAAGATCGGCTCCGCGCGCCCTTCCAACACAATCCCGAGCGCATTGAGCCCAAGCGCCATGGACAAGCTGAGCGCCAGTGCGACCACAAGGCCGGCCCAGACCGCCCGACGGTACTCCTTTATGCCGAAGCGATACACGACGCTCAGGACGATGCCGAAGACGAGAGCTGCCTCGAGGCCCTCCCGCAGGCTGAGCAAGAACGATACCCACATCGCATCCTCCGCTTTACGGTTCTATACCACCCTGGTTCATTGTAGAAGGAGCGAGTGGGAGGACATGCGCCTTGTGTGCTGTTGCGGATAGGCCAAATGGCCTGCAACCCCCCATGGCCTGTGAGGGATTTCCCTTCTCCCCGTTAGCCGGCCCTGCTGCGGGAGCGGCAGCCTGTCAGGCGGCTTCGTCGCCTGAGCGCTTGGGGCGCGGATCCGGGTCCTGCGTTGGCTCGGCGTCAGCCGGACGGCGCACGCGTGCCGGGACGCCATACGCGACCGTCCGCGGCGGGATGGAACGCGTGACCACGGATCCCGCTCCGGTGACGGCCTCGTCCCCGACCTCCACTGGCGCCACAAGCATGGTATCGCTGCCGATGTAGGCGCGCTTGCCGATAACGGTGCGGTTCTTGCGCCCCTTCGTGTCAAAGTTGCAGGTAATCGTTCCCGCGCCGATGTTGGTCCCTTCCCCGACCTCGGCGTCCCCGATGTAGCTGAAGTGCCCCATCTTGACCCCGGGACCCAGGTACGCATTCTTCACCTCCCCGAAGTTGCCCATGCGGACCCCCCGTGCCAGGTGAGCCCCTTTCCGTAAGTGCCCAAAGGGGCCGACGCGCACTTCGTCCTCGAGCAGGGCCTCCTCCAGGACCGAGGCAAAGATCCGGCACCCGTTTCCCACCACCGTATCCACGAGGATGCTGTTCGGCCCAATATCGCAGGCCTCACCGATCCGTGTTGAACCCAGGAGGTGCGTATTGGGCCGGATCACCGTATCCAGACCGATCTCGACGGTATCGTCGATGTAGGTGGTCTCGGGATCCACGAGGGTGACCCCTTCGAGCATCCATCTCCGTGCGACACGGCGGCGCACGACGCGCTCCGCCTGGGCAAGCTGCACCCGGTCGTTGACGCCCAGCACTTCCTCCGGGTCGGAGGTGCAATGGGCAAGGACAACTTCGCCCTCGCCGGTTGCCATAGCCACCAGTTCGGTCAGGTAGTACTCCCCTTTGGTGCTCCGGGGGAGGCGAGGGAGATGTTCCCACAACCACGGCGCGCGAAACAGGAAGATTCCGCTGGCCACTTCACGGATGCTCCGCTCTTCGGACGAGGCGTCTGCCTCTTCGACGATCGCGCGCACTTGTCCGTCGCTGCCGCGGACGACCCTGCCGTAGCCAGAAGGATCCGGGAGCACTGCGCTCAGCAGTGTGACCGCAGCTCTGCCGTGCTCGTGGGCCTGCCGCATAGCCTCCAGCGTCTGGGGATGTAGCAAGGGAGTGTCGCCATACAGGACCAGGATGTGGTCGCAGCGCCCCTCGAGGAGCGGTTGCGCCTGCTGTACCGCATGGCCCGTGCCCAGCTGGGGCTCCTGAAGCACGCAGGAACATCCAGGAGGCAAGACGGCGCGCACCTCGTCGGCAGCGTGCCCCAGGACAACCACCAGGGTCTCCGGCCGCAGTGCTTCAGCGATCCGGAGCGGGTAATGGATCAGCAGCCTGCCAGCCAGCGGATGCAGCAGTTTGCTCCGCTTCGAGCGCATCCGGGTACTCTGGCCGGCCGCCAGCAGGACCACTCCAAGGACAGCCATCTTTTGGACTCCCCGTGGCTCTTGCCGCGCCCCTGCGCAGCAACAACCTCACGCTCGATCCAGCCCGTCCCGGCGCACCCTTGGGCCAAAGTGACCAGTCCGGATCTACAGGCTACCCTCGTGCATTGTACCACAACTACAGTGTCCAAGCGCCTATGGTCCGCTCGTCGCACCCAGGGCCATGGGGTAGAAGAGCGGCTGGCCATAGCGCTCCACGCCAAAACGGGCGATTTCCGCCTGCACTTCGGGCGACACCAGGTACTCCGCGAATGTCCGAGCGAGCTGCACCTGGGCCTGGGAATGCAGCCGGCTCAACGGAATTGCCGAGTAGATATTCAGAAGGTCCGCGTCGGAGTTTTCCGCAAAGCTGTTTCCTCCCACAAGGATTTCGAGGTCGGGCAGGCGATCCTTCATCGCCAGGAAGGTCCCTCGGTCAGTCAGCGTGTAGGCGCGCTTCTCGTCGGCCAGGATCAGCGTATCCCCCATTCCCTGCCCGACCGGGAGGTACCAACTTCCGGCCGGTGCGATGCCGGCTTTGGCCCATAGTGCTTGTTCCCGGCGATGTGTTCCGGAGCCGTCGCCACGGGAAAGGAAGGTCGCACCGCGCTGCGCGATCGCGCGTAGCGCGTCCACTGCGCGCAGCATCCCTTGGATCCCCGCGGGATCGTCGCGGGGTCCGACGATTACGAAATCGTTCCGCATCACTTCGAGACGTAGCTCGGCGTACCCTTCGTCCAGGAAAGCCTGTTCCCCAGGTGGATCGTGCACGAGCAGAACATCGGCATCGCCCCGGCGCGCCAGCTCGAACGCCTGGCCGGTGCCCACCGCCAGAACCTTCACCCGCACCCCGTACCGTTGCTCGAAAGCCGGAAGAACGCTTTCCAGCAGCCCAGTATCGTAGACACTCGTGGTTGTGGCAAGAACCAGCTCGCGCTGCCTTTCGGTACAGGTGCCCAAACTCAGCACGACGAGCGCTGTGATGAACAAGAGGGCACACCTCAGTTTAGGAGCGCGCCTTCTTGCGGGCATAGCGATATCCCGGAAGTCGTCACCGCAAGCTACTCCCGGCACTCCCGTTCCTCCGAGTTTCCTTCGTCGTGATACGGCACAGCGTCTGTTGGACCTTCCGCCGGCACGACCTCGATCGTGTCTCCGACCTGCACCGTTCCGCCCCGGAGCACCCGCACGAAGATCCCCTCGCGAGGCATCACGCAGTCCCCGGTGATGCGGTAGATCGCGCAGCGCGTGTGGCATTCTTTCCCGATCTGCGTGACCTCGACGAGCGCATCCGGCCCGATGCGCAGGCGCGTGCCCACGGGCAGTGCCAGGAGGTCCAGGCCGACGGTGAGGATGTTCTCCGCAAACGCCCCCGGAGCGACGTCCAGTCCTTTGGCGCGCACCTTGTCCGCGCTCTCCTTGGCGAGGAGCGAGACCTGTCGATGCCACGGCCCGGCGTGGGCGTCTCCCTCGAGGCCGTGGTCCGCAATGAGCCTTGCGCGCTGGACATTCGTCTTCGGGATTCCTTTGCGATCGCTCACGCACACCGCGATCACCGTTCCGGTCATCGCGCTTCTCCTTGTAGCTCTACAGTGCCGCTCTTGCCGCCGCTCTTGCGCACCAAGCGGATGCCCTCGATCCGCATTCCCGGATCGAGGGACTTGCACATATCGTAGATCGTCAGGCCGGCCACCGCTACGGCGGTGAGCGCTTCCATTTCCACGCCCGTCTTGCCGATGCAGCGTACCGTCGCTGCAATTTCGATTGCGCTCTCTTCCTCGCACAGGTGGAGGTCGAGGCCCACGTGGGTCAGGAGCAGCGTGTGACACAGCGGGATGAGGTCAGGCGTCCGCTTGGCGGCCATGATGCCGGCCAAACGGGCAACAGCCAGCACGTCCCCCTTGGGTACCCTGCCCGATGCGATCCGCTCGAGCGTCTCGGGTCGCATGACAACCCGTCCGACGGCGACGGCTTCCCGGGCGGTATCCGGCTTTTCTCCGACATCGACCATCCTCGCCTGTCCCTGCTCATCCAGGTGTGTCAATTCGTCCATCGTCTTCTCCCGGGATTCACAGATCGCTCCTCAGCCCCCGATCTCGGACATCGCGCGCCCCTGCGGAAAAGATTGCTCATCCAGCCGGTGGCCGCGCGGCTTGTTCCGTATAGCAACGAGCAGCCTTTCCCGTATTTCATCAGCGCCAGCGCCGTTGCGCAGGACGCTGCGGAGATCGATCTCCTCGTCGCACAGAAGGCAGGGACGGAGGCGGCCGTCCGCGCTCAAGCGCAAGCGGTTGCACCCGGAGCAGAAATGCTCGCTCACCGCGCTGATCAGGCCGATTGTGCCCATTCCCTCGGGGAAGCGGTAGTATCGGGCTGGACCAGCCCCGCGCGGCGAATCCTCGGGCAGGAGGGGGCCGAGTGTGGCCTCGATCCGAGCCCGGATCTCCGCCGCAGGTACGAACGCGGCCGGGCTCCACATCCCGCCGCGGCCGACGGGCATGAACTCGATAAAGCGCACGTGCCATCCGTCCCGGCGCGCTTTTTCCGCAAACTGCAGTACCTCGTCGTCGTTCCAGCCGCGGATGACGACGGTGTTGATCTTCAGTGGCTGAAGGCCAGCGTTCACCGCCGCATCGATCCCGGCGAGGACGTTTTCGAGGGCGCCGCCACGGGTGAGGCGTGCAAATCGCTCCGGGTCCAGGCTATCCAGGGAGACGTTAACGCGCTGCAACCCCGCAGCCGCGAGGTCGCGGGCCATGGAGGCAAGTAGCAGCCCGTTTGTGGTCATCGAGAGGTCCTCGATCCCGGGGATTTCGGCCAACTGGCCGACGAGCTGTACGATCCCACGTCGGACGAGCGGTTCCCCGCCAGTGAGGCGCACCTTGCGGATCCCCAGTTCGGCCGCGACCCGCACGACGAGTGCGATCTCCTCGAAGGTAAGGATCTCGGCGTGTTCGCGCCAGGGTACGCCCTCGGGGGGCATGCAGTAGACGCAGCGCAGGTTACACCGGTCGGTCACGGAGACCCGCAGGTAATCGATCGGCCTCTGGTACGAATCGTACAGCGTCATCAGTACGCCATCTCCCCGCGCACAAACGCGGCTGCTCGAGGGTCTTCTGGACGCTCGAAGAAACGGTGCGTCTCGCTGACCTCGACAAGTTCGCCGCCGATCAGAAGGCCAACCCGGTGTGCCACGCGGCGCGCCTGGAACACGTTGTGGGTGACCCACACAACGCTGGTGCCACGTTCCCGGTTCTCCTGGCAGACGATCGACTCGATCAGGCTGACGTGGTAAGGGTCGAGGTTCGCGGTCGGTTCGTCGAGCAGCAGCACGTCCGGTTCGAGCACCAGGGCTCGTGCGAGGGCCACGCGTTGCGCCTCGCCTCCGGACAGCGTATGGATCGCGGCACGCGCGAGCTCGGAGAGCCCCACACGGCGGAGCATCTGCTCGACCTTGGGGCCCGGGTTTCGCTCCCCCCGCAGGCGTAATCCGAAAGCGATGTTGTAGGCCACGCTGCCGGAAAGGAGGAGAGGGCGCTGGAAAACGGTCGTGATGCCGCGCAACAGTTGCGGGGGAACACGCCCGTCGAGCGGCTGGCCGCGGTAAAGGATGCAGCCGGCGGTGGGCGGCTCCAGAAAGTTGAGCAGGCGCAGTAGGGTCGATTTCCCTGCACCGCTTGGGCCCACGAGGCCGAAGATCTCTCCGGCGAAGATGCTCAGCTGATCGATGCGCAGCACTTCGCGGCCGCCATACCGTTTCCGGACACCTTCCAGGCGGAAGACCTCTTCGCCCCGAGGGGTCATCGCTCCACACTCCTTCCCTGCAGCACCAGCACGAATCCGTTGATCGCAAAGGCCAGGAGGAGAAGGACGAGACCGAGCGCGAGGGCGGTGTCAAAGCGTCCCTGACGGGTCTCGAGCACGATCGCGGTCGTCAGCACGCGGGTGCTGCCCTGGATGTTGCCCCCCACGAGCATGACCGCGCCGACCTCTGAGATGATGCTGCCGAACCCTGCGACGAGCGCAACGACGATGCCGGTGCGGGCCTCGCGCACCACAGCCCAGGTCGACTGCCAGGCGGTAGCGCCCAGGGCGCGGAGTTGCTGGCGCAGGGCTGGATCGACCCCAAGGACCGCTGCCATGGTGAAACCCACGATGACGGGAAGGCAGATAAGCGTCTGGGCGAACACCATAGCGCGCGGGGTAAAGAGCCAGCCGAGGAAGCCCAGCGGGCCGCTCCGGGAGAGGAGCAGGTAGACCAGGAGTCCGACGACGACCGGTGGCAGGCCCATCCCAGTGTAGAGGAGTGCGATCACGAGCCTTCGCCCGAAGAAGCGCTTCAGGCCCAGGAAGGCGCCCAGCGGTACGCCAAACAGGCCGCCGATGAGGAGGGCCTCGGCGGAGACCCGGAGGGAGAGGAGGACAATCTCCCACAGCTCAGGATCGCCGGCCAGGAGGCGGTGTACGGCCTGCGCGAAGCTCCCCATATCCAACGCGCCTTTCTTGGGGGTGCCTCCCGACCACAGGGCGAAAAAAGACGTCTCCTCGGAAAGAGAGACGCCTGAGGGCTTCTCCTTTCCGAGCACGGGAGGCACCGCCGTTTCCAGCGATACCCTCGGGGTACCCTTTCGGTACCCACCGGCCACCGGCCTTGGGTGAATCCGACAGGACCGGTGGCTCGGAGAAGCAGTTTCATTTTAGCATGGAAGGGAAAGCGTGTCAAAGGAGCGGTATTCCACCCATAAGGCTTTTCAGCAATCTGATGCTCATACGACTTTTGCTCTGCCGGTACCCCGGAAATGAGCAGGGTAACTCCACAGGAGTTGCCCTGCTCGTGCCTTTTCCGACCGGCTGAAGCCTGTTCTACCTTTCGAGGCGAGCCTGTGCAGGATTAACGAAAAGCCCTGCCTTCGGTCCATACCGCCTCGGCGAGGACGACCGGCTCTCCCTGGTGTTCCTGGACCTCGCCCCGCGCCAGGTGTGGGCATTCCTGACCCAGGAAGTCGGCGCAGCGGCGAAACACCTCGGGGAAGAGGATCACCTCGATCGTCCCGTTCAGGTCTTCCAGGCTGAGGAAGGCCATCCATTCGTCCTGTCGGGTGCGCTGGGGCCGGGCCCCGATCGGCCAGCCGGCCACGATGACCTTTTCCCCGATATACTCCGCCAGCAGCTGGCTTCCGACCGGCTGATAACGTGCCAGCACGTCCTGGTACAGGCTCAGCGGATGAGCGCTCAGGGCAAGTCCCAGAATTTCCCGCTCGAAGGCGATTCGTTCCTCCAGACGATAATCCGGGAGGGCAGGGATTGGGAAAGGAAAAACGCGCTCTTCATCCAGCGGAAGCGGGAACTGGCCGTCCGGTGTGCGTCCCTCGACGCGTTGCAGCCCGGCGTATAGTTCCCAGATCATCTCGGCGCGGTTGCCTCCCAGACCGTCGCAGGCACCGATACGGATGAGCGCCTTGGCCTCTTCTTCCCGGGGACGCACGCGGAAAAGGAAATCGGACAGCGAGGCAAAAGGGGCCAGCCGGGCCTCTTCGAGCAAGCGCTTTCGGGTCGTTTCGCTCAGGCCTCGTACCCGCCCCAGGCCGATACGGATGGTATCGCCGCATCCCATCGTGGCCACGTGGGGAGCATTCACGTGGGGCGGAAGTAGCTTCAGTCCCATCCGGCGGGCCTCTTCGGCGTAAGCGGCCGGGGTGTAGTAGCCGCCCTCGTTTTCGATCACCGCGGCCATGTACTCCGCCGGATAGTGAGCCTTCAGGTAGGCTGCACGATACGCGACGATGGCGTAACTGGCCGCATGGGCCTTGCAGAAGGCATAGCCGGTAAAGCCGGCCAGACGTTCCCAGACCTGCTCCGCCTGCGAGGCCGAAAGGCCCCTTCGTGTGGCTCCCTGGAGGAAGCGCTGACGCAACGGTTCGCGCTCGGATTCGGTCTGGGTTTCCGGCAGGGCCCGACGGATCGCCTCAGCCTCGCCCAGGCTCAGCCCGCCGACCTCGGAAAGGAGCCGCAGGACCTGTTCCTGATAGAGGATCACCCCGTAGGTTTCCCCCAGGATCTCCTCCACCCGCCCGCGCAGCTCCGGGTCCATCTCGGGAAACCAGTCGGCGGCTGGCTCTTCCCCCGCGCGGCGACGGAGGAACGATTCCTTCAGTCCCCCGCGGATGGGGGCCGGCCGGAAGAGCGAGATCACGGCCATCACATCGTCTAGGCAGCGAGGGCGATAGCGGCGCAGCAAAGCCCGCACCCCGGGGCTCTCCAGCTGGAAGCATCCCATCGTCTCGCCCCGCGCGAGGAGATCGAAGGTCGCCTCGTCGTCCAGGGGGATCGTCTCCACCGTCAGGTCGTTCGCGTGGCTCCGGCGTACGGCCGCTACGGCGTCGGCGATGGCCGTAAGGGCGCGCACGCCCAGGAGATCCATCTTGACCAGCCCCAGCCGTTCGATGGCCCGCATGTCGTACTGGGTGATCAGCAGCCCCTTGGCTGAGCGCTGAAGAGGGACGATATCGGTGATCGAATCGGGGGCGATGACCAACCCGCCGCAGTGGATGGACAGATGCCTTGGAAGGCCCACGATGGAGCGGGCAGCCCGCAGTACGGTTGCCGTCAGATCGTCCTCAGGGGGATCGAGCGGGTCGAACCAGGCCGGCCCGGGTTCAGTACCGTCTTCCGACTCGGGGGACTGGAAGCGCCCGATCCAGCAGCGGGCGGCCATTTCCTCTGCCTCCGAAGGAGATAGCCCGAAGGCTTTGGCTGTTTCCCGGATGGCCGAGCGGGCGTGGAAGGTGTTATAGGTGCCGATCATGGCGACGTGGGTATCGCAATAGGTTTTATAGACATAATCCAACATCTCGTCCCGGCGTCGCCAGCAAAAGTCGAGGTCGATATCCGGGGGATCGGGGCGTTCCGGGTGCAGGAAGCGTTCGAAGGTCAGGCGGTGGGCAAGGGGGTCGACGGGGGTAATCCCCAGGGCGTAGGCGACCAGACTGGAGGCCGCCGAACCGCGGCCCAGGACAGGGATGCCCCGGCGTCGGGCTTCGCGGACGATATCGGCGACGATGAGGAAGTAGGGGCTGAAGCCCAGTTCTTCGATCGTACGGAGCTCGGTGGTGAGCCGTTCCAGCACGGCCGGGGTCAGTGGTCGGTAGCGTTCCATGACCCCCAGGAAGGCGAGCTTCCACAGGCGGGAGAACGCGGTTTCTTGGGATGGGAGGGAGAGTTTGGGGAAAATCGGCCGGCCGATGCGAAACTCGAAGCGGCAGCGATCGGCGATGTAGCTGCTGTGGGCCAGGGCGCGGGGCCAACGGGCAAAGCGCCGGGCCATTTCCTCCGGCGAAGGAAAGTGCAGATCGGGGTGGCCGTTTTCTTTCCAGGAGATCTTGTCCGGGTGAGGCTGAAGCAGATGAGTACCGGTGCGGATAGAAGAAAGGAGGAGGTAGGAAGGGGCCTCCTCGGGCCGGAGGTAGTGGATGTCGGAAGTGGCTACGTAGGGAATGCCGACCGAGTCAGCGAGCGCGACCAGCCGCTCCACAACTGGAACATCCTCTGAGGAATCGAGCTGAAGCTCGAGGAAAACGTTCCGGCGGCCGAAGAGCGCCTGCAACCCGCCCAGCAAGCGCTGGGCGCGTTCCATATCCCCCTGGCGGACCAGATGATACAGCCAACCGCGGCTGCCGCCGGTCAGGGCGATCAGGCCCTCGCTGTGGTGCCGCAGGGCAGTCCAGGAAAGACGAGGGGGTGGCTCGGAGAACGACTGGAGGATCGTGCTCAAGCGACAGAGGTTGCGGTATCCTTCCTCGTTTTCGGCCAAAAGCAGGAGCGAATGGCCGTCCTCCATAGAGGCTTCCATGCCCAGGATCGGACGGATGCCGGCCTGACGGCAGAGGTCGTAGAAAAAGACAGCTCCGTACAGAGCGTTCTGGTCGGTCAGCGCGAGCGCAGGGAATCCCATCTGCCGCGCGGTGTCCACCAGATCCTCCAGGCGGCAGATGCTGTCCAGGAGACTGTATATGCTATGCACGTGCAGGTGGACGAAAGCCATTGTTCTTTCATGGCGGCCGGAACGCGTTTCCGCCACCTTCCTCCAGTTCTCCCAGACGCTTGCGGAGGTTCAGAACCGATCCCCGCTGGATGGAACGGCTTCCGTACCGGCTGCGGATATGGTCCAGACAACGCGCCAGCTGGAGGGCGCGTTGTTCCCCGAAGCGATCGCTCGGAAGCAGAGGAAGCTGCGCCCCTTGTGGGGCTAACCGGCTCAGCTGGATGCCTAGCAGGCGGACCCGCTGCCGGTTACGGTCCAACAGATCGTCCAGGAGATCGCCAGCGACTCGAAGGAGTGTCGTGTCGCTGGCGGTCGGGTGTCGAAGCGTCTGCTGGCGGCTCTGGGTGGAGAAATTGGCCCAACGCACCTGGACCGCGACGCAGCTACAGCCCAGCCCTTTTCGGCGCAGGGCGTATCCTGCTTCCTCGGCAAGCAGGCAGAGGGTAGCGCGAAGGAAGGCAGGGTCGCGGGAATCGTGCGGGAAGGTGACGGCACGGGAGATCGAGCGCACGGGCTGCGAGCAGGGGGTTACCGGGGAACGGTCTTCTCCTCGGGCCCGGCGTTGCAAGGCGAGTGCGTGAGGTCCCAGGATACGCTCGAGCAACCTGGCGGGGGCTGCTGCCAGTTCGGCGCAGGTGGTCAGGCGCAGCTCGGCCAGCCGGGCCGCCGTATGCGGGCCGATCCCCGGAAGGACGGTGATCGGGAGGGGAGCGAGGAAAGCGGCTTCCTGTCCTGGGGGGACCTGGAGCAGGCCGGCCGGCTTGGCCCGGCCGCAGGCGACTTTGGCCACCAGTTTGTTCCCGGCCAGGCCGATCGAACAGGGCAAACGCAGTTCCTGGCGGATCCTTTCCTGGAGGTTACGGGCAACCTGGAGGGGATCTCCCAGGGCACGCTCGCTTCCGGTCAGGTCGACGAAAGCCTCGTCGATAGAGGCCATCTCCACCCAGGGGGAAAGCTCTTCCAGGAAAGAGCGGATCTGCTGGGAAGCCTGGTGGTAGAGCTCGAAGCGGCCGGGGAGAAAAACGGCATGTGGACAGAGCCGGCGGGCCTGCGCGAGCGGCATAGCAGCGTGAATCCCGTAAGCCCGCGCTTCGTAGGAGGCCGAGGAAACGACCCCTCGTCCCTCCAGATGCCCGCCGACGACGACCGGTTTCCCTTCCAGTTCCGGGCGAAGGGAGCGTTCCACCGAGGCGAAGAAGGCATCCATATCGAGGCATAGGATTACCCGCGCTCCCATCGGCCGCTCCTTAAGGCAATGCGTACAAATGTTCTAGTTTCAGTATAACACCGTTCCCGCGTTCTGTCAAGGTTGACCAGCGTCTGCTTTCCAATGCAGAGAAACACCCCGTGTTTTCGGCAAAGGTGAGTGCGTAAAAGGGCGGGCGCGTAAGGGCGGGCG
>JBDOIE010000096.1:0-8929 GCA_041082245.1 Chloroflexia bacterium
CCCGCCCCCCCCCCCCGCGGCGTCGGTTGCGCCTTCCCCAAGGCTTGTTGTAGAATGTAGGCTGTCGCCGGTGGGGGTGGCGGGCTGGCACGGTTCGCCCGGAGCGCATAGAGAAAAGGAGGCCCCCGATGGAGTTCGCCTTTACGCCCGAACAGGAACTGATCCGCAAGGCCGCCCGGGAATTTGCCGAAGAAGTGATCGCCCCCCGTGTCGCAGAACTGGAACGGACGCGCGAGCCCCCGATCGACATCTTCCACGCGATGGGCGAGCGCGGCTTCCTGGGCATCACCATCCCACCCGAGTACGGCGGCACTGGCCTCGGGCATCTGGCACGCGTGCTCGCGATCGAAGAGGTCGCTCGCGTCTCTCCGGCTATGGGCTTTATGCTTCAGGTCTTTGCCCTGGGCGCAGCCCCGATCCTGGAGTTCGGCAGCGAGGAGATGAAACGCCAACACCTGCCCGCCCTCGCCCGCGGCGACTATTTCGCCACGGTCACGGTCACCGAAGCCACCGGGGGTTCGGATCCGCTTGGCATCACCACTACCGCCACCCGCGAGGGCGACCATTACGTGCTGAACGGCCGCAAGGTCTTTATCACCGGCTCTTCCCTCTGCCACGTGCAGACGGTCACCGCTGTCACGGGTCAGGACGAGCGCGGGCGGAAGATCATCAGCGCGTTTCTGGTAACGAGCGACCTGCCCGGATTCCGTGTCGGCCGCGAGGAGCACAAGATCGGCCTCTGGGGAACCCAGCTCGGGGAACTCGTGCTCGAAAATTGCCTCGTCCCCGTGGAAAATCGCCTCGGAGACGAGGGCGACGGGCTCAAGGTCGCGATGAAGGCGATCTCGGAGACCGGCCGGCCGGGGATCGCCGCCACCGCCCTGGGGATCATCGCGCGGGCCCTCCAGGAATCGGTGCGCTTTGCCAACGAGCGCGTCGTCGGCGGCTCCCCGATCGGTCAGTACCAGGCGATCCAGTTCAAGATCGCGGACATGTCCGTCCTCCTCGATGCCGCTCGCCTGCTCTGCTACCGCGCCGCCTGGATGAAGGACCAGGGCATGCGCTGCGACGTCGAGATGTCCAAGGCCAAGTTGTTCGCCACCGAGGCCGCGATGACCGCTGCACGGTACTGTGGCGAAATCTACGGCGGCTACGGGTGGCTCCAGGAATACGTCGCTCAGCAACTGTACCGCGATGCCGCCATCCTTATCCCCTCGGCAGGAACCTCCGAGATCATGCGCATCGTCGTGGGCCGCGCGGCCCTGAAGGGCTAGAGGGCGATGGAGATCGTCGTCTGCGTAAAGCCGGTCCCCGATCCGAAACAGTGGTCGAAGCTCTCGCTCGACCCGGTGCGTAAGGTGTTGCAGCGCGAAGGCGTGGAGACGATCCTGAATCCGCTCGATCGCCACGCGCTGGAGGCAGCGCTCCAGATCCGGGGGCGCCTCGGGGGACGCATCCGCACCCTCAGTATGGCGCCGCCCTCTGCCGCCGAGGTGCTGCGCGAAACCCTGGCGCTGGGAGCGGACGAAGCGCTCCTGCTCACCGACCGGGCCTTCGCGGGCGCCGATACTCTGGCTACCGCCTACGTCCTTGCGGCTGGCATCCGCCGTTGGGGGATGCCCGACCTCGTGCTGTGCGGGGCGGAAAGCGTAGACGGCAGCACCGGCCAGGTCGGGCCGCAGCTCGCCCATTTCCTGGGCTTTGCACATCTCACCTATGTCTGTGGTCTGGAAGAGGTCACGCCGGAGCGCCTCGTCGCCCGCTGGCGGATGGAAGACGGATACGCCCGGGTGGAAGTGCGCCTGCCGGCCGTGCTCACGGTGACGCGCGAGGCGAACCGTCCGCGCGGGATGAGCCTGATGGGGGTGGTGCAGGCGCGCAACCGGCCGCTCCACGTGTGGAGCGCGGTGGACCTCGCCGGTGAGATCGACCCGGCGCTGTGCGGGTTGCAGGGTTCGCCCACCCAGATGGGCGACATGTGGATGCCCCAGACAGGACGCAGGCAGGAGCGGCTGGTCGGAGAGCCGGAGGAGGTCGTCCGGGCGCTTCTCGAGCGGCTGCGCGCGCTCGCTGTCCTGCCCGATTCATCTCGGCGGTAGGGTTCCTGTCGGAAGGAGACGGGTATGATCGTTCAGCTGGCATGGGTGCTGCGAATCATTCCTACATCGGTGGCGTTGATCGGAGCCGTTGTACTCTGCGTCGTGTACCTGAGCTCCCCTCGCCGTACAGGCGCGTTGATCGCTGCGATCGGTGCTGCCTTACTGTTCCTCGCAGGCATCGGCGGAATCTGGCTCACGAATCTTTGGACATCCTGGGTACCGCGCTCGACCTTGCCTCCCCACAGGACGCTCTTTTTCTTGAGGTACGGTTCTCTTCTCCTCAGCCTTGCAGAAGCAGTGGCGCTCGCGCTGGTCTTCGTTGCGGTGATCGTTGAGGGTCGGCGGCCCCGGGGAGAAAACCCGTGAGCGGGGCGCTCTGGGTTTTCGCAGAACAGCGCGACGGTGTCCTGGCGGGGGTGGTTCCGGAGCTCCTCGGGCGCGCGCGGGAACTTGCGGACCTTCGCGGGCGACCCCTGGAGGCGCTTCTTCTCGGCCACGGGATAGAGGGCCTCGCCGAGGAGCTGATCTGGTACGGAGCGGACACGGTCTACCTTGCGGATCACCCTCTCCTGGCGCGCTACACCAGCGATGCATATACCTCCGTCTTGGTGGCGCTCGCCCGGGAACACCGGCCGGATGTGCTCCTTATGGGGCACACCGCCGTCGGGCGGGATCTGGCGCCCCGGGTGGCCGCAGAGCTCGGGACGGGCCTTTCGGCGCACGTCACCGGCCTGGAGCTGGGGGAGGACGGCCTCCTGCGGCAGATCGTGCCGGCGTTCGGCGGACGCGGGATGTGCGCGGTCCTCTGCCCCGAGCGCCGGCCGCAGATGGCTACGGTGCGTCCGGGCGTCTTTCCGCGGCCCTTGCCCCGGGGAGGGCGACAGGGACAGGTTGTCCGCGTGCCGGTGGAGCTCGATCCGCGGGCGATCCGTACGCGCTTCCTGGAGTTTGTGCCGCAACCGGCACCGAGCCGCCCGCTGGCCGAGGCCGAAATCGTGGTCGCCGGCGGTGCCGGGATGGGGGATCGCGAGGGGTGGAAACTGATCGAGCGGCTTGCCGATGTGTTGGGGGCCGCGGTCGGAGGTACCCGCCCGCCGCTCGATGCGGGCTGGATCTCCGAAGGGCAGATGATCGGCCAGAGCGGGCTCACCATTCGCCCGCGCCTCTATATCGGAGTCGGCATCTCGGGGGAAATGCAGCATACGGTCGGCATCCGCGATGCCGGGGTGGTGGTCGCGATCAACATCGATCCCCAGGCACGTATCTTCCAGGAGGCGGATTTCGGGATCGTAGGGGATGCGCGTCGGGTGCTCCCGCTCCTCATCGAGGCGCTGGGCGGGACGGCCTGAGGGTTTCTATGGGTTTTCCTTCTCGTGTCCCCCGGTGAGCGGGACAAAGCTCACCAGACCGTAGTTTGTGGTCGCGATTTCCCCTCCCGGCTTTTTCTCCACCAGCCACAACGTTTGCCCCAACCCCGGGGGGCCCACCGGGATCGCCATGCGTCCTCCCTCGCGCAGCTGCGCCACGAGGTCCGGCGGGACATGGTCCGGCGCGCAGGTGACGATGATCTTGTCGAAAGGAGCGTGCTCCGCCCAGCCATAGTAGCCGTCCAGGTTGGCCACGGTGACATTCGTGTAGCCGAGTTCCTGGAGCCGTTTGGCCGCGCTCTCGGCCAGCTCGGGGATGATCTCCACGGTGTAGACGTGCCGCACGAGGTACGCGAGTACCGCTGCCTGGTACCCCGAGCCGGTGCCGACCTCCAGCACGACGTCGTCCGGCTGCGGGTCGAGCATCTCGGTCATCAGGGCGACGATATAGGGTTGGGAGATCGTCTGGCCGTAGCCGATCGGCAAGGGGTGGTCCTCGTAGGCCTGGGCGATATAGTCGGGCGGGACGAACAGGTGCCGGGGGGTTTGCAGCATAGCCTCGAGCACGCGCTCGTTCCGGATGCCACGCGCGGCGATCTGCCGGTCGACCATCCATTGCCGGAGCGGTGCATAGAGGTCCTCTGTGGGGATGACGGCCGGCCGGCGGGTTGCCGGAGGAGTCGCTGTGGGCGGGGTTGCCGCACCGCATGCGGCAGTCGCCAGGATGCACGCAAGGAAAAGGAGAAACAAGCCCTTTCTCATAGCCAGCGCCTCCTCTGGAAGCGCGTCAGGCGGCTCCAGAACGCGGCTCCTGGCCCATCGCGCGCAGCCGCTCCGCCGCCAGCGTGAGCGCTTGCTCGATCCTGCCCGCTTCCGGACCGCCTCCCTGGGCGTCGTCCGGCCGGCCGCCCCCGCGCCCGCCCAGCTGCTGCGCGGCCTCCCGCACGAGCGCGGCCATGTCCCACGGCAGGCCTTCGGCGCGCGCGAAGCAGAGGCGCGCGGTCTCGCCGGTCACCCCGAGGAGAGCGACGCCCCCGGGGAGCGCCGCGATCGCCCGCGCGAGCGTGCGCACTTCTTCCCAGGGCCGCTCCGCCCAGTGCGCGACCACCAGGCGGGCATCGCCCAGGGGTTCTCCGCGGCGGTACAGGTCGGTTGCCTCCGCCTCCAGGAGCTGGCGCTGGGCACGGGCCAGCGCCCGACGCAGCTCCTCTACGGACGCGGCCAGGCGTCCTATCGTCTCCGGCAGGTCGGGGATGCCCACGCTGAGGGAAGTGGCCATCCGGCTCAGCACCTCGTGCTTCCAGCGGGCGTCGCGCAACGCCCGCCAGCCGCAGAGGAAGGTGATACGCGTTTCGTTTCCCTGGCGATCCGCACGCAGGATGCGCAGGCAACCGACCTGGCCGCTGCGGGTGCAGTGCGTCCCACCGCAGGGCGACCAGTCGTACCCCTCGACCTCGACCACGCGCACGCGCTTGTGTCCGCGGGGCGGCTTGCGCAACGGAAGGCGTGCCAATTCCTCTGCCGTGACAAAGCGCGCGATCACCGGGCGATCCTGGAAAACGATCTCGTTCACACGTTCCTCGACCGTGTGCAACTGGTGCGGCGAAAGGTCCACCCGGTCCAGGTCGATCGTGGATTCGGTCGCCCCGAGGTGGAAGGCCACCGTATGCGCGCCACACAGTTCCAGAAAGGCCTGTGAGAGGATGTGCTGCCCGGTGTGCTGCTGCATATGGTCGAAGCGCCGTTCGCCGTCGATCTGGGCGCTGACGTCGTCTTCCGGGAGTTCCTCGGAAAGGATATGCCAGATTTCGCCCTCTTCCTCGACCACCTCGAGCACAGAGATGCCGGAGAGCGTCCCCAGGTCATGGGGTTGGCCGCCGGAGGTAGGATAAAAGGCGGTGCGATCGAGGGCCACAGCCGGCCGGCCCGCGATGGCCTTGCGGGCGGTCACGCGGGCGGTAAAGTTCCAGAGGAAAGGGTCGTCGTAGTAGAGGCGTTCGGCGGGCATCGGACCTCCTGATAGATGTTACCCCGCGAGACATTCGATCTTGCGCCGCAGCTGCAGCACCGACCAGGGGGCCATGGGCGGGTCGAGCAGCCGCACGAGCTCACGCAGGGAAACCCTCCGGCGCTGCTGCAAGGCGCGTCGCTCCTCCCAAAGGCGGGGAAGGGCATGCAAGGCTGCCAGGCGCCCTCGCACCACCTGCACATCCCCGCTCAGGAGCCCGTAGAGACAGGCGAAGAGGTCGTACGCCGCGATGAACGGGGCAAACCGAAGCCAGAGTCCGGCCGGGAAGGCGAGGAAAAGGAGCAGCAGGCGGTTACGGGCGAGCTGGAACGATTTGAACGGAGAAGCCAGGCCACTGGTGGCGGAGTAGACGTGGTGCACAATGGCCTTCGGGGCCAGCAGACAGCGCCAGCCGGCCAGTCGGGCGCGCCAGGCGAGTTCTGCATCCTCGAGATAGGCGAAAAGGTCCTCCCGAAACGGGCCGATTTCCCGGAGCATCGCCCGGCGGTAGAGCGCGGCTCCGCCGCTTGGGCCAAAAACTTCCACCGGCGCAGCAGGGAGAAGGGAACGGGGTTGGCCAGCCAGGTAGTCGATCGCGACCCCGTCCCACTGCATCCGGATGCCGGCCGAGGCGATATACTCGGGTCGATGGGCGAAGACGAGCACGCCGGCCACCATGCCGATCCGCGCATCGCCCTGCGCAGCGTCCACCAGCGCCTCGAGGAACTGCGGCTCCGGGCGTGTGTCGTTGTTCAGCACGACCAGGTACTCCCCTTGCGATGCAGCAAATCCCACGTTTGCGCCCCCGGCGAAACCCAGGTTGCGCGCGTTTTCGATCACGCGCACCTCGGGAAAGTGGGCCCGCACCCAGGCCGCGGAGCCGTCGCTCGAGGCGTTGTCCACGAGCAGCACCTCGAAGTCCTGCTGGCGTTGCTCCCGCAGCCCTTGCAGGCAGGGGCCAAGGAGATCCCGCCCGTTCCAGTTGACCACGATCACCGAACAGAGTGGCGCCCCCCTCACGCCGGCAACCCCTCCGCCAGCCGCTCGAGGATCGCAGCCACGTGCACGATGCCGCGTTCGAGGTCTTTCAGGCGGACGTTTTCGTTCGCCCCGTGGATGTTGGCCCCCGCGTGTCCGATCCCCAGGCTTACGATCGGGAGTCCGAGCGTTTCTCCCACCTGGGCCATAGGCCCGGAGCCGCCGGAGGTTGCGAACACGGCGGGAGCGCATCCGAGGGCTGTTCGGGTGGCTTCCACGACCGCCCGCACGAAAGGCGCTTGCGGATCGGTGCGGAACGGCCGGAACGACATCCCCAGTTCTCGCACCTCGATGTCGCCGTACCCTTCGCGCTCCAGGTGTTTCCGGAGCAGCTCCAGCACTTCCTTCGGCTCCTGCTTGGGGACCAGCCGGAAGTCGAGGCGTGCCCGGGCGACCGCCGGCACGACCGTACGCACACCCTCGTCGATGCGGCCGGCCTCGAAGCCGTTGATCGTGGCCGTGGGGGAGTAGAACTGGCACAGAAGAAGGTTTCCCCCGGTGAGACCCTGGAGGAAACGGGGCACCTGCCAGTTCCGCAGCACTTCTTGCTCGGGGAACGGGAGGCGCTTAGCGCGCCGGATTTCCTCGTGGCTGGGCCCCTCCACCCGGTCGTAGAACCCGTCGATGAGGATCTCTTCGTCCGGGCTCTTGATGCGGCTCAGCGCCCATACGAGCCGCCAGGCCGGGTTGGGTGCGATCGTGGCCCAGCCGGAGTGGAGGTCAGTCGCTGCCCCGCGCGCTTCCAGTTCCACGGAAAGGACGCCTTTCATGCCCAGGTAGAGGTGCGCGCGTCCACGGCTGCTGATGTCGCCGGCTTCCCAGATGCAGCCGTCGGCGCGCAGGCGCTCCGCGTGCTGTTCCACGAACGCGGCGAGGTTCGGGCTGCCGCTTTCTTCTTCCCCTTCGACAAGGAAGCGCACGCCGACGGGAAGCCCACCGGCGAGCGCGTTCCAGGCGCGCAGTGCCCACAGGCGGGCGACGAGGTTTCCCTTGTTGTCCACCACCCCCCGGCCGTACAGGCGGTTCCGGTAGAGGCGCGGGGCAAAGGGCGGGAACTGCCAAGCGGCCTCGTCTCCCGGAGGCTGGACGTCATAGTGGTCGTAGAACAGCACGGTCGGCCGACCGGGGACCAGCCGCTCGCCCCAGACGATCGGGGCACCATCGCCTGTCTCGAAGAGGTGCGTTTCCAGGCCGGACCGCTCGAGCGCCTGGGCGACGCGCTGCGCGGTCTCGCGCAGAACGTCCGGCCGGCCGGCGACGCTGGGCAGCGCGCAAAGGGCGGAGAGTTCTTCAACGGCTTCCTTCAGGTGCGTGCGGGCATACTCACGAAAGCGCTCCACGGCAGCTCTCCTTTCGGTTTTTATGCCGACTTGACAAATTTCCACTTCCTTAGTATAATACAAGTACTCCCTTCCCCTAGTGCCCCTGGTGGTCGGACGCCCTCACTAGGAGGCCCCGCCCGCCAGGGGGAGTTTTTTTGTCCCGTAAATTTCATCGCTACCCCTCCGGTGTTGCGGCAGACGGAGCCGCTTGAGAAGCATCCCACTCCGAGCGCAGGATCGACATCAGGATGACGTCGTGGTAACGGCCTGCGGTAAAGTGCGCCTGGCGCTGCCGCCCTTCCTCTACAAACCCGCAGCGCAGGTAACAACGCCGGGCCCGCTCGTTAAAGGCGAACACACGCAGGTACACGCGGTTCAGGTTGAGTTCCTCGAAGGCAAAGCGCAACAGGGTACGGATGGCATCCGTCCCGTACCCCTGACCCCAGTGCTGCTTGTCCCCGATAAAGATCCCGAGCTCCGCGCAGCGGTTCTTCCAGTCGATCTCCTCGAGGCCGATGTTCCCGATATGCTCGCCCTCTTCGGTCTCGATCGCGAGCACTTTGCGCCGCGGATCCTGCAGGTACTGTTCGAACCACCGTTCCTCGTCCTCGTGGGAAAGCGGCATATAGAGCGTCAGATACTGGATGACCTCGGGATCGTTCAGCCAGGCCACGCAGCGGGGGAGGTCCTCGCGCTCGATCGCCCGCAGCCGGACACGTTCTCCGATCAGCATGTCGCCTCCTTGCAGGTCAGAAGCGGACTCGCCCCTCGGGCTGAAAGATCGTGGTCGGAAGCACTTCGCCCATCGCGGCGAGCTGGTCGAGGCAGCGAGGGACAAAGCCGGTGGGGCGGAGGCGGCCGATCACGCGGCCGTTTTGGAGGCCGTGGGATTCGAAGACGAAGATGTCCTGGAGGATGATCTGGTCGCCTTCCATGCCCTGGATTTCGGAGACCTGGGTGACGCGGCGGGAGCCGTCGCGGAGGCGGGACATATGGACGATGAGCTGGATGGCGGAGGCGATCTGCTCGCGGATGGCCTTGGAGGGGAGGTTCATACCGGCCATGAGGCACATGACCTCGAGGCGGGAGATGACG
>JBDOIE010000110.1:0-70437 GCA_041082245.1 Chloroflexia bacterium
TGTACCGTGCGGCCCTGAATTCGGCCGCCGGCAACGGCCCACCAGCCATTGTACTATACCTGACAGCGCCCGGCAAACAGAGTCCCCTCCCGGCAGGGCTTTCTTCCAGGGGGCAAGCCGTCGGCTCGAATCGCGTAGCGGCCCCGGGTCGAGGCTGGGGTTTGACCATTCGGCCGGTGCTCAACGGTCGGGCTATGGCTCTTCGGCCTGCCGGTCACCTGTCCTCGAGGGATCGAAAGCAACAGCTCCCGAACTGTGGTCTTATGGGAAGCAAACGACATCTGGGCTCCCAGAAACAGGCTCGCCTTCGTCCCTCCTCGTCCGGATGCGAAGGTTCTCCGCCTGTGGCCTGGGCATTGCCCCTCTCCCGCCCGCCGTTCGATGGCGGGAGAGGGCATCGGGAGCAATCGGATTCCCCCCTGCTCCTGGCACTCAGCAGCGGGAGAATAAGGTAAGGGGGCTTGCAGTTCTGAGCCTGAAGGACGAGAAGCGGGGGCGTCGAGGTCGTGTCCCAGCTTGTGTCCCGGCCTTACGCGCCTCGCTTGACAGCAAGGCAAACCGGAGCATCATGATCGTGTAGTCCCCTTTGGAGCGCAGCTCCGACTCGACCCAGGGAGGTGCAACATGGCCCGGCTTCAGTGGATCCTCTTGGTCCTCGCGACGCTCCTCTTGGCCCTGAGCTGCGGTTCGGCGACGACCTTCTCGTACACCGTCGGCCCCTGCCAGGAGAGCGCCTGGTCCCCTGATCTGAAGGAACGGGTCGAGATCGTCGCCCGCGACTCGCAGATCCGCATCGAACAGGATGTCGGATATGTCTGCTGTGCTCGGATTGCCCTCGACCTCGAGCGCCAGGGCAACCTGCTCAAGGTGATCGAGACAAACGAAGGCGAGGTTTGCCGATGCATGTGCGCCTACCACGTCAGCGCGCGCATCGGTGGGTTGCCTCCAGGCAGGTACCGGGTACAGGTATGGGGCATCCAGTATCAGGACATCCATCCGCTCGAGCTCCTCGGCGAAAACTGGGTCGACCTGCGGTAGCGGGGGGCGCGGTCACCGCAGGATAAACCCCCAGCGCAGCGGGTCGGCCGGGTCGATCCAGAAGTCGTGGCGGCCGGTGAGAAAGGCGGTCCCCTCGACCTCGGGGATGACCGCTGTGTAGGGGCCAACCGCTGTCGCGCGAACGATACGACCCAGAAAGCGACTGCCGATGATGCTCTCGATGGCGAGCGTTTCCCCTATACCGACCTCCCCTCGCGCGTGCAGGATGGCCAGGCGCGCGCTCACGCCGGTGCCGGTGGGACTGCGGTCCACTTCGCCCTCGGCAAAGACGCAGATGTGCCGGCTGTGCACGCCTTCGCTCTGGGCAGGCGCTACAAAGATCGTCCCGTAGAGGAAGCCCAGGTCCGATTCGGAGGGATGGTCGATCGGGCGGGAAGCCGCGATTGCGCGTTTGATGGCCCGGCCGCAGGCGATCAGGTCGTGCAGTTCCGTCGCTACCCCGCGAAGCCCGAGGGCCTCGACGCGCACAAAGGCGTAGAAGGCGCCCCCGAAGGCCAGGTCGTAGCGGATGTACCCCAGGCCGGGCAACCGCACCCGCTCGTCCAGCGCCAGCACGAACGAAGGGACGTTCTCGAAGCGCACGCTCGCCACGTGGCCGTCGCGGATGCGCGCCCGTGCGGTGACCAGGCCGGCCGGCGTGTCCAGCCGCACGGTGGTTTCCGGCGCTTGCACGGGCAATACGCCGGTCTCCAGCAGCGCCTTCACCACACCGATCACCCCGTGGCCGCACATCGTGCTGTAGCCTTCGTTGTGCAGGAACAGGATCCCGACGTCGGCTTCCGGGCTGACCGGCGGGGTCACGATGCATCCATACATGTCCGCGTGGCCGCGGGGCTCCCACATCAGCGCTGTACGCAGGTGATCCCAGCGTTCCCGCAGGTACCGCCGGCGATCCAGGATCGTCCGGCCCTCGGGCATCGGAAAGCCGCTCACGATCACCCGCAGCGGTTCGCCTTCCGTGTGCACGTCCACCGCGGTGATGCGCAACCAGTCAGCGGGCGGTTCCCACCGCTCCAGCGCTTCCATCGCTTTCCTCCCCGGTTTGAGCGACGCCGTAGGCGCATCGGTCCAAGAGCGGGCAAGAGGAGCAACGGGGCCCGCGCTTGCGGCAGCGTTCCTTGCCGTGGCGCACGATCAGGGCGTGGTACTCGTTAAAAAGCTGCGGATCGGGAGGCAAGTGCGCCATAAAGAGCGTCCGACAGTCCGCGTAAGATGCCCCCGCCGGGAGCAGCCCCAGCCGCTCTAGGAGGCGCATCGTATAGGCATCGACCACGAAAGTCGGATGGCCGGCCCCGTAGAGGAGGATGCTATCGGCCGTCTCCGGCCCGATACCCGGAACAGCAAGCAGCGCGCGGCGCACTGTTTCGAGCTCCCCTTGCGCCAGGCGCCCGGGGTCGCCCTCGTGCACGCGAAACAGGTACTCGAGAAAGGCGCGCAGGCGCGCCGCTTTCACCCGGTAGGTGCCGGCCGGCCGGAGTCGTTCCGAAAGTTCTTCCAGCGGGAGCGCGTACAGCCTCTCCGGCGAGAGCAGGCCCTCAGCCTTCAGTCGCGCAAGCGCGCGTTCTACGTTCCGCCAGGAAGTGTTCTGTGTCAGGATTGCGCCCACCATGATCTCGAAGGGGCTCTCTCCGGGCCACCAGCCCTGGGGCCCGTACGCCTGATACAGCCTGTGGTAGATTTCTATCAGGCGGGAACCCAGCTCCACGATCCTATCTCCGACGCCGCACCCAGAGCCAGAGCGCCAGGAACACGAGCACTGTGCCCCCGAATGCCCAGGCCTCGAGGGACACCCGGAGCGGCCGGCGGCCTTTCTCCGGAGCAGCGGGCGACGGGACGGCCGTCGGCAGCGGCGTCGCGCTCGGGATGGGCGACGGCACCGCTTCCGTGGGGGAAAGCATCCGCAGCGCCGGAGTAGCACTCGGGGAAACCGTCGGCGAAGGCGGGACGGTCGGGACGAGGGAAGGGGACGGGGTTGCCGGGGGCGCCGGAGATGTCGGGGTAGGGGTAGGCGCCGCTGCCTGCGCGAGCATCTCCTCCCAGGTTGCGAGCCCGGGAGGCGTCTTGCCGTCCCCCCAGACCCAGCCGTCCGCATCGCCGTCGCGCAGGTGGCGCTCCCCTGCGCCGACAGGCGAATAAATCCAGCCGGCATCGCTCCACTGAAAATAGCTCCAGTAGCGGCAGGGAGTTCCCCGACAGGCGCAGAAACATTCCTGCGGCATCGGGAGACATCCGACGCCTTCGATCGCACAGAGCGCTGTACCAATGCCAAAGCCGGGGAGCAGTGCGACGTCCAGCCCTGAGCGCTGCAGCAGCTCGACGCCGGTGATCGATTCCTCCGCGAACTCGACCAGACGCACGACGATCCGCCCGTCCCCAAAGTCCACCACGAGCGCTGCGCGATGGGGCCCCTGTGCCTCCCCGGGCCCCGGTACGAGGGCTACCGCAAGGACCGATATCGCCGCAATCGCCCACCACAGTTGCCGTTTGCCCACGGGCTGCTCCGTATGCAAAACGTCGCCGTGAATCCCCGTAATCCTTCCCTTGGGGTAGACGAAGGCAATGCCTTCGTCCACCCCAAGGGAGGAACCATCGCTAATACTCGATCCCCGCACGCGCGGGCACCCCGGATGCATAGGGATGCTTGATCTCCCGCATCTCGGTCACGAGGTCCGCCCGCGCGAGCAGTTCTTGCGGCGCGCGCCGTCCGGTGAGGATCAGCTCGACCTGCTCGGGACGCTCGTCGAGCAGCCCCAGTACCTCGCGAAGCGAAAGGAGCCCGAAATGAAGGGCAACGCACACCTCATCCAGGACGACGATGTCATAGCAGCCGCTGAGAAGGGCTTCCCGGGCCCGGGCGAGGCCGTCGCGGGCGCAGCGGATGTCCTCCGGGGTGGCCCGCTCGACGTGCACGAAGGAAGGCCGGCCGTACTGCTCGATCGTCAGATAGGGGGTAAGAAGGCGGGCGGCCTCGAGCTCCCCGTACGGCTGGCCCTTCATGAACTGGCCGATGTAGGTGCGCAGGCCGTGCCCTGCTGCGCGCAGCGCCAGCCCGAGCGCAGCCGTCGTCTTTCCCTTGCCGTCCCCGGTATACACCTGCACCAGTCCGCGACGTTGTTCCCTTGCCTGGGCCATAGGGACCTCCACTGTTAGCGCTTGATCAGCGATGCGCGCAGGCGCGCCAACGCAGGGCGAGCCCCAGGAGCATTGCCACACCGCCGACGCCCGCCAGCACTGCTGGTCCCTGACCCGGCAGCCCGGTCTTGGGCAAGAGTACGGGCTCGGCGAGCGGTGTGTGCACGAGCGGGAACGGGCGCAGCATGAGCGCCACGATCGCCTGGTAGGTGGCGAGCGCGTTTTCCCCCGGGACTGCCGCCTGCCACAGGAACGCCCCGCTGGGAAGCTGAAGGTTCAGGAGCGCGTGCAAGGGGGTTTTCCCGTTCCGGGTCCAGGAGGGGCCTTCTGGGTCCTCCCCCGCAGCCACCAGCGCCTGGATGACGTACGCCGTGGAATTTGCATCCGTGTCCGTGCCCCAGGGGCTGGGCTTCTGGTAGGGAAAGCCTCCGTCGTCGTTCTGCTGGGTGTGCAGGTAGGCGAGAGCATTCTGAATGGCTGCCTCTCCGGCCGGAACACCGGCCGCAATAAGCGCCTGGATGGCCAGCGCGGTGGAGTTCGTGTCGGCGCCGCCGGGCGCGGGGTCCCCGCTCCACGACCAGCCACCTTCCGGGGTCTGTGCCTGCTTCAGCCAGCGTACGGCGGGATCCGGGATGGGCCGGCCGACCGAGGCGAGGGCGAGCATCGCGAAGGCGTGGCCGGCAAGGTCGGTCCCGTAATGTCCCGACGCGGGGTCATAGCTCTTGTCCAGGGCCGCCAGCAGATCCACCCCTCCGAAGGCCCGCGGATCCTTGCCCGCGCAAACTGCGGCCAGGATCGTCTTGGCGGCGCTGCCTGCGCTCGCAGCGACTTCAGCGGCGTGTTGACCCAGGTAGGAAATCGGCGAATTGCCTTCCCGAAGGAAACCGTTCGGGTCGCCATCCACAGCACAGATGGCAAAGACGGCATCCGCGGTAGACCCCGGGCCGAAACCAGGGAAGCTGCCGTCCGGTTGCTGTTGGGCGGCGACCCACGCCAGCGAGCCGAGCGCGGCACCGCGGTATGGCCCGGCGGCTTGTACGGTGGCTACAGGGACGATCGCGTACACGACCAGAGCCAGCGCCATAAGGAAACGAGAGGTGCGCATACAGTATCCTCCTGTTGGCAAAACAAGAACCCCCTCCTTTCGGAGGGGGAAAGCAATCGGACAAATTCTTCTTGCTCTCTCACCCCCTTTCCGCGAAGGTGGTCAAGAGAACGGACGGAGGTGGGCGACCTGGCTTGGGTGGGATAGGGATCCCCACCCTCACAGTTGCGGGACAGCACCGGACTTGCACCGGTTTCCCCCTGGTTAGCCCTAGCATCCGGGCATCGGGCGCCTCCGCCGGCCGGGTTGACAATGTACCGCATTACCACTGTCGTCAATTTAGCACAAGGCGGGCCTCCTGTCAAACAGAACGCCCCCAGTGGTAGCGTACGGTTTATTCAGGATGCGCTCATGCGCCCTTCAAGCTGGCTTTCAGTGGAAATGGCGGAGCTGGAAAGGAACCCGGCTGTAAAAGTCCGGCTTTTCTCAGGCCCTCGGCCCCGTCCCTGATCAGCAACCGCAACCCGGCTGCGGGGGTTAAACCCCGGGCATGAAGGGATAAGGCGAACTACCGTGTACGCGGGACGCGCGGGGGCAGCTGCACAGGGTGCAGCAATACACGGGCGCGTTGAACCTCGGTCCCGACCGGAGCAGCCCGCTCGAGGTATATGCCACGACGAACCACACGATGCCTGAACCGGCTCTTAAGCGCCGTGGTGAGGGACGGATGTGCCGGAAGTACAGCGAGTCCTACGCCTACGAACAACGGCAAGATCGGATGCAGCCCGGGCGCGCGCCATGCCTGTAAGGATCAGGCTGCTTTGGCACCGCGTTTCCTCGGCGTGAAAGCTCGCGATTTGACAAAGCGCTTCTTCTCTGTTATCATTTGGCGTTGCGAAACGAAACCGATCGCTGTGAGGAGCAAACCGTGTTCGCCATTGTTCGAACGGGAGGAAAGCAATACCGGGTCGAACCGGGGCAGACGATCCTCGTGGAGCGCTTGCCCGTCGAGCCCGGTCACCAGGTTGAGCTGGATCAGGTACTCCTGGTTGCCGGCGCGGAAGGCGTCCGCGTGGGTTCCCCCGTGGTCCCGGAAGCCCGGGTGCGCGCGACCGTGCTCGCCCACGAGCGCGGGCCCAAGATCGTCGTCTTCAAGTACAAGCCGAAGAAGCGGTACCGGGTCCGCTCGGGGCACCGTCAGGAGTTGACCCGCCTGCTCATCGATGCCATCGAAGCCTAGCAGGCGAGGAGGAAAGCCATGGCCCACAAGAAAGGCGTCGGTAGTACACGGAACGGTCGGGATAGCCATTCGAAGCGGCTGGGAGTCAAGCGGTACGCGGGGCAGTGGGTCCGCGCGGGGACGATCCTGGTCCGCCAGCGCGGGACCCGCATCAAGCCCGGCAACAACGTCGGGCTTGGGCGCGATTACACCATCTATGCCCTGATCGACGGTTATGTGCGCTTTGAGCCGTGCTCCCGCCAGCAGAAGCGCGTGAGCGTCTACCCGACCCTCTGAGGAGGTTCCCTTTGAAGCCAGGGATTCACCCGGAATATGTCGAAGCGACCGTCATCTGTGCTTGCGGCAACACCTGGAAGACGCGCTCCACGCGCCCGCTGTTAAAGACGGACATCTGCTCCAAGTGCCATCCCTTCTACACCGGCGAGCAGCGGATCGTGGACACGGCTGGCCAGGTGGAGCGCTTCATGCAGCGCGTCGAGACAAGCCAGCGCCTGCAGCAGGTCTCTGAGGAGCGCCGACGCGCGAAAGAGGAGCGGCGCCAGGCCCGGCTGATCATCGAACTGCCGGATGAACAGGGCTCGCCTGCGGAGGAGGCCGACTAGTTGCCTCCTGCCGTTCGGTCACATCCTGAGGAGGAGGCAGCCGAAGCGTAGGCCTCCTCCTTTTCTTTAGGCGTCGACCGGAAACCGTGATGGAGAGGAGCCGGAGGATGAGCGGCATACCCCAGCGCGGACAGATCGAAGTGATCTGCGGGAGCATGTTCAGCGGCAAGACGGAGGAACTGATCCGACGCGTGCGCCGCGCCCAGATCGCCCGCCAGAAGGTGCAGGTTTTCAAGCCCAGCCTGGACGCCCGCTACACCACGGAACAGATCGCTTCGCACAACGGCCTCCGGGCGGCCGCCGTGCCCGTGGACAACGCCGCCGAGATCGCTGCCCGCATCGATCCGGATACCGACGTGGTCGCGATCGACGAAGCCCAGTTCTTCGACGAGAGCATCGTGGAGCTGTGCGAAAGCCTGGCCAACCGGGGCATCCGGGTGATCGTTGCTGGCCTGGATATGGACTTTCGCGGCGAACCGTTCGGGCCAATGCCGCTCCTGATGGCCCGGGCCGAAGAGGTGGATAAGCTGCGGGCCATCTGCGTGCGCTGCGGAGCTCCGGCCAGCCGCACCCAGCGGCTGATCGACGGCGAGCCGGCGTCCTACGACGACCCGGTCATCCTCGTGGGCGCAGCCGAACGGTACGAGGCACGCTGCCGCCATTGCCACGAGGTGCGGCGGCCCGCCCGGCCCGAGTAGCACGAGACGACGAGGAGTACACGGCCGATGCCGGACGCGCAGGTACACGATGCGGTTACCCTGGCAGGGGCAACCTTGCTGATCCCCGCAACTTGGGCCATCCCGTCGGACAACCGATGGCTCTCCTGCGCGATGGTGAGTGGTGGACACCTCCTTTCGGGATGGATGTTCTCGTGCGATCTGGACGTATCGAGCGAACAGGCACACCGCTGGGGACCACTGCGCTGGCTCTGGTGGCCGTACGAACGCCTGGTAGCACACCGCAGCTGGCTTTCGCACGGGTTGATCGTCGGGCCTCTCTTGCGCGTGCTCTATTTTGCGGTGATCTTGGAGGGTACGATCGCGGGGCTGTGCCTGGGGCTACAGGCGGTGGGCGGGCCAGGGCTCCTGTGGCTGGACGGATGGCACCGGTTCTGGCAGGACATCGCTCTGCGGTACCCGCGGCGCGTTCTGGAGTTCGCAGTCGGATTCGTCCTCGCCGGCACTTCTCACTCCGTGTTGGACTGGATCCAGACCGGGATCCGGCGGGTCGCATAAGGGCTGGCAGCTGCAATAGAGGCGGAGCGAGCGGAGGGTAGAAAGATGGCACAGAAGGTCACTCCAAGGAGCAAAGACTTCTCGCGCTGGTACACCGACGTGGTGCAGATGGCCGAACTGGCGGATTACGCCCCGGTGCGCGGCTGCATGATCATCCGGCCTTATGGCTATGCCCTGTGGGAAAACGTGCAGCAGGCGCTGGACCGCCGATTCAAGGCCACCGGCCACCAGAACGCCTACTTCCCGCTCTTTATCCCGATGGGGTTTATCCAGAAGGAATCGGAGCACGTCGAGGGGTTCTCGCCGCAGCTGGCCGTGGTGACGCACGGCGGCGGGGAAAAGCTGGAGGAACCGCTCGTCGTCCGGCCGACCTCGGAAACGATCATCAACGCGATGTTCGCGCAGTGGATCCGCTCCTACCGCGACCTGCCGATGCTCATCAACCAGTGGTGCAACGTAGTCCGCTGGGAGATGCGCACACGCCTGTTCCTGCGTACGACCGAATTCCTCTGGCAGGAGGGCCACACCGCCCATGCGACGGAGCAGGAGGCACGGGAAGAGACGCTCCGCATGCTGGAAGTCTACCGCGACTTTGCGGAGAACGACGCGGCCATCCCCGTGATCGCCGGCCGCAAGAGCGAGTCGGAAAAGTTTGCCGGAGCGGTAGAGAGCTACTCCATCGAGGCGATGATGGGCAACGGCTGGGCGCTTCAGGCCGGCACCTCCCACTTCCTGGGCCAGAACTTTGCCCGGGCGTTCGGAACCCAGTTCCTCAACGAACGCAACGAGCAGGAATACGTCTGGCAGACCTCCTGGGGGATGAGCACCCGGATGATCGGGGCCATCGTGATGGTGCATGGCGACGACCAGGGGCTCGTGTTGCCGCCGCGCCTGGCACCCATCCAGGCAGTGCTTGTCCCGATCTGGAAGAACGAGGCGGAACGGACGCAGGTGCTGGAGGTCGCCCAGCGGGTCAAAGCCGTATTGGACGGGGTGCGCTTCCGCCTGGACGACCGCGAGGGCTATACCCCGGGCTGGAAGTTCAACGATTGGGAGATGCGGGGCGTGCCGTTGCGGCTGGAACTCGGCCCGCGGGACGCGGCGGCCGACCAGGTGACCATCGTCCGGCGCGACTTCCCGGGCGTGCGGGAAGCTGTGCCGCTGAGCGGGCTTCGGGAACGCGTGCTGACGTTGCTGGACGAGGTACAGAAGAACCTGTTCGAGCGGGCCCTCCGCTTCCGGGAAGAGCACACCCGCTATCCCGAGGACTATGCCGGGCTGGTCGAGGCGGTCGAGACGGGCTTTGCATGGGCCTGGTGGTGCGGTTCTGCGGCCTGCGAGGCCAAGGTGAAAGAGGAAACCAAGGCCACCATCCGCAACATCCCGCTGAACCAGCCCGGAGGAAGCGGCCGCTGCGTCGTCTGCGGCGCAGAGGCGCGCGAACAGGCCGTCTTTGCCCGAGCGTACTGATGCCACGGGAAAAGGTCCTGTGGGTGCGTGAACCCTACCTCGAACAGATCCTCGCGGGGCGCAAGACCGTCGAGGTGCGCGTGGCCTACACAAACATCGCACGGCTGGAGCCCGGGGACATCCTGCGCCTGAACGATCGCCACCCCGTGCGCATTCGCCGGATCGCCCGGTATCGCTCCTTCGAGGAGCTCCTGGCCCAGGAAGAGCCCAGGGCCATCGCCCCGGACCTGGATCGGGCGGCACTGCTGGCTGCCCTGCGGGAACTCTACCCTCCGGAGAAGGAAGCGCTCGGAGTCGTTGCCCTCGAGGTGGAACTCCTGGAAGGAGCGCCATGCCGGTCGAGCGGTTCGGCTTAGCAGAGCGGGAACAGTGGGATGCGTTCGTGGCCGCCCACCCACAGGGCCATCTCTTGCAGTCCTTCGCGTGGGGAGAGCTGAAAGCACACTTCGGCTGGGAGCCGTTGCGCCTCGCCCTGGTCGAGCGGGGAAACATCCGGGCCGCGGCCCAGCTCCTGCTGCGCCGATGGCCTTTTTTCACGATCGCCTATGTGCCGCGGGGCCCGGTCGTCGATTGGACGGACGAAGAGGCCGTGCGCGTCCTCCTGCAGGCCCTCGTGGAAACGGCGCGCACGCGGCGAGCGGTTTTCTTGCGGGTCGAGCCGAACCACCCGGAAGCGCTTCCTTTTCCGCTGGAAACGATGGGCTTCCGTCCGGGGACGCCGGTGCAGCCGCAGAGCACCCTGGTCGTCGCCCTTACCGTGGACGACGAATCCCTCCTGGCACGGATGAAGCCGAAGACGCGCTACAACATCCGCCTCGCGATGCGGCGGGGCGTGAGCGTGCGGCCGGCACGCGGCATCGAGGAAGTCCCGCTCTTTTACCGGCTTCTGGAGGAGACCGCCCGCCGCGACCGTTTCGGCATCCATACGCTTCCGTACTACCAGGCCTTTTACCGCCTGTTCAACGAGACTGAATGCGCCCGTCTGTTCTTCGCCGAGCGGGAAGGGCAGGTACTCGCCGCCCTCTGGGCAGCAGCGTTCGGAAGGGAAGCCATCTATATGTACGGCGCTTCCCGCAGCGAGGGCCAGGAGCATATGCCCTCCTACCTTTTGCAGTGGGAAGCGATGCGCTGGGCCCGGGAGCGGGGCTGCACACGCTACGATCTGTGGGGCATCCCGGATAGCGTAGCGCGAGGCGAGGACCCCCGGGCCGGACGGCGTGAGAAGAACGTGCGGGACGGACTGTGGGGAGTGTACCGCTTCAAGCAGGGCTTCGGTGGACAGCTCGTCCGCACGACGGGCGCCTGGGACCTCTCCCTCCACACCTGGATCTACCGGCTGTACCGCCGGATCGGCCGGTAGCAGCGGCACAGGGGACGCCGGCGATCGGCTTCTTCCGATCCGTCCCCGCTGCTCCCTCACGCCGCTGGGGGGAGCGGGTCGCCCGGCCGGGGCACTTCGGCAGGCCGCACCCGACCGTGGAACGTAGGCAGGGATCGCGCCAGGAAAAATCCAGCCAGAAGAGGAAACCAGAACGCCACTCCGCGGTACGCCAGCGTAACCGCCCAGGCGCCGTCGCGCGGCAGCCCCAGCGAGCGCAGTACGGTCACCATGGCCCCTTCCGTAAACCCGATGCCCTGCGGCGTGGGAGAGATGTTCGTCACCACACTGCTCAGGCTGTACCCTACCAGCACGACAGGGACGGTCCCCTGCTGACCGAGCGCACGCACAACGAAGTAAAGGACCAGCGCGCTGGCCCCCTGGCCCAGGAGCGCCCACAGGGCGGCAACCGCCAGCCGACGTGGCTGCCGCACGATCTCGTGCACCGCCTGATGCAGCTGCAGCACAGCGCTCTCAGCGCTGCGAAAAGGGCGTGTGGACGGTCGGCCAAGCCGCTTCCTCAGCTTCCGAAATAGCCTCTGCACCCGGTCGAAGAAGCCCACAAGCCACACCGGCGCCCAACCCGCCAGCCCCAGGAGGAGAAGCAGCGCCGCCAGTCCCAGCCCGAGCACCACACCCGACCATTTCTGGTAGGAGCGGAGCAACCCCTGCTGGTACAGGTCGACCAGGGCGACGAGAAAGACCACCCCCAGGCTGGCGTAGCAGAAGGCAACGTAGGTGACCCCGGCAATGATCGCGCGTTCCGACCGCATCCCCCGTTGCCGGGCGTCGTCCGCCAGCAGCGCGATCACCGAAACCCCGCTGCTCGGGGCAACGACGCTCATGAACGGCATCACGACCACCAGCGGGAGAAGATGGCGATAGCGATAAGGGAGACCGGCAGAATGGCCGATCTCCCGGTACAGGCCCGCCTGGGCGAGAAAGTAGCCGAACTGCGCCAGGCAGGCCAGCGCGAGCATAACGGGGTCGCATCGCGCAAGCACGCGGAGCACCTGCACCGCTTCGTTCCAGCGGATGACCACCGCAAGCAAAAAGAGGATCAACAGGGCGATATAGAGCATCGAACGAAGCGGGGGCGCCCTGCGCTCATCCATCGGCTACCCCAATCCGGCGAAGAGGTCATCTTCTGGCCCCTCGATCGCTACCCCTCGGGATGCGGCCAGCGTGAACCACTCGTAGCCCCAAAGCTCGGCCATCTCCTCGGGCGGCAACCGAAGCCAGGGGCTCGTCGGGGCGAGCTGCGTACGGTGACAGCGCAGCGCCTGCCGTTTGATCTCGAGATAGGAGCGGATGTCCAGCCGGGTGGTCACCTGTTCGTCAGGAAGGGCGAAACGTTCGATCTCCTCTTCACTTGGGGGACGGTCGACCAGACCGAGCTCCCACATCTTCTGCCGCAGGCGGCGCAACGCCGACCGGGGCCGTGCCAGGAAGTACAGTTTGCGCGGCGGGCCTTCGGGTTCGGCGGCTCGTTCCCAGGCGAGACGCACGTACCGGTGCACCGCCACGTGGTCCGGATGGCCGTAGCCTCCGTCCGGGCCGAACGTCACCACAACCTCGGGGCGGAACTCGCGGAAGAGCGCCAGGATGCGGGAAACGACCTCCTCCGGGTCGGCCTGGATGAGCGCCCGAGGATCGTGGTTGTCCGGAGCCCCGGACATACCGGAATCGCGATACCCCAGGAAGCGGAGTTCCTCAACCCCGAGCACGCGGCATGCACAGCGGAGTTCCTCTTCCCGTACCCGCCCCATGTCTTCGGGCTGTGGTACCCCCTCTTCGTGCACGATCCCCGCTTCCCCTCGGGTCGCGCACCCGAGCACCACCCGCACGCCCGCCCGCGCATACCGGGCAAGGGTACCTCCGGTGGCGAACGATTCGTCGTCCGGATGGGCAAAAACAGCAAGAAGGGTTCGCCGCATCGCGTCTTTCCCTATTTCAAGTCTCCCCAGGTCGGGCCCGTGTGCGCCTCCACCCGGAGCGGCGCAGCCAGCGGGTAGGCGCCTTCCATGATCTCGACCACCATGGGCGGTACGGTCTCTACCTCCTCCTCTGGCACCTCGAGCACCAGTTCGTCGTGCACCTGGAGGAGCATACGGCTTCGCAGTCCCTGCTCCTTGAGCGCTCGGTGCAGGCGCACCATTGCGATCTTGATAATGTCCGCCGCGCTCCCCTGGATCGGGGCGTTGATCGCTTCGCGCTCGGCGGCGGCACGGACGTTGCGGTTGCTGGCGTTCAGTTCGGGGATGTAACGCCGTCGTCCCAGGATCGTGGAGACGTAGCCCAGTCGCCGTCCTTCCTGTACGGTCTTTTCCAGGTAGCGCCGCACCGCGGGATAGCGCTGAAAATAGGTCGCGATAAAGCGCGCTGCTTCCTCCTGTTCGATCCCCAGCCGCTGGGCGAGTCCGTATTCGCTCATCCCATACATCAGGCCAAAGTTCACCGTCTTGGCCATACGGCGCTGCTCCGGCGTCACTTGATCCGTGGGCACACCGAAGAGGGTGGAAGCCGTGCTCGCGTGGATATCCTCGCCGCGAGCAAACGCCTCGAGCAGGCCCGGATCGCCAGAAAGATGGGCGAGGATGCGCAGCTCCACCTGGGAGTAGTCGGCGGAAAGGAGCACCCAGCCGGGGTCCGCGATGAACGCGCGGCGTACTTGCTTCCCGATCTCCCCACGGACCGGGATGTTCTGCAGGTTGGGGTCGGACGAGGAGAGCCGGCCGGTTGCGGTGATCGTCTGGTTGAACGAAGTGTGCACCCGGCCCGTGCGCCGGTTGACGAGCAAGGGAAGTGCATCCACGTAGGTCGATTTGATCTTCGCCAACTCCCGGTAATTCAGCACCGCCTCGACGATCGGATGGGCCGAGCGGAGCTTTTCCAGGACATCGCTCGCGGTGGAGTATCCGCCCGACTTTAGCCGGCTGGTCGCCGTGGTGGGAAGGCCCAGTTCCTGGAACAGCACCTCGCCGAGCTGCTGGGTAGAGTTGATATTGAAAGGGTGGCCGGCCAGGCGGTAGATTTCCCTCTCAAGGGCGACCATCTCTTCGTGCAGCTGGCGCGACATCTCCTGCAGGAACGGGACGTCCAGCCGCACACCGGTGCGCTCCATCTCCAGCAGCACTTCGACCAGCGGCATCTCCAGGTCCGTGAAGAGGCGCAGCAGTTCCGGCTCTTCGGCCAGCCGCGCCGCGAGCACCTGCTGGAGGCGGCACGTCATATCCGCATCGGCACAGGCGTAGGGACCGACCTCCTCGATCGCCGCGCGGTCCATCGTGCGCTGCCCTTTCCCCTTCCCCAGGATGTCGCCGATCTCCTTCATCTGGACGCCCAGGTAGAGAAAAGCCAGGTTCTTGAGCCCTACCGAGCGGTCAGCCCGCTGGGCCGCGCTCAGGGCCGCCTCCCCTTCTTCGCCCGAAAGCCCCGATCGTCCCCCAAGCAGGTAGGCGGCGATCATCGTGTCGAAGACAACACCTTGCACCGGAAGCCCATGCTCGAGGAGCACGAGCATATCGAACTTGGCGTGATGCGCATACTTGGGGATAGCCGGATCGCCCAGCAGTGGCGCCAACCGATCCCGCACCTCCTCCCAGGGGAGCTGGCCCGGGAGCGGCCGGCCAAGCGCGTCCCGGTGACCCACCGGGACGTACCAGGCCCGGCCATCCGGCACCGCGAAGGAAAGGCCCACAAGGTCTGCCTGGAGCGGCTGAAGCGAGGTCGTCTCCGTATCCAGGGCGAAAGGCCCCTTTCCGAGCGCCGCGAGCATCTCCGCAAGCGCCTGCCGCTCACGCACGATGTGGTAGGCCGGAGGGGCCCCTTCGACCGAAAAAAGCGGCAACTGGCGTGTGGCCGCGGGCGCCTCAGCCTCCTTCCGTGGTTTCGGCAGGCGACTCAGGAGGCTGCGGAACTCCAGTTCGCGAAAGATCGCCAGGGCCGCTGACTCGTCGTAGAAGCCGAAACGGCTTTTCTCCAGGTCGAGTTTCACCGGAACGTCCGTACGGATCCTCGCGAGGTCCCGGCTGAGGAAGGCCTGGTCCCGGTGGGCCTCGAGCATCTTCCGGTAGCGTTCTGGAACCTGGTCCAGGTTGCGATAGACGCCGTCCAGGTCGCCGTATCGCACGACAAGCTCCTGCGCCGTCTTGTCGCCGATCCCGGGAACGCCCGGGATGTTGTCGGAGGGGTCGCCCTTGAGCGCCTTGAACTCGATGAGCTGTCGTGGGGAAAAGCCGTACCGTTCTTGTACTGCCTCCGGATCGTAACGGAGCGTATCCGCGTACTTGCGTCCGGGGACCAGCACGTGGGTCTGTTCGTCCACCAGCTGCAGCGCATCCGCGTCCCCGGTGACGATGAGCGTCTGCAGCCCGGCCTCCTTCGCCTGGCGGGCCAGCGTGCCGATCAGGTCATCCGCCTCGTAGCCATCCAGCCCGCAGACGCGGATGCCCAGCGCCTGGAGCACCTCTTCCGTGCGCGCAACCTGAGGGCGCAGGTCGTCGGGCATCTTCGCCCGATGTGCCTTGTACTCGGGATACAGGTCGTGACGGAAGGTCGGGCCCCGATCCATGCAGACGATCACATACTCGGGGTTTTCCTCGGCGAGCACCTTCAGCACGGTCGAGAGAAAGCCGTAGATGGCGTTCGTCGGTTCTCCCTTCGAGGTGATCATGGTTGCCGGGAGTGCATGGTAGGCCCGGTAGAGCAGGGCATGCCCGTCGATCAATACCAGCTTCGGACGCTCGGCCATCGCGCACCTCCTCCGTCGACGGCGTAGCCGCATTGTACACCATCGGTGAAGACCGCGCAAACTGAGCTCCGCGCTTGACTTCCGCTGCCGTCTCGTTACAATAGGGCCGTCAAGGATGGTGCAAGGCCATAAAGGTGCTGGTCAAACCTCGTATGGCCGCATGGTTGGCGCAGCGGCGCAAGGCCGAGGAACGGCTACGCCTGGAACGGCTGGAGAGGATGGAACACCTCACGCCTGAGGAGTCTTTGCGGGCCTATCCTGCGCTGTGGGAATTTCGCCCCGCAACTCGCGTGGACATCCCCCCTTTGATCCGCGCAATGCGGAAGGCCGCCGACGCGTTGAACCGGAGGAAGACCCGTGGGTCTCCTTGACGCGGCCCGGCAGGTAGCGGAGCTTCTCGCGCAGCGACGCATCCCACAAGCCTGGATCGGCGGCCTTGCGCTCCGGCATTGGGGCGAACCTCGCCTGAGCTACGAAATGGCTTTCCGGCTTCAGGGAAGTGACAGAGGAGCACGATCCTCTGGCGCTATTTGAGCACTGTCTGCACGAGGCGTCTGGGTCAGCGCAAGAACAGCCGTGGAACCATCTTTCGAGCAAGTGCGCCGTGCAATCCGCGAGTGCCTGCGCAAGGGAGAAAAGGAACAGGCACTGGTCACGGTAGAAGCTTTCCTTAAGAAGGCACCGGATAGCGTCCCTGCCCTGATCTGGTATGCCGGCCTTACGCCCGACCTGGAAAAGGGCATCCAGGCACTGGAGCGCGTTCTCGAACTCGACCCGCAGAATCCGCGTGCCCGCGCTGGGCTTCAGGACCTGCGCGCGCGGCTCGCCAGCATACGTCCCACGGAGGAACCCCCTGCACAGGAGGACGGCGAGCTGGCGGCCTCGACCGGTATCCCGGCCCCAGCGGCTGGCGCGGAGTCGCTCATTGGCGCTACGGTGCACGGGGACGAGGTGATCGCATTCGCCGAAAGCCTGATCTGGCCGTTCCGGGGGCTAAACCGCCCCATCGGAGAGCTGCTGAAGGAAGGCAATATCCGAGACAAGGACCTCGCCTGGGCCGGCGGGAACGCGCGCGATCCCCGCCTGCGGTGGGCAGCGGGCATCCTTCTGCGCCGCAGCGAGCTCCGGGGGAAAGAATTCCCGGTGGATGCCGCCCGGACGGCGGTGTGGCCGTTCCGGGGGTTGAACCGGCCTATCGGCGAGCTTGTAGCCGCAGGCACGGTGCGACTGGAGGATCTGGCATACGCCCTGCTCCAGGGAAGGGAGGCTTCCCTGCGTTGCGCCGCCGCAGTGGTGGGGTATGCAATCGTGCGCGGCAGCGCGCAGTGCATGCCCGCCAAGGAAGCGAAGAGCGAGCGCGTGCCGGAGCGGCCTGTGGAAGCCGCGCCCGGCAAACCGCTGGCACAGGGCGCGACGCACGTGTCAGCGGCGGGGCGTGCCCGTCCCCAGGAAGAAGCCGCTGTGGAAGCACCGCCTCCGGGCCGCCTGGAGGTCGTTCTGGAGAGCGGGTACCTCGAAAAGCAACAGCGAGCCCACCGGGAGAAGCGCAAAAGGATCATCAGATGGGTGCTGATGCTTCTCGCCCCGCTTGCATTCGTGACGATGTTGAGCGGTATCCTGCTCCCCACGCGTAAGGTGCCTCTACACATCGCTGTCGCTCTGCTGTTTGCCCTGTGGGTGATCGAAGGCTTGCTCGATCGGACCATCGTGCCGATCGTGAACCGACTCAGGAGGGAAGAAGAGGCCTACGCGCGCGGCAGGGCGGCCGAGGATCGGTTGGCGGCGCTGTTGAGCAAGCATTTGGACTCCGCCTGGACGCTCTTTCGCAACGTCGTCCTTCCCGGCCGGCCGGACGATATCGACGCGGTCCTGCTCGGACCACGCGGCCTGTACGCGCTGGAGGTGAAGGCCTACAGCGGGTTGTACCGCAATGTGGGAGAGCGGTGGGAATACCGCCACGGGCGATTCTGGCGAGAGGCCGACGAAAACCCGACCGCGCAGGCCCTTGGGAACGCCGCGCGGCTCCGGGATTACCTGCGCGAGATCGTGGGAACGGAGGTCTGGGTGGAACCGCGCGTCGTCTGGGGCGGAAACCACCGGGTGGTCTTCGAGCAGTCGCGGGTGCGCATCTGGGAACTGGGACGACCCGATTACTGGCTCCGCGAGCTTTGCAACGGGAAGCCTCTGCCGAAAGAGACGGTCGAACGCATCCGGGTCGCCCTGAGGGCGGTCTGCTCCACGTTGCGGTGAACCGTCGATGCTCGAGGTTGTGCTATAATTGCTATGCCAGCATGTCTAGCCCGTGAGAGGGGCACCCAGCTGGGTTTCCGGCTGGGTGCCCGTTCTTTTAGCAGAAGGAGGAAACTGAAATGGCCAGGACATTGAGCGTCCTTGCGCTCTGTATGCTGCTCGTCGCCGCCTGCGGGCGGACTCAGCCGGCCGGGCCGGTACAGATCGGCGTGCGTACCGCCAACGACCATGTCCCGTTCTACATCGCCGACAAAGAAGCGCTCTACCGGCAGGTCGGCCTCGAAGCGACCGTGCGCCTCATCCCCAGCAACACCGAGATCGTGGAGGCGCTCCAGCGCGGCGACCTCCAGATCGGCGCGATCCCCGTGACCACCGCCATCACTGCGATCGACCACGGCGCGGACCTCCGGATCGTCGCGATGACCGGGCGCGGCAGCGACGGTCTCCTGGTGCGCCGCGACAGCGGCATTACAAGCTGGGAAGACCTGAGAGGGAAACGCATCGCGACGATCCGCGCCTCTATCCTGGACGTGCTCTTGCTTCAGGCGCTCGAAACACACGGCTTGGACCCCAGCCGCGACGTGACGCTTGTGTACTTCCAGAAGCTCGGGGATATGATCAGCGCCCTCAAGACGGGCCAGGTCGATGCTACCTCGAACACCGAGCCGTTTATGACCGACGCCGTCCGCCAGGGATGGGGCCATATCCTTGGGTACTACACCGAGCAGTGGCCGGACCATCCTTGCTGCGTGGTCGTAGCGCGCGGCGACCTGCTGAGGCAGCACCCGGAGACGGTCGAACGGGTGCTCAGGGCGCACATCCAGGCCGTGGAACGGGCGTGTACGGACCGCGCCTACGCCGCCCGGGTGATCGTGGAATACCTGCAGGCGTTCAATCCGGAGCTGGTAGAAGCCTCCCTGGCCCCGGAGAAGATGCGGGTGGACTATCACCTCACCCAGGAAGAGATCGCCCGTATGGCGGAACTGATGTACCGACAGGGGTTGTTGGAACATCCTCCGGAAGAGACCCAGTTCACCGACCTGGGTCCGCTCCAGCGCGTGATGGGGGAACAGAAATGAAGCGTCAGGCGGAATGGCGTGGGGGCCTGCTCCTCGCGGTCCTGCTGATCGCTTGGGAGGTGATCCCCCGGCTGGGGTGGGTCGACCCGCTCCTCCTGCCGCCCTTTTCGCGCGTGGGCACCCGCCTGCTCACGCTGGCCGTCTCGGGCGAGCTCGTGCAGCACGCCGCGGCGAGCCTGGGGCGGGTGCTCACGGGCTACGGCCTGGCGCTGGCTGTGGCCCTGCCCCTGGGGTTCCTCCTGGGGTTGAGCGAGCCGGCCGAGCAGTTTGCCCGCCTGACGGTACAGCTCCTGCGGCCGCTTTCTCCCCCGGCATGGATCCCGCTCGCCATCCTCTGGTTCGGCATCGGCAACGCACCGGCGATCTTTATCATCTTCGTGGGGACATTCCTCACCCTGCTTACCGGGACGATCGCCGCCGTACGGGGCGTAGATCGGCGCCTGGTGCAGGCGGCACGCACCCTGGGATGCAGCCGTCGGAGTGCCATCCTGCGCGTGGTGCTGCCCGCGGCGCTGCCGGAGCTGCTCACACTGGTGCGCCTCGGGCTCGGGCTGGCTTGGATGTGCGTGATGGCTGCGGAAATGGTCGCGGTTTCGCGAGGGCTGGGTTTCCTGATGCTGGAAGCCCGCAATCTCTTCCGCACCGACACCGTCCTGGCCGGCATGCTCACCGTGGGGTGCCTGGGACTGCTCCTGGACGGGATATTGCGCCTTGTGCAGGCGCGCCTCCTGCGGTGGCAGGTCGGGAGGAGGGCCTATGAAATGCCTGGAGATTGAGGCCCTCTCCAAGGTCTACCCCGGCCCGGACGGGCCCATCGAGGCGATCCGGCGCGTGGACCTCGCGGTGCGCGAAGGCGACTTTGTGGCGATCGTGGGGCCCAGCGGGTGCGGCAAGAGCACGCTCCTGCAGATCGTTGCCGGGCTCGAGCGGCCGACGAGCGGTCGGGTTCTGTTCCGGGGCCAGCCGGTTCGCGGGAGCAGCCACGAGCGCACGCTGATCTTCCAGGAGAGTGCCCTGTTCCCATGGCTCACGGCCCAGGGGAACATCGAGTTCGGCCTGCGCAACCTGGGCCTGGCGGCGGCGGAGCGTCGGGCCCGTGCCCGGGAGGCGCTGCGGTGGCTCGGGCTGGAGGCGTTCGCCGGCCTGTACCCGCACCAGCTGTCCGGGGGGATGCAGCAGCGCGTCGCGCTCGCCCGGGCTCTGGCGGTCGATCCCGCCCTGCTGCTGATGGACGAGCCGTTCGCCGCCCTGGATGCCCTGACCCGCCGGCGCCTGCAGGAGGAGGTGCGCCGCATCCAGGAGGAACGCCGGCAGACGGTGCTGCTGGTCACCCACAGCGTCCGGGAGGCGCTCTCCCTGGCCGACCAGGTCGTCGTGCTGAGCGGCCGGCCGGCCGTGGTTCGCACGACCATGCCCATCCCGCACCCGCTCTCTCCCAGCGCGCTTGTGGAGTGGGAGGAAGCCATCCATCGCTACCTGATGGATGAGTTGTGCTAGAATGGCCGGTGACGGGCTTACGAAAGGAGGTCGGCATGCGCCTCGCAGGTAAGGTAGCCCTGATCACGGGGGGCACGTCGGGCATCGGCCGGGCCACGGCGCTCCTGTTCGCGCGAGAAGGTGCGCGGGTAGCGATCGTCGGCCGGAACGAGGAACGCGGCCGGCAGGTCGTCGAAGAGATCCGCGCAAACGGAGGAGAAGCGCGCTTTGTGCCCGGTGATGTCCGGGTGGCCGACGATTGCCGGCGCGCGGTGGAGGAAACGGTGCGCGCCTTCGGCCGGCTGGACATCCTCTTCAACAACGCCGGGGTTTTCGTCCCGAACACCGTGGTGGAGTGCAGCGAGGAGGAGTGGGATCTCCAGCTGGACGTCAACCTGAAGGGCGCTTTCCTGATGTCCAAGTACGCCCTTCCGGTGATGATTGCCCAGGGTAGCGGGGTGATCATCCACAACGCCTCCGGCTGGGGCCTGGTGGGAGGCGATCGCGCGGCCGCGTACTGTGCCGCAAAAGGGGGGCTTGTGCTCCTCACGAAGGCCATGGCGATCGACCACGGGCCCCAGGGGATCCGCGTGAACTGCGTCTGTCCCGGGGACACAGACACCCCGATGCTGCTCGAGGACGCCCGCATGCGGGGGATGTCGTGGGATGCATACCTCGCCGCAGCATCCAACCGGCCATTGCGACGGATCGGCCGACCGGAGGAGGTGGCGCAGGCCGTGCTGTTCCTCGCCTCCGATGACGCGTCCTACATCACAGGCGCCGTGCTCGCCGTCGACGGCGGAGGTACGGCCGATTGACAGCCGGAATCAGGAGGTCGCCGTGTCCAGGCCAGAACAGGCGGTAGCGCTCTTCGAGGCGGGCGCAAACTGCGCCCAGTCCGTCCTTTCCGTCTTTGCACCGACATACGGAATCGAACCGGGGCTTGCCATGCGGATCGCCGCCGCATTCGGGGGCGGAATGGCGAGGACCGGGGAGGTATGTGGGGCCATCAGCGGCGGTCTGATGGTGATCGGGCTGCACTGCGGACCGGACCGGCCTGCGGAAGAGGAAAGGGACCGCTGCTACGAACTGACACGCACCTTTCTCCAGCGATTCCGGGAAAAAGAGGGCGCCCTGCTCTGCCGGGAGCTTCTGGGGTGCGAGATCCTGACCCCCGAAGGGAGGAAGCGCGCCCACGAGATCGGGCTGATCCAGAAGCGCTGCCCGGGTTTTGTCCGGCGCGCGGTGGAGCTGCTGGAGGAGTTACTGTAGCCGGGAAAAGCCTCCGGGCGCGCGGCCCGGAGGCTTTATCCACGGATGAGGCGGTCGTCGCTACGAGCCGATCAACGCCCGCGCGACCTCGACCGCGGTCGCGGCGTCCGGCGCGTAGGCGTCGGCACCGATCTCACGGGCATAGGCATCCGTCAAAGGCGCGCCGCCGACCATCACTTTAACCCTGTCCCTCAGGCCTGCGCTCCGGAGTGCCTCGATCGTATCGCGCATCCGCACCATCGTCGTTGTGAGCAGCGCGCTCATCCCCACGATCTGCGGCCGATGCTCTTCCACCGCGGCCACAAAGCGTTCCGGCGCGACGTCGGTCCCCAGGTCGATTACCTCAAAGCCGGCGCCCTCGAGCATCATGCGGACAAGGTTCTTGCCGATATCGTGGAGATCTCCCTGCACGGTCCCGATCACGTACGTGCCGATGCGCGGCACCCCGGTCTCGGCAAGCAAGGGCCGCAACACGGCCATCCCGGCATGCATGGCCCGCGCGGCAACCAGCACCTCAGGGACAAATAGCTCCCCGGCCTTAAAGTCCCGCCCGACACGGTCCATCCCTGCGATAAGGCCGGAAAGCACCTCCGCCGGCGAGTGGCCGCGTCCAAGGGCTTCCTGCACCAGCGCGGCAACCTCGGTGTGCTTTCCCTCGTACAGCTTTTCGGCGATTCGTTCCAGGATCTCCGACATCGAGATGACCTCCTCACTGTAGGGAACGTCGTGTCAGGATCGGATCACTTCCCCCTCGCGGACGACGAGCCGCACCCGGTCGAGCGCCCCGATGTCCGCAAGCGGATCCCCTTCCACGGCGATCAGGTCGGCCAGCTTGCCGGGCTGTAGCGAACCGATCTCGTCCCAGCCCATAGCCTGGGCCGGCCAGAGCGTTGCCGCCTGGATCGCCTGCATCGGGGAGGCACCGTATGCCACAAGCCAGCGTACCTCGTCGGCCATCGCGGCAAAGCGCACACCGCCCAGCCAGGAGTCCGTGCCGGCCGCGATCTTCAACCCCGCCTGGAGAGCGCAGGCCATCGAGGCATGCTTCTTCTCCCGGTATTCCAGCGTTTCCTCGTATTCCTTCTGCGCGCGCCGGGCAACCTCCGGATCGGGATCGAAGCGCCGTCGGTCGCACCACTTCAGGTACTCCTCGCCGATGTTCAGCGTGGGCACCCAGGTGATCCCCCGGGCAGCTGCCAGTTCGATCTCCTCGGGCGAGGGAGTGCCATGTTCGAAGGTATCCACACCGGCCTCGATCGCCATGCGCTGGGAGGGCGGTTTGGAGGTATGGCAGGTCACCTTCTTCCCGAGCCGGTGCGCCTCGTCGACCGCGGCGTTCAGCTCTTCCTGTGTCAGGTCTGCCCCGTTGTTCGCCAGTTTGATGAAATCGGCCCCTGCCCGCACCTCCTCGCGCACCGCGCGCCGGAAACCGTAGGGGCCGTCCGCCTCGTTCGCCAGGCCAGGAAGGTAATGCACATGCCCACCGGTCGGGACGATCAGCCGGCCGGAAACGTACACCTTGGGGCCCGGGATGCGCCCCCGTTCGATCGCCCGCTTGACGTCGAACATGATCTGGTCCACCGAGCCGGTATCCCGCACGGTGGTGATCCCGGCCCAGAGCGCCTCGCGCAGCCGCTGAGCAGCGACCAGGGCGATCATGACCGGGGAGTAGACGAGGGCGTTTTCGGGCTCGTAAGTGTAAGTGGCAGAGTCGGGTTCTTCCCAATAGTAGGTCGGGTGGACGTGCATGTCGATCAACCCGGGAAGGAGGCACCCGTCCGGGTACTCGAGCACCCGGGCTTCGGGCGGCGGAGTGGGCGCACCGGCCGCCGGACCGGCGTAGACGATCCGCCTGCCGGAAACGGCGACTGCGCCGGGCGATATGGCAGGGCCACCCAGCCCGTCGATCAGCCAGCGCGCGCGCACGAGCAGCGTGATCGGTTCGCTCATAGGGCACCTCCCGCGCGGGCATCCGCCTCCGCGACGATCGCCCGCAGCGTTTCCTGCACCTGGGGCGGGAGAGGCTTCGGTTCGTGGGAAGCCAGAATCGAGCGCGCGAACTCACGGGCGTTCCGCACGGCATCCGGCCGGCCGGCATCCACCCAGGCAGCATAGGCCCGCCGATCGAACAGGCGCGGGTACCACACCTCGCGGTAGTGGCGCGCCGTGTGCGGCGACTCAAGGAAATTCCCGCCCGGGCCCACCTCGTGGATCACGTCCAGTGCGAGCGTCTCGGGGGTGATCTCGATCCCGCGGAGCAGGCGGCGCACCAGCCCGATCACCTCGTTCCCCAGGACGATCATCTCGTAGGAGCAGGTCAGGCCCGATTCGATATAGCCGACATCGTGCACGAGGTTCGCGCCGGAGAGGGCGGTCCAGAGGATCCAGAGCGCGCTCTCGACCCCGGCTTGCAGGTCGGCCGCTTTCGAGTCCGAGCAGCCGGCAAACCCCCACACCGGCAGGTGGTAGTAGTAATGGGCCAGTTCTGCCATCGCCATGCAGTGGAGCATGAACTCGGGACCCGCGTAGACGCCCACCATCGTGCGCATGTCGAGCGGGCCGCTCCCCGAGCCCCACACGAACGGGGTTCCCGGCCGACGCAGCTGCGCGATGACCAGGCCGCTCAGCACCTCCGCGTTGGCCATCGCCAGGCTACCGGCCGAGGTGACCGGCGCCGAAGCCCCTTCCAGCGGCCCCGGCGCGTACACGAGCGGCAGGCCGTGATCCGCCATACGGAGCAGCTTCCGCAGCACAACCTCGGAGTGACGCAAAGGGGAGGAGGGTTCCAGGTAGGCCAGGAGGAACGGCTTGAGAGCGAGCTCCCGGGGCCCGCCGGCGACTGCCTCGGCCATGGCGATGATGTCCGCAAGGCCCCGATCGTCCCATGCGGTGAACACGATCGGCTTGACCGTGTTTTCGAGCATCGCCAGGAACGAGTGACGGTCCGCGGTTTCGGCCGGCACGTCTGACGGGAGCGCCATCGACATGACAAAGTCGAGGTGGGGGAGGGCATCCGTCAGGCGGGCCGTCTGCGCGACGTCCGAAAGGCGCGAAGGCCGGCGCTCTCCCGTCTCCAGGTCGATCGTGTTCGGCAAGTCCGAGCCGGTGCCGAAGTAGCAGCGATGCCCTTCGAGAAAGGCGCGTGGCTCGCCGGTGCGGTCGCACAGCACCACGCGCGAGGGGGCGCGCTGCAACGCCTCTTCCACCACCGCAGCAGGGAACCGCACGAGCGTCTCGTCGCTCACGATGCAGCCGGCTTCCTGGAGCAGGGTGCGCGCTTCGGCCTCGTACACGCGTACGCCGGTACGACGGAGGATTTCGAGCGAGGCCAAGTGGATCTCCTCCAGCTGGGCATCCGAGAGCATCCGAAAGCCGGAGGGGCGAGGGCTCACCGGTTCGACGGAATCCGAGAGCCCCGGTTTCCTGGGCGAGAGCGGTACGTTCGACATCGGACCTCCTCTAGAGCCTATTGTAGCCGCACACGCGGGTCGATCACCGCGTAGAGCAAGTCCACGACGAAATTCATCACCACGATGGCCACCGCGGCGAAGGTGATCGTGCCGACGATCACCGGCACGTCCAGGTTGCGGATGGCGCGCCACATCTCGAAGCCGATCCCGGGCCAGGAAAAGACCGCCTCGATGAGCACCAGGCCGCCCAGGTAGTAGGCAAGGTCCATACCGATCATGCTGACGATCGGCTGGATCGCGTTGCGCAGGACGTGGCGAAAGAGCACCGCCGTTTCGGAAAGGCCCTTGGCACGGGCCGTGCGCACGAAATCGGCCTGCAGGATGTCCAGCATGCTGGAGCGGAGCATCCGCGCGTACCAGGCGGCACCGGCCAACCCCAGGGTGATCGCCGGCAGGATGAGATGTTTGAAACTCCCGTGGCCCCCCAGCGGCAGGATCGGCCAGCGGTAGCCAAAGAGGTAGAGCAACACCAGCCCGAGCCAGAACGAGGGCGCGGAGACGCCAAAGAGCGCCAGCAGCATCGCCGTGCGGTCCCAGATGCTGCGCTGCTTGTAGGCAGAAACGATACCTACCGGGATGCCGAGTACCACCTCCACGATCACACCGGAAACGGCCAGTTGCGCGGTGGCGGGGATCCGCTGGGCGAGGATCTCGGCCACGGGGCGCTGCTGGTAGTAGGAGGTGCCCAGATCTCCGTGCAGCAGGTGGTTCAGGTAACGCAGGAATTGCGTATCGACCGCGCGCGCCAGGTCTCCCGCGAAGAGCGCCCCGAGGTCCAGGAAAAGGGGACGGTTCAGGCCGAGGTGTTCACGGATGAGCTCCAGCGTTTCAGGACGGGCCCGAGGGCCGGCAACCGCACGCGCCGGGTCGGCCGGGATCATATAGGCGATGACAAAGGTCACCACCAGGATAGCGCCGACCACGAGCAGCATACCGAGGAAGCGGCGGATGATGTAACGGACCATCGGACCCTCCTACCGGCGCTGCTGCGGGTCAAGGGCGTCGCGTAGCCCGTCGCCCATCAGGTTGAAGCCCAGTACGGTCAACATGAGCATGAACCCGGGGCTCAGGATCAGCCATGGGGCGCTGCGATAGTAGGTCTGGCCTTCGCTGATCATTCCGCCCCACGAGGCGGTAGGCAGGCGGATGCCCAGCCCGAGGTAGGAGAGTTCCGCCTCCATGAGCACCGTGCTCGCCACGCCCAGCGTGGCATAGACCACGGCGACGGACACCAGGTGCGGCAGGATATGGCGGGTCAGGATGCGCCACCGGCTGGCGCCGATCACCTGGGCGGCGAGCACGAACTCCATCTCGCGCAGCGACAGGACTCGCCCGTGCACGATCCGGGCGAGGTAGACCCAGTACACCAGGGCGATGATGACGATCAGGATGTCGATCCCGGGCCGCAGGACCGCGCCGAGAGCGATGGCCAGCAGCAGGGTGGGAAAGGCCATCATGACGTCCGTCAGGCGCATGAGCACCGTCTCCACCCATCCGCCGAGGAAAGCGGCCGTAGCCCCGATCAGCAGAGCGATGATCACAGCGAGCCCATTGCCGACAATCCCCACGAAGAGCGAAACGCGCGCTCCCCAGATGAGCCGGCTGAGCACATCCCGCCCCAGGTGGTCCGTACCCAGCCAGAAGGTCCGGCTGGGAGGCAGCGGCGCTCCGACCGCTGTGAGGCCATGGGGGTGCTGCCAGTTGGGGTCGTAAGGGGCGATCCACGGCGCAAAGATGGCGAGGACGATGAGGATGACACAGATCACCGCCCCCACGATTGCTGCGCGGTCCCTCTTCAGTCGGCGCCATGCGTCCGACCAGAGGGTGTTGACGCGCTCAACCTCGCGCTCTTTCCCCCATCGAGGCCTGGCTTTCTCCGAGACGTCCGTGCTGTCCATCGCTTCCTACCAGTTCGTCCTGCCGGGCATGGCCGCTCGAAAGCGGGAAGGGGACGAGGGTACATCCCTCGCCCCTTCCCTTTCCCCACAGGACTGGGGTCCGATACCCTATCCCATGGTGGGCCCGCACATCCTCCAGAACTTGCCCGGACAGAGAGCGGCATTGCCTCTCCCTGCGCGGAAAGGTGCTGCTACGGCTGGATCCACATCCGCTCGAAGAAGGGTCCGTACTCCGAGCGCGAGTAGAAGCCCTGGATGCGCGGGTTGTGCAGGTAGAAGGAGATACCGGTGAACAGTGGCACGTGTACTGCATCCTCCATCAGGATGTGCTCGATCTGCCGGTACAGCTCCAGCCGTTTCGCGCGGTCCTGTTCGGCCAGGGCCTGGCGTCCCAGCTCGTCCACCTTCGGGTTGGAGTAAAAGTCATAGTTGCTGCCCGCACCGCTCATATAGAGGTTGTTGATCAGGTCGGCGGGATCCGGCTGGATCATGTACCAGGAGTTCAGGAACAGTTCGGTCTCCCCGGCGACCATCATATCGTAGACCACCGTGTCGGAAGCCTGCTTGATCTCGATCTGGATACCGATCTGGCCCAGGTCCTGCTGGATGGCCTGCGCCACGGTCGATGCGAGCGGGTCCTCGCCGATCAGGAGCTCCAGGGTTAATCCTGTGGAAACGCCGGCCTCGGCCAGTTTCTGTTTGGCTGCCTCCGGGTCGTACGGATAGGGCTTGTAGTTGGGATCGTATCCCGGAGCGGTAGAGGGATAGATAGCATAGAGCGGTTCTCCCTTGCCGCCTGTCAGGCGGGCGATCTTTTCCCGGTCTATCGCCATGTTGAGCGCCTGGCGCAGGGCGAGGTTGTCAAGCGGCGGCTTGGTGTTGTTCACCCCAAGCCACCAGGTGTACATCGACGGCTCCCGGAAGAGCCACGACTCGTACTTCGGGTCGTTCACGATCCGGGCAAAGTCGGCGGCCGGGATCATATCCCCGAAGAGCACGTCCAGCTCTCCTTTTTCCAGGCGCAGAAGCGCGGTCGAGGGATCGACCCCGAAGTACATGATGGTCTCATCGATGTACGGCTGGCCCTCGTGGAAAAAGTCGGGGTTGCGCACAAAGACGGCTTTCTCTCCAGGGACAAACTCTTTCAGTATGAAGGGGCCGGTCCCTACCGGATGCATCCCGAACTCTTTGCCCCATTTCTCCACCTCTTCCCGCGGCACTACCCAGTTGTTGGGCAGGGCAAGCACATTCAGGAAGGTCATATCCGGGGCGACCAGCTCTACGCGCAAGGTGTACTTGTCCAGTACCTTCACCCCGGCGAGCTCCTTGGTCTGCCCGTCGATGATCTCCTGGGCACCTTTGATGCTCAGGAGGTAGTAGTTGGCCCACGATTCCCACTCCGGGTCCAGGCACCGCTCCCAGGAGTACTTGAAGTCGGCCGCTTCGACCTCGCGGCCGTTGTGGAACTTGATGCCGGGCTTCAGGGTAAAGGTATAGACTGTGCCGTCAGCGCTGATCTGGGGGAAATCGGCCGCCATATCGGGAACGGCACGATCCCCTTCGTAGATCATCAGGCCGCGGTACAGGTTCATCAGGCTCTGCCAGGCGGGAAGGTTGTAGCCCAGGATGGCGTCCATCGAGTTCGGGTCTTCTGTGAAGGCCAGCGTGACCGTGCCTCCCCGCACCGGGCCGGCCGGAGTGGGCGTTTCTGCCACGGCCGTCGGGGGCGGCGATGTGGGGGAGGGACGGCTGGGCCCACAGGCGGCCAGGGTAACCAGGAGCCATACGGCCACGACGAGCGCACCGATGCGCACCTTCTTTACCATCGCAGACCTCCTCGGCACTCCTTGCCGGGGACCTTGCCCCGAATCCGGTGCAACTGCTCTCTTGCGTTAAGGCCTCCTTTCCTGCGGACCTCCCGGCTGCCTTCCCTGTGCTCCTCCGGGGCAGGTGTGCGCGGTCGCGATCAGCGTGTCGATCAGGCGGGGATTCGTATCCAGGGGGAACGGGCTTCCGGTGCTGACGACGAACCCACGTGCCCGCGCGCCGATCGCCGCCTGTCTCCGGACCTCGGCAGCCATCTCCTCCAGCGTGGCGTGCAGACCGAAGCGGATGGCGTCGATGTTGCCAAAGACTGTCACGCGATCGCCCACCCGTTCGACCACATCCTCCAAGTCGATGCGGAACGACTTCTTGCTCTCCTCCACGGCGACAGCGTCGATTTCCAATTGGGCGATACGCTCCAGCCGCGGGATCACATCGCCGCACACGTAATGGATGGAGAGCAATCCCAGGCGGCGCATATGCTGGAAATAGGGCCGGTTGTAGGCAAACACGAATTCGTCGTAACTGCGGGGCGAAATCACATCCGCCCCGGTGAACACTTCTTCCACGTAAACCCCGTGGATACCGGCTTTGGCCCACGCTGCCATGACCTCCATGGTCTGGCGCAGCTTGCGCTCCAGGAGGTAATGAAGCAGGTCAGGGTTGTCGTGCTGGATCAGCATCAACCCCTGGAACCCCAGCAGGTCGTACGCATCGGAGAACGGGGTGTCCAGCACGGTGGAAAGAAAGTAGCGGTCTCCGTATTCGCTGACGATGAGGCGCGGAAGGTCCCAGTCACCCCGGGCCAAAAGTTGCTCGCAATCCAGGATCGGAAGCCGTGCGTCCACGTCCTCCGGACCGCACAGTTGGTCGGAGAGATCCCAAAGGTCGCTCTGCGAGGCGTTGGGCGGGGCCAGGACCGCATCGCCGGTGGGGATGGGAACCTGATCCATCGGTACCTGCATCCCGGTTTCGCGGTCGCGGTAGCAGAGCATACCGTCACCAAGCTGCACGATCTCCGTGCGCTCGGCCCAGGCGCGGCTTGCTCCCCGGTGGATCTCCATCCAATCCGGCCGCACCTTGAAGATGCCGTAGGACTGGTAGATCGCCTCGGCCCGCAGGCGGGTGTCTTCTTCGTGGTCGATCGGGTAGACGGATCGGCCGCGCATGCGGCGCCGGTACAGTTCGATGTAGTAGGCACGCTCGAAATCCGCAAGGAACAGGCTCAGGTAAGCGGGCGCTGCCGGAAGGACGTCGACCTGATCGCCGCGCAGCGCGCGACGCATCCGCTCAACGGGGGCAAGGTTGTCCGTCTCCCCAGGCTCTATATCCGCCATGGGCATCGTGGGCTCCTCCTTCTTACGAAGCCGCCGATGACTTGGGAAAGCGCTGCCCGAGAAGGCAACGCGGACGAGAGGTCTGGAAAGTCGCGTTCCGATAAAAGTATAGCACTCGGGGAAACCCCTGTCAATGGTTGCGGGACGCCTGAGCTTGTAGTACAATACGGGCGGTCTGCCCCTGAGGGCATATACAATCATCCTTTAGGGAGGCATCGATGCTGGAAGCCTTCTTCAATCCCCGCAGCGTGGCGGTGATCGGAGCCTCGGCCACCCCCGGCAAGATGGGCTATATCCTGATGGACAATCTCATCCGCGGCGGGTACAAGGGAAAGATCTACCCGATCAACCCGAAAGGCGGCGAGATCCTGGGGTATCCCGCCTACCCGACCATCGGCGATGTCCCCGGACCAGTGGACCTCGCGGTCATCGTGATCCCTGCGCCGGCCATCCCGGATGTGGTGGACGAGTGCGGCCGCAAGGGTGTCCAGGGGTTGCTCATCATCTCTGCCGGATTTCGGGAAACGGGCCCCGAGGGCGCACGGCGCGAGCGCGAGGTGGTGACGCGGGCCCGGAAGTATGGGATGCGCATCCTGGGGCCCAATGTACTTGGGCTGATCGACACGATTTCGTGTCTGAACGCCACGTTTGCCACCACGATGGCCAAGCGCGGCGAGATCGCGTTCTTTTCGCAGTCCGGCGCCCTCGGCTCGGCCATCCTCGACTGGTCGCGTGAGGAGGAGATCGGGTTCTCCCATTTCGTCTCGCTCGGCAACAAGGCGGACATCAACGAGATCGACCTGCTCGAGGCGTGGGAAGATGACCCGCATTCCAAGGTGATCCTCGCGTACCTGGAGGGGATCAGTGACGGCGTGCGCTTCATGGAAGTCGCGCGCCGCGTCACCCGCAAGCGCCCGGTGATCGCGATCAAGTCGGGGACCACCGCGGCCGGCACGCGCGCGATCTCTTCGCACACCGGGAGCCTGGCAGGTTCGGAAAAAGCGTACGAGGCCGCGTTCCGCCAAACCGGGATCATCCGTGCCCAGTCGGTCCAGGACCTGTTCGACTTTGCCGAGATCTTTGCCTACCAGCCGATGCTCCGGGGGAACCGGATCGCCATTGTCACCAACGCCGGAGGTCCGGGCATCCTGGCCACCGATGCCCTCGAACGGGTGGGGTTGACCCTGGCCCATTTTGCGCGGGAGACCATCGAGGCCATGGCGCCGCACCTTCCGGAGACGGCCAACCTGTACAACCCGGTGGATGTGATCGGAGATGCCCGCTCGGACCGCTACCGGGCGGCTCTGACCGCGGTGCTGCGCGATCCCGGGGTGGACGGTGTGGTCGTGCTGCTGACCCCCCAGGCAATGACCGACGTGCTGGATATTGCCCAGACGGTGCTCGAGATCGCCAGGGCGTACGACAAACCGGTCGTGACCTCGTTCATCGGGGGAGAGGTAGTCGAACCCGCGGTTCGCCTTTTCCGGCAGAACCGGATCCCGACCTATCCTTTCCCCGAACGCGCCGTGATGGCGCTGGGAGCGATGGAAGCTTACCGGCGGTGGCTGGAGCGTCCCCCCCAGCGGTTGGTTACACTACCCGTAGATCGCGAGCGGGTCCGCGGCATCTTTGCACGGGCCCGGCAGGAAGGTCGGCTGAACCTGGGGGAGGTAGAGGCACGCGAGGTGATGGAGGCCTACGGGCTGCGTGTGCCCAAGGCGGAACTGGCTCGTTCTGCCGACGAAGCGGTGCGGATCGCCAGCGAGATCGGCTATCCCGTGGTGATGAAGATCGCCTCCCCCGACATCCTCCACAAGTCGGATATCGGCGCGGTCAAGCTGGGCCTCTCGACCCCAACCGACGTCCGCGATGCTTACGAGCTGATCGAGTACCGCGCCCGGCGCCACCACCCGGACGCCGACATCTGGGGCGTGCTCGTACAGCAGATGATCCGCGGCGGAAAAGAGGTCATCATCGGGATGAGCCGCGATCCACAGTTCGGTCCTATGTTGATGTTCGGACTCGGCGGCATTTACGTTGAAGTGATGAAGGACGTGGTCTTCCAGATCGCGCCGATCGACCGCACCGAAGCGCGGGAAATGGTCGAGGGGATCCGTTCCTACCCGCTTCTCAAGGGGGTGCGCGGTGAACCTCCCGCGGACATCGACGCGATCATCGATACCCTCCTGCGCGTTTCACAGCTGGTGACCGATTTCCCCGAGATTGTGGAAATGGACGTGAATCCGCTTATCGTCCATGAGAACGGACAGGGGGCCACCGTGCTGGACGCGCGCATCATCCTGCAGTAGTGAGAGGTGAGGGAACGGCCATGCCAACCGGAGTCCACTTGACAGCCTGGACGGCGATCGGACTGGGGGCGGTGCTGTTCTTCTCGCTGTTGGTGAGAGGCGCTCAGGCGCTTCTGCGCCGTCTGCAGCCGATGAACGTCTGGGCGCGCTACGCGGAGGAATCGAGCCCTTACCGGCGCCGGCGTGGACACACCCTGGGCTGTCTGGGAGCGCTGCTCCTGTTCGTGGGGGGTGTGCTGCTGCTGGGCGCTGGCTGGGGGCTTCTGGCACTCGATCGGGCGCTCGAGGCCTACGCTCCGCTTCCGACCGATGGGGTGGTGGCGAGCCTCCGCTGCTGGCCGGGCGCGGAGGAACCTCCGGGAACGATGGGGTGCGCTCTAACAGTAGAACATCCGGCCTACAGCGAGACCCTTTCCCTGCGCGGAAGCCGGTGGGGGCTGGAAGCGGAGGTGCTGGTGTGGGACCCGGCACTCGAACAGTTCGGGCTGCGCTCCGGTGTGCGCCTGATCCGTGTGCTCGGGCTGAGTACGGATGGGGAAACGCTCGATCAGGCCCTGCTTCCCACATCTTCCGGCGGGTTGGACGCGCGCTGGCTGCGGCCGGCCGGCCGACTGCTCTTTTACCAGCGGCAGCTCCTGCAGGGAGAGGTAGTCCCCGATCGCTTCTACGAGGTCACCGTCTCCCGCAGCGGTCTTGCTGTGCGCTCGTGGTGATCTGATGCTTCAGGAGGAGCCCATGGAAACGGTACTGGTGGTCTCGGCAGAGACCTTCTCAGGGAAAAGCGCCGTCTGCATCACCCTGGGCCAGCGCCTCCGACGCGACGGCTACCGGGTGGGCTATATGAAGCCGATCTGCGTGCGCGTGCGCCGCGCCGAGGAGGCGGCTTACGACGAGGACACGGCCTTTGTCAAGCAGGTTTTCGAGCTGGAAGAGCCTCTGGATGTGCTCTCCCCGGTCCTCCTGACCCCCCGGCTGGTAGAAGGTGTCCTGAAGGGGGAAGAGCAGCCCGACTACGGCGCGCGCGTCCAGGAAGCGTTTCGCACCGCCTCTCAGGGCAAGGACTTGATGCTCCTGGAAGGCCCCAACGACTGGTCGGAGGGGACGATCGTGGGCTTGCCCGCGGCCCGGGTGGCCGACCTCTTCGGAGCGCGAGTGCTGATGGTCTCGAATTTTCGCTCTTCGCTCGAGGTCGACAACATCCTCGCGCTGCGCGAGGCGATGGCCGGGCGGGAGTTCCTGGGTGTGGTACTGAACAACGTGCCCCGTGCGCGCACGGACCTGGCGGAACGACTCGTACGGCCGTTCCTAGAGAAGCAGGGCATCCCGGTGCTGGGCGTGTTGCCCCAGGACCCGCTCCTTTGCTCCGTGAGCGTAGCCGAACTGGCGGAACAGCTGAACGCCGAGATCCTCTGCTGCCCGGATCGGGCCGAAGAGCTCGTGGAAACGCTTATGGTCGGCGCGATGAGCGTCGACAGTGCCCTATCGTACTTCCGCCGTCAGGCGAACAAAGCGGTGGTTACGGGCGGTGACCGGGTGGATATCCAGCTCGCGGCCCTGGAGACCCCCACGACCTGCCTCATCCTCACCGGAAACCTGCGCCCGAACCCCCTGATCGTCGCACGGGCGGAGGAACAGTGCGTCCCGATCCTGCTGGTGGCCACGGATACGATGACCACCGTGCGCCGCGCCGAGGAACTGTTCGGACGGGCACGTTTCCGCCAGACGAGCAAGATCGAGCGCTTCGAATCGCTGCTCGAGGCACGGTTCGACTTTGCGCGGTTCTACGGGGCGCTGGGGTTGAAAGCACGGGCGTGAGGAGGCAGGATGGAGAGCGCTTTTCGCGCCCTGCCGGCCGTGGATCGGGTGCTCCAGGAGCTGCGGACGCTCCCGGAAGCAGGGGCATATCCGCACGCCCTGACGGTAGAGGCGATCCGGCTCACGCTGGATGATGCGCGCCGCGCGATCGCTGCCGGTGAGGTCATACCTTCTTTGGCTGAACTGTGCAACCGGGCAATGGCACGGCTGCGCACATGGCTGGAACCCACCCTCCGCCCCGCGATCAACGCGAGCGGGGTGATCCTGCACACGAACCTGGGTCGGGCGCCGCTGAGCCGCGCGGCGCTGGAGGCGGTGCGGCGGGTGGGCGAGGGGTATTGCAACCTGGAGTACGACCTGGAGGCCGGCCGTCGGGGTTCCCGCCATGAGCACGCCCGGAGGTTGCTCTGCCGACTGACGGGTGCCGAGTCGGCACTCGCAGTGAACAACAACGCTTCCGCTGTATTGCTTGCCCTGTCCGCGCTCGCGCGCGGCCGTGAGGTGATCGTGTCCCGGGGGCAGGCGGTGGAAATCGGCGGCGGCTTTCGCATCCCCGAGGTCCTCCAGCAGAGCGGCGCCCAGCTCGTGGAGGTCGGCACGACGAACCGTACCTACCTGCGCGATTACGAGGCGGCCATCACCCCGCAGACCGCAGCCCTGCTGCGCGTGCACCGGAGCAACTTTGCCCTGATCGGCTTCGTGGAGGACGTCGCGCTGGCCGACCTGGTGGCGCTCGCGCATCGCCACGGCCTGATCGTGATCGACGATCTGGGGAGCGGTACGCTGCTAGACACGACCCGTTTCGGTTTGGCCCACGAACCAACGGTTACCGAGAGCGTGCAGGCAGGGGCCGACGTAGTCTGCTTCAGCGGCGATAAACTGCTCGGCGGCCCCCAGGCCGGCCTGGTCGTGGGCCGTGCGGAGTGGATTGCCCGGATGGAGCGCCATCCGCTGGCCCGTGCGGTGCGGCTCGACAAGATGGCCCTGGCTGCCCTGGAAGCGACCCTCCTGCACTACCTGCGCGAGGAGGCGCTGCGCGAAATCCCGATCTGGCGCATGATTTCCGAGCCGGCCGCGCACGTACGTCGCCGTGCCCGGCGCTGGCAGCGCGCCCTGGCTGCGGCAGGATTGCGCGCAAGCGTCGTCCCGTCCGAGACGGCGGTTGGAGGCGGTTCCCTCCCGGGGCAAACGCTGCCCACTTGGGCGGTGGAAGTCGCCTGGGACGGCCCGGCGGAGGAGGCGGCCCGGAAGCTGCGGGAAGGAGAACCTCCGATCGTGCCGCGTATCGAGGGGGAGCGGTTGCTCCTCGACCCGCGTACTGTGCTTCCGGAACAGGAGGCAGTGTTACTGCGCGAGGTCGTCGCCCGGCTGAGCGGCACCCGCCTCGCTTGAGGCGGGTGCCTGTATCTGTGGGGCGAAAAGGAGGCGGAAGTGGCCGAGACCCGATCGGTGAGCGAGATCTTGAGCCGCGCACAACAAGCGGTGCGCGAAAAACGGCGCGAGGCAGCGCGGGAGCTGCTGCTGCAGGCGATCGAGATCGACGAATGGAACGAGCAGGCATGGCTCTGGCTCAGCGCGGTGGTGGACGACCCGCGCGACATGCAGGTGGCACTGGCCAACGCGCTCACCATCAACCCGAATAACGACCAGGCGCGGAAAGGGTTGGAGCTCCTGCGCCAGCGGTATGGGAACCTCCTTACCCCCGAAGAGGAACCGCCCGCACCCGGCGCGGTGTCGCGCGCCGAGCCCGAACATAGAGAAGAAGAGACAGGTCGGGTGCTCCTCTGCTACCGTTGCCAGGCCGAAGTCTACGACGTCGCGGACTACTGCTGGAACTGCCACGCGGTAGTCCACTGCTGCCAGAACTGCGTGTACCTCCGGGAGACGGCCTGCAAAGAGCGGATGGGCATACGCGGTCCGGCAGCCAGCATCACACGGAACAGCTGCCCCGATTGGACGCCGCGCTAGGAGCATTGCGCTCGCTCCCCGGTTCTTCCTGCGGGTCGTACCCCACCAGGAAGTGGTGTCGCTGCACGTGGGGTGCGGCGCGTACCTGGACTGTCCGGTGCGGCACGCACTCCTCGCGGTGTACCAGGCACAGGTTCGGCCGCCTTCCGAAGCGCAGGATGTAGCGCTCCACTGCCTCGTCGATCTTGGCCTCGACTGGCTTCTTCGGATTGTCGTCGAACCATCCCAGGTATACTCCCTCCTTCATAGTTCCTCCTCCTGTCCCACAACCGTGAACTCGCGCGGTGCGGGCGACCCAAGCAAGCGGCCTGGCAGGAACGGTTCTGCAGCGCGAGCCGTCTGCAACACGATCACTGGAGGGGCGGCGGCCGGCCGCCGCTCGAGCTCCGCGAGCTGTTGCTGGACGCGCAGCCGCTCCCCACGCTCCCGCCACCACAGGTAGAGCACGGCTCCCACTGCCGGGAGGGCAGCGGCTACCCCGCAGAGCACCCCGACGACCACCGCCAGGCTCCGGCTGTCCAGCCGCAGACCTCCGAGCAGCGCAAGCCCGGCGCCCACCACGATAGCGATCCAGTAGAACTTTTCCTTCATCCCCACCTCCCGGACACCGCGGCCCGGTCCGCGTTCCCGGTGCTGGGCTGTGTCCCCCGGACGGCTCGAAGCAGGCGCGCAACCCACTGTCCCGGCAGAAGGCGTCCCCCCTGCGCCGGCGCGGAGGGTCGAGCTTCTCTCGCCCGGAAAGCCAGCTGTTCCTCCTGAAGCATCGACACCATCGCGCGGATCTCGTCCGCGCCGATGTAGGCCGCCTGGAACCGGATCAGCTCGCCACCGGCCACCAGGACAAAGTCGCCACGGCCCAGGAGCTGTTCCGCGCCGGTCCCCCGGATGCCGGAGGCAAGGACGGCCTCCTGAGCGCTTACCACGCGCCCGACGAGCCGACAGGGCAGGTTGGCCCGCAGGAGGCTCCCAAGCGCTTCGGCGGTGGGCTTCTGGGTGCACAGCATCAGGTGCAGCCCCGCCGACCGTCCGCGGGCCGCAATGCGGGTCAGCAGCTCTCCAAGCGCAGGCTCTGTCGCGAGCAGGTCGGCGACTTCGTCCACCGCGAGTAGAACCCTTGGTGTCCGGATCCCCGTCTCTTCCCTCCAGACCATCTCCTCAACCAGCCCCTCGAGCCGCTGGGAGAGCTCCGGGCCCCCGCGCAGGATCGGGCCCGCCAGGTGCGGTAGCCCTAAGAAGGGGGAGAAGCCGTGACCCTTCGGGTCCACGAGGAGGAAACGTAGCTCGTCCGGGTCATTCGCCAGGGCCAGGGAGGAAAGGATCGCTCGGGCGAGCGCCGTCTTCCCGGAGCCCGTCGTGCCAGCGATCAGGAGGTGTGCGACCTCGGGCGCCGAGAGGCGCAGGAGGAGGGGTGCCCCGGTGCTGTCCTGGCCGAGTAGCGCGGTGAATGGAGGAAGCGGATCCAGGGAGGCCTGTAGCCGCAGCAGCGCGACGTTTACGGGCTGCGGCCGCGGCACTTCTACTGCGACGACGCCTCCATCGCGGCAAATCCGGACCTTTGGCACTTCGAGGACGAGTGCGAGTTCCTCCTCCAGGGCAAGCAGGCGCTTCAGGGGAATGCTGGGGGACACGAGCAGGTGAAAGCGCACCAGACGAGGCGTGACAATGCCGCCCTGGCACTGCACCCACAAGTGTCGGGCCTCGCAGAGTCGTTCGATGCGTTCCGCCTGCTGCTCCAGCCACGGGCGCAGCGGGTGATCGTGAGCCATGGTGTACCTTCAGCGCGTCGCGCGGTCGTTTTCGCAGAAGCGCAACGCCATTATACCAGAACATCTGTTCTACGTCAAGTGGGGGGTCTCCGAGGTTGGGACCTCAGGAAACATCGTCATTAGCCTGTCGTCCACTGCCCCGTGCGCACTCAGGTGTGAAACTCACGACTGTCTTGCCCCGCTCCCTTGCAGTGCTGCGCGGCGCACGGGGGATCGATAGGGGAGGGGGCAAAGTCGCCCCCCGCCCCCCGTTCCTTCATGCTTGCAGGGCAGGGTAATGGGACCGTGTCCCGACAAGTTCGAACCTCGGGGGGCCGGCCGATCTCGGGCTACGAGTCCGGATGGAGAGACCCTCGTTCGACCGCCTGACCACCCAACTCCCCTCTCTTCTTGCGGCTGGGGCAACCGTCGCAGCAGTACGCCGGAGCGCATAGGTCCAGGCTAGACCGAGCGTTTCGGTTGTCATGCCAAGTGCAACGGCCCGGCCGCAACAGCCTCACCCGCACCTTACCAGCGGCCAGCGCGCGGAGCAGGCGACCGCTCCCTTCGGAAAAGCCTGCAGGGGCGCCCCGTCGTCGCCCCTGCAGGTTGGGCCCGGCTTGTCGGCGGTTTTCCCTGGACAGCTCCCTTCGTTATGGGCCCGCGGCTTGGATGGAGGTGTAAACAAACGAGAGAAGGACCCCGGCATTGCCGGACGGCCTTATCATCGTTTCCGGAGGATAGCGCATCGTCAGCGTCAGGTTGCAGTCCGGTTACCAAAGAGATCCCCCTCCCGCCCGCTGCGGCATGGCGGGAGGGGGCAGGCCAAAGCGCTATCGCTTTCCGACGTAGTCAGGAAGCAGGATCGGCGCGCGTTCCTGGGGGTCCAGCCCGGCCTCGCGCAGTTGCTGCTCCCATTCCACGAGGTGCTGGAGCGTCGGCCGGCCCGGTACGACCTCGCGCGCCCGCTTGGCGGCAGCGATACCGGCCCGACGCCCGAACACGGTGATGTCCAGGAGCGAGTTGCCCATGAGCCGGTTTCGCCCGTGGATTCCGCCCACGACTTCTCCCGCGGCAAAGAGGTTGGGGATCTCGGTCGCGCCGTTGACATCGATCTTGATCCCCCCGTTCTGGTAGTGCAGCGTGGGGTAAACGAGCATCGGCTCCTTGGTGATGTCCACGCCGAAGCGGGCGAACTGGCGTACCATGGCCGGGAGGTCCCGTGCGACCGTCCCTGGCCCGTGGATGAGATCGATCATCGGGGAGTCAAGCCATACCCCCAGAAAGCCCGAAGGTGTGCGCACCCCCTTGCCCCGTTCCTGGCACTCGCGGATGATCGCGGCCGATTCTACGTCGCGGGTCTCCCGGGGGTTCACGAACTGCACGCCGTCGACGTTGAGCACCTGGGCGCCCAGGCCCCGCACCTTCTCGGTCACCAGGAAGCCGAGGATCTGCTCAGGAAAGGCCGCCCCCGTAGGGTGGTATTGCATGGTATCGATATGGAGCAGATGGGCTCCTGCCCGGTAGGCGAGCACCAGGCCGTCCCCGGTGGCCCCGTAGTGGTTCGTGGTGGCAAAGCCCTGGTAATGGAGCCGGCCGCTTCCGCCGGTAGCCAGGATGGTGCACTTGGCGCGGGCCACGAGGTACTCTTCCGTCTCCATGTTCAACAGCACCGCGCCCACGCATTGTCCCTTGTCGTCCAGGATCAGCTCCACCGCAGCGGTAAACTCCAGGACAAAGATGCCGCTACGGTTGCGCACTTCGTCCCGCAGGGTACGCATGATCTCCGCGCCCGAGTAGTCGCGCGCAGAATGCATCCGCTTGCGCGAGGTACCTCCGCCGTGGATCGTGATCATCGTGCCGTCGGGCTCCTTGTCGAACATGCAGCCCAGCGATTCCAACCACAGGATCACTTTCGGCGCATCGAGCACCAGCGCTTCCACGAGATCCGGATCGTTTGCATAGTGCCCTCCGCCCATAACATCTAGGTAATGGATGGCCGGAGAATCGTTCGGCTTGTCGGCGGCCTGGATCCCTCCCTGGGCCATCATGGTGTTCGCGTCGCCGTGGCGCAGTTTCGTGACCAGCACCACACGGGCACCGTTCTCCTCGGCCATCAGCGCGGCCGCCGATCCGGCGCCACCGCCTCCGATCACAAGGACATCGGTTTCGATATCGGTCCTCGTGACGTCGAAATCCGGCGGGATGACCGGCCGCGCCTGGAGCAGCCGGGCCAGTTCGTGGGGCGCTTTTCCTCCCTTGTTCGGTCCCACCTGGAGTGTGGCGAACGCTTCCGGGATGAAATCCGGGTGGAAACGGCGCAGGAGGTCTTCCTTCTCCTGGGCCGAAAGCCGGGGAAAAGTCTCGGAAAGGCGCGCGGAGCGCGTGGCTTCGACCCGCTTGAGCGATTCGTACATTTCCGGGGTGTAGATCATCGGCTTCCTCCGTTCATCCTTGCGGGCACGCTAGTCCGGCTCGATGTCCCTGCTGTTGTACTTCTCGGCCAGTTCCTCTTTCGACATCGCCTTGAGGGCCGCGATCTCGGCGTCGTACTTGCCCGCTTCGATCTCCCGCACCCGTTCCGCCAGGTGCTGGGCGCGGGGCGCGATGTATCGCCCGTAGAGCCGCCGACAAAGGATGGCGATGTTGTACTGCACCTCCTCTGCCGGGCAGCGTGCTGCGCAAAGGCCGCACATGATGCAGTCGAACGACTTGTCGGCCACCGCCGCGATATCCCCGCGCATTGCGGCGGCCATATAAGCGCGCACGTCGATGTTCTGCGGGCACGCCTTCGTGCAGGTGCCGCACTGCAGGCAACGAAGCACCTCAGGGTAAATCGAAAAGAGGGTTTCCGGGGTTGCCTTCAGTTCCTCCAGTTTGTACGGCCGGCGCTCGGCAGGGAAGAACGGGATCTGGGTGAGGTACATGTTCGGCTGCACAAGCGTGGCGCACGCCAGTCCGATGTGCAGCCGATAGTCCCCGGCAATCCGGTACACCGTCGCGCAGGCGCCACAGAAGCCGGCCCGACATCCACATCCCCGAAGGAGCCGATATCCGGCATACTCCATGGCACGCTGGATCGTCAGCGACGGGGGGACCATATACCGTTTGCCCATAATGTAGATCGGGATGAGCTCCTCGGACATCTCGGTTCCTCCTATCGCTCCACAACGTGCAGTTCATCCTCGCGGAAGACGGCCAGGGGCAGCTCTTCCTCCAGGCTTCGCCCGGCCTCGTAGTCGAAGAGCGCCTGGACCTCCTGCCCGATCGCGCGGAAGATGACCGTCAGCGGGATGTCGCTCGGACAACCATCCTCGCAGACCCCACACCCCACGCAGGAAGCCACCATGTGGTTCAAACGGGTGATCTGGAAGAGCAAGGTATCGGTCGGCATCCGCACGGCTCCCCGACGCCCAGCCCACTTCAGATACTGTTCCGAGGCGTGGTCGAACGTGGGGGTGCGGAAGATGCACTCCCGACAATAGCAGATCGGGCAGGTCACCGTGCAGTTGTGGCACCGCAGGCACGCGGAAAAGAGCGAAAGCAACCCCTCACGGGTGCGTACCTGCTCGCGGAAAGCGGCGAAAGCCTCGTCGCGGCGCGCCAGCCGCGCCTCGCGTAGCCGGGCGATCGCCTCCTGCCGACCCGGCAGATCCCCCTCCTGAAGCCCCAGGACCCCGGCGAGTTCCGCGTGTGTCTCCTTCAGCTCCACCCCGATTTCCTTCCGCGGATCCGTGCCGATCCACTCCAGCCGCACATCCACGCCCTGCGGCACGAAATGTTCGCAGATGCGGCAGGCCGTGCGCAGCTCCCGGTTCGGCCAGCGGAACCCTTCGGTCGGCTCGACGCTCTCCAGCAACCGCATCGTCAGGTCGGGTGTCTCCGCAACCATCGCGCCGTAATCGAGCACCCGGAAGGCACCGTAGCAGTCGACGCCGACGGTCAGCACACGGGCGAGGTTCACCTGGCGAAGCTTGGTCAACTCGACCGTGGCCCGCCACTCACACGGTTTCAGCACCACGGCCAGCCGTTCCCGGGGTTCGGTGAAGGTCAACTGGGAAACCACCCGCGCCGATTGGATCGGCATCACCGGCGCGATCGGGTCGGCTTCCGCAAGGTGCGCCGGATCGCGCACCAGCGTTGGGACCAGGTTGCGCCCGTCGGGGGTAGCCACCGGGACCAGGACGCCGTCGACGACATTCTGCTCAAGCAGGAGAGCAAGCAGCCGCCTGAGCGTCCCCAGCGTGTCCCCTTGGGCAACAGGAACCGTTCCGCGAATTGGCATCTTTGGACTCCTTGTACGGTAGCCGGATCGTGTTCAGATCGCCCACTCCTTACGCATCGGGTTAGGGCCTTTCTCCTTAAGGTATTGCACCATCTCGGTCACGGTGTCGGCGAAGCGCCGCCCCTCGCTGGCGCTGATCCAGCGCAGCCACACACGGTCTTCTTCCAGGCCCAACTGTCGCAGCACGCTCTGGAGAATGGCCACCCGGCGGCGCGCCTTGTAGTTGCCGCTCTGGTAGTGGCAGTCCCCCGGGTGGCAACCGCCGATGAGGACGCCGTCCGCGCCCTCGATGAGCGCTTTCAGCACATAGACGGGGTCGACCGCCCCGCTGCACATCAGCCGGATGATGCGGATGTTCGGCGGGTACTGGATGCGCGAGGTCCCCGCCAGGTCGGCGCCCGTGTAGGTGCACCAGTTACACAGGAAGGCGACGATGCGGGGTTCGAACTCTTCGGGCATCGATGTCTCCTCCGCTCGCAAACGGACGTGCCGCAGGGCGGGAGCGCGGCTCCCGCCCTGCCCGTCCGGACTAGGTCGTGCGGATGTCGCGCAGTTCGGCATCCGCCTGCTGCACCGCCGTACGCACTTGGTCTTCCGTGATCCCACGTACCTTCATCGTGATGCGGCCGTGGCTGCGGTCCTCGCCGTAGAAGGTGCCCAGAGAGAGGATGTCGCCGCCCTGGCCAGCGATCGCGGAGGCGAGCCGGGCAAGCGAACCGGGCTCGTTTCGGACCGCTACGCTGACCCGCAGCCCCTGCTCTCGGGCCCCCAGCATCTCCAGGAAGACCTTGAAGAGGTCTGTCTCGGTGATGATCCCCACCAGCCGGCCGTCCTCGACCACTGGCAGCCCACCGATCTTGTGGTCGACCATGATGCGCGCCGCCTCTTCGATCGGGCAATCCGGGCAAACGGTGATCACCTCGCGCGTCATGATCTCCTTCACCTTGAGCTTGGAGAGCAGGTAGCCGATCTCGTAGACGCTCAGGCTGGTTGCGGGAGAAGGGGATGCGTAGAGCAGGTCCTTTTCCGAAACGATCCCGAGAAGGTTTCCGTGTCGGTCGATCACAGGCAGGCGACGAACACGGTTCTGCCGCATGAAGCTCAGCGCTTCGGTCACCGAGGTATCCGGCTCGATGGTAATCGGATGGGTGGACATACGCTCCTTTACCAGCATGGCACTCCTCCTCTGTTCACTCCAGCGCCTCGTCGACCATCGCCACCAGCTGGGCTTTCTCGAAGCCCAGATGCTGGGTCGCACCGCTCGGACAAGCTACCGCACAGGCTCCGCATCCCTGGCAGAGGACCTCGATAACCTCCGCGACGCGGGTTTCTTCGTTCAGCACACGGGCATCGTACGGACAAACGGCCACGCAGAGGCCACACCCCTTGCAGAGCCGGCTGTTCACCTGGGCGACGATCGCCTGGCCTTCCAGACGATCCTTGCTGAGCAGGGTGGCCGCCCGGACGGCGACTCCCTGTGCCTGCGCGATCGCATTCTCGATCGGCATCGGCGAGTGCGCCAGGCCGCAGAGGAAGATGCCGTCAGCGGCAAAGTCGAGCGGGCGCAGCTTCACGTGCGCCTCCAGGAAAAAGCGATCCTGCGTGAGCGGCACCTTGAGCATCTGCGCCAGGGCAGCCTGCTCCGGGCGCGGCACGATCCCCGTGCTCAGCACGAGCCAGTCGGCCGGCAGGCCGATCGGTTCTTCCCCCGGGCTGCGGACGGTGATACGCAGCGAATCGCCTTCCACACTGACCTCCGGCGGTTCCTCCGGCCGGTATTCGAGAAACACGACGCCCTGGCGCCGCGCCTCTTCGTAGTAGACTTCCTGGAAACCGTAGGCGCGGATGTCGCGGAAGAGCACTGTTACCCGGGCGAGCGGTTCGAGACGTTTGAGCCGCAGCGCGTTCTTGAGCGCCGAAGCGCAGCAGATGCGCGAGCACCAGGGGTGCTCCTCGTTCCGCGATCCCACGCACTGGATCATCACCACGGAAGGCGGGCGCCCCAATCCGAGCACGGCGCCCGAGTGGTTCACGAGCTGCGCCTCGAACTCCCGCTGGGTCAGGACGCGTGGATGCTGGCCGTACAGGTACTCCCCGGGCTTCGGTTCGTAGGCCTCCGCTCCGGTCGCAACGACGATCGCGCCATGGGCGATCTCCTCCACGCGCCCTTCGCTGGCCAGGTGCACCCGGCTCACAAAGCGTCCCACGTATCCGCCGACCTCGAGCAGTTCGGCACGGGTATAGACACGGACGCGCGGATGCGCAAGCACCCGGGCGACCGTCTCCTGAAGGAGCGCCTGGGGGTCGTTCCCGTAAAGCGTGTAGTGGAGATGGCGGAGATGTCCGCCCAGTTCCGCTTCACGCTCGATCAGGGTGACCGGGAAGCCCTGCTCCGCCAGCGCAAGCGCGGCAACCATACCGGAGAGGCCCCCGCCGATCACCAGTGCGCTCTGCTCGATCTCGATCGACGGCCGGTAGATCGGGCGCAATCGCAACGCCTTGGCGACCGCCATGCGCACGAGGTCCTTGGCCTTTTCCGTCGCTTCCTCCGGTGTCGCCTTGTGCACCCAGGAATCCTGTTCCCGGATGTTCGTCATCTCGAAGAGGTAAGGGTTCAGTCCCGCTTCGCGGATCGTGTCCTGGAAGAGCGGCTCATGGGTGCGCGGGGTACACGAGGCCACGACCACGCGGTTCAGGCGCAGCTCGCGCACGGTGTCCGTGATCTTCTTCTGGGTATCCTGCGAGCAGGTATACAGGTTATGCTCCGCGTACGCGACGCCCGGCAGGGTGCGCGCATACTCCACCACCGCAGGGACATCTACCACGCTCCCGATGTTGATCCCGCAGTGGCAGATGAACACCCCGACGCGCGGTTCCTCGAAACGCACGTCCAGTTCGGGCGGGTAGGTCTTGCTTCGCGTGAGCGTGCCACGCGCGGGGGCCAGCAGCCGGGCCGCGGCTGCTGCTGCCGCCGACGCTTCCACCACCGTTTCCGGGATGTCCTTCGGCCCCCGGAAGGCCCCGGCGACAAAGATCCCCGGGCGCGAAGTCTCGACCGGCGCAAACTCGGACGTCTGGGCGAAACCGTAGCGGTTCAACCGCACCCCCAGCCGCTCCGCAAGCGCCCGCGCCTCCGTTCCCGCGACCAGCCCCACCGACAGGACAACGAGGTCGAACTGCTCCTCCACCACCGCCCCGTCGGGCCGGGTGTAGGTGAGACGCAGGTCGCGGGTCTCGGGGTCCTCCTTCAGCGAGGAGATGAAGGAACGGATGTAGCGCACCCCGTGCTCGCGCATCGCGGTCTCGTAGTAGGCATCGAACCCCTTCCCGAATGCCCGCACATCCAGGAAAAAGATCGTCGGCTCGATATCCGGCGCGTGCTCACGGGCGATGATCGCCTCCTTGGTCGCGTACATGCAGCAGACCGAAGAGCAGTAGTTCTGGTCGCAGCGGCTTTCGCGCGAGCCGATGCACTGGATCCAGGCGATGCGGCGGGGTTCGCGTCCGTCGGAAGGGCGGGTGATGTGCCCGGCGAAGGGACCCGAGGCCGAGAGCATCCGTTCGAACTCGATCGAGGTGAGGACATTCGGATACCGGCCGTAGCCGAACTCTTCCTTCAGCCGGGCATCGTACAGCCCGACCCCCGGGGTCAGGATGACCGCCCCCACCTCGAGCGCCCGCACCTCTTCCGTCATCTCGTGGTTGACCGCTCCGGCCTTGCAGGCGCGGGCGCACGCGAGGCATTCGGAGCAGATGCCGCACTCCAGGCACCGCTCCGCCTCTGCGCGTGCTTCTTCCTCACTCAGCGGGAGATCCACTTCCACGAAGGAACGTATCCGTTCTTCCACCGGCCGCTGCTTCTTCTGCAGCCGTGGCCGCATCACGATTCGCCCCTCTGCCCGGGCGGAGGCAATCTCCTCGTCGCTCAGCTCGACCACCGGCTGCAGCACCGGTTCCCGCAGCCCCGCTTCGCCGCGCAGGTAGCGATCGATCGCGCGCGCGGCGCGGTGTCCGGCGGCGATCGCGTCGACCACGAACGTGGTTCCGGTCACCGCGTCGCCCCCGGCAAAGACGCCCGGACGGGACGTCATCAGCGTCTCCGGATCCACGACAAGCGTGCCGTTCCGGCGCACTTCCAGCCCGGCCGCGGCGAAAAAGCCGGTCTGCGGCACCTGACCGATGGCAAAGATCACCACGTCGGCCGGCAGGACGTGCTCCGTACCGGGCCGCACGTCCATATCCGGCCGTCCGTCCGGGTGAAAGCCGCGGAAATCCACTTCTGCGCACCGGACGCCGGCCACGTGCCCATCCCGGGAAACGATCTCCAGGAAGGTGCGGGAGGGAAAGATCCGCACGCCCTCTTCCTCCGCCTCCTCGATCTCCCAGGGGTGCGCAGGCATCTGGCCGCGCGATTCCAGGCAGGCCGCGCCGACCTCCCGGGCCCCCAGGCGAAGCGCGGTGCGGGCGCAGTCCATCGCGACGTTTCCGCCTCCCAGCACAAGCACCTGCTTGCCCGTAAGGTCGGGCGGCCGGCCCAGGGCGGTCTCGCGGAGGAACTCGGTGTTCAGCAGCACCTCCGGCAGGTCCGCCCCGGGTATCGAGAGTTTGCGCCCCTGGTGCGCGCCCACGGCCAGGAACACGGCCTGGAAGCCGGAGGAGAATAGCGCGTCCAGATCCTCGACCCGCGTATTCAGTTTCAACTCCACTCCCTGGGCCAGGATGGCATCGATCTCGCGCTGCACAAGCTCGTAAGGCAGCCGGTAGGCCGGGATCCCCACGCGCATCATCCCGCCGGCGACCGGCAGCGCTTCAAAAACGGTCACCTGGTAGCCTAACCGGGCCAGATCGAGCGCGCAGGTAAGCCCTGCCGGCCCGGCGCCCACGACCGCCACCCTCCCCAGCGGCTCCTGGTCGGGGGAGCGCTTTTCCTGAGCGGCAGGCACAGAAACGCCGTTCGTCCATGCCCAATCGACGACGAAGCGCTTGAGGCGCATGATGGAAAGTGGCTCGTCCACACGGCCTCGCGAGCAGGCGTCTTCGCAGCGGTGGTTGCAGATGCGGCCGCAGATCGCCGGGAAGGGGTTGTCCTCCAGGATGGTACGGTACGCTTCCTCGTACCGGCCCTGGTGGACGAGCGCGATGTACCCCTCGGCGCGCTGGTGGATCGGGCAGGCGTTGCGACAGGGCGCTGTACCCCGTTTCTCGATCGCGAAGGCGTTCGGTGTGGCTTGGGGATAGAGCTTGTAAGTCGCTTTGCGCGTGGAGAGGTTCGCGTTGAACGGGTCCGGCAGCACGATAGGGCAGGCCTCGGCACAGTCGCCGCAGCCCGTGCACTTGCTCAGGTCGATGAAGCGCGGCCGCTGGCGCACGTATGCGGTAAAGCGCCCTGGTTCCCCTTCGACTCGCTCGAGCTCGGCCATGGTGAGGATCTCGATGTTCAGGTGTCGGCCGCACTCGACGAGCTTCGGGGAGAGGATACACATCGCGCAGTCGTTTGTGGGGAACGTCTTGTCCAGCATGGCCATCGTTCCCCCGATGGCCGCGGCCTTTTCCACAAGGTAGACCTTGAAGCCGGAGTTCGCCAGGTCGAGAGCGGCCTGCATCCCTCCGATGCCGCCGCCCACAACGAGTACCGCGCCGACAACGCCTTTCTCTTCCATCATCCTATGCCTCGTGGTCCTTCAGAGGGTGCGTTTCCCCTGCCGGCAGGGCAATATAGAAAGTTGCCCCCTGGCCCGGTTCGCTCTTGACCCAGACGTGCCCTCCGTGGGCACGGACGAGCAGCCATGCAATGTGAAGCCCCAGTCCGGTTCCTTCTTCCTGTCGCACGAGCGGATGGTCGCTCCGGAAAAAGCGGGTGAAGAGGCGACGCTGGTCCTGCCGGCTGAGGCCGATCCCGGTATCCTGCACGGTCAGCACGATACAGGGAAGCTGTATCACCCGCTCGACCTGTCCATCCCCTGGGATCTGCTCCGGATCCTCAACCCTCCGGAGCCTCACGACGACCGTCCCGGGCGCCGGAGTGTACTTGTATGCGTTCGACAGCAGGTTGTCGAGCACCTGGACCATGCGCTCCCGGTCCGCCTCCACGGCCGGGACGTCGTCGGGCAGATCCAGCTCCAGCCGAAGCCCCTTACGCTCCATCCGCGGCCGCCAGGTGGCCGCGCACTCCAGGGCCACTTCCTGAAGGTAGAGCGGAGCCCTACGGAGCTGGATACGACCGGCCTCGATGCGGCTGACCTCGAGGAGGTCCTTCACCAGTGCGTCCAGTCGGGCGATGTTCGACTTGAGCACGGCCAGGAAGCCGCGCAATGTCCCGACATCCACCCGTTCGCCTTCCTGCTCGATCAACTCGGCATAGCCCCAGATGGTCCCCATCGGAACCTGCAGCTCATGGGCCACCCGGGAGAGGAACTCTCCTTTCGCCTCGTAGGCCTGCCGGAGCGCCTGGTAGAGGCGCGCGTTCTCGATCGCCGTCGCGGCCTGGTTCGCAAAGATCTCCAGCATTTCGATCGTATCCCGCGAAGGGACCTGGCGGTCGGCCGGGTCATCGACCGAAAGGATCCCGAGGAGGCGGTCCCGCCCGCGGAGCGGGACAAAGAGCGCACACCGCTCGTTCCACTCTCCAGGCTGACGCGGGCCGAGATCCGGGATGTAGACCCCCTGGTCGCCGTGCGGCTCCCACTGGAGCGCCTCCTCAGGGCCGATCAGGTAGCTGTGGCTGACGCGCCACTCCGGGCGCATTACTGCCTCGTACATCGCGAGCGGTGGATGCTCTGCCTGCATCCGCTTCAGCACCGCAGGATCCAGGCCGACTGCTGCCGCGCGCCGTACGACGGTCGGGTCCTCCTCATCGGCCAGACTGAGCAGGACGATACGGAAACCCAGCGTATCTCGGATCGCCTCGACCACGAGCTGCAACACCTGGTCGAGCTCCATGTTCGCCCGCAGGGCGTTTCCCAACTTGAGCACCTCGGCGAGGTGACGCGCACGTCGATCCAGGCCGTCCCGCTGCTGGACAAGTTGCTGGTAGAGGAGCGCGTTCTCGAGCGCGACGGCGGCGTGGTCCGCCACATGGCGGAGAAACAGCCGGGCATCTTCATCGACCGTCCGCCCGGGTGCCATCACCAGGTGCAGAAAGGCCAGCAGGTTGTCCTCGCGGATGAGCGGGCAGAACAGGTGCAACGGATTTCCCTCGAGCGGGGGGGCTCCTGCGGGGATCGCGTCGTGGGGCAGCGCGAGCACCGGTTCCTCTGCCTCCAGCAGTGCCGGCAAGAGCGCTTGCCAAACCTCGTGCCATCGCGCGTCCGAGGGCCACTCGACGGTGACCAGGGGAGAACAGCTCTGGGCTTCCCCCTGGCAATGCACGAGCGCGCCCTGTGTCGCTTCGATCGCTTCACAGGCTACCTCAAGCGTCTCTTCCGCGACCTGCCTGGGGTCCAGCGCAACACAGGCCAGGGTGCGCGCAAAGCGAGCCAGCCGGCTGAGTTCCTCGAGCCGCCGGTCCAGCGCCCGATCCATCTGCTCGATGAGCCGGGCGTTCTCGATGGCAACGGCTGCCTGGTTCGCGACCGCGCTCAGGAGCGTCAGGTCTTCGACTTCGAACGTGCGCTCGGGGTCGTGGCTGTGCACCGCCAGGAACCCCAGCGGCCGGCCGGCGTGCACGATCGGCACGCCCATCCAGGCAGTCGGTGTGCGGCCACTCCCATCCAGCCCCAGGCTGCGAACCGTCTCCTCCACCTGTTCCCGAATCAGCAAGGGTTGCTTGGTCCGAATCAGGTAATCGCCCAGACGGTTGCCGCCACGGCGCGGCGGGCGGAAAACGCGTTGCCCGTCTTCCGTAGCGATCGGGAAGGACATCTCATCGCGCTCGCTATCGTACAGGCCCAGCTCAAAGTTTGTCGTATCCAGAACCTTGCCCGTCAGCTCGTAGATCGCCTCCAGCACCTCGGATAGCCGATGCGCAGCGTTGATCTCGCGGCCGATCTCGTTCAACGCCGCAAGTTGCCGCACGCGCCGTTCGCGCTCCGAGAAGAGACGCGCATTTTCGACCGCGACCGCTGCCCGGTCCGCGAGCGCCTCCAGCAGTTCCAGCTCCTCGGCGTCGTACCGCTCACCGGATCGCTTCTCGCCAAGGTTGAGCCACCCGACCAGCCGCCCCTGGATCGATAAGGGGAGAAAGAACGCCGCCTGCAAGCGAGCGACGCGTTGACGCTCTTCCTCGGGCAAGGTGTTCAGCCACCGCTCTCTCATCGGATCGTTTGGCACCGCTGCACGGGTACCGTGCAACCGGGTAACCAACCGGTCCGTTTCGTGAAAGACGGGCGCCTGCGCCGGGTCGAGAGCGGGGACGCTCCCGTAGAGACGGTAATGGCCCCGGGAAGGCTCGAAGAGGTACAGGGACGCCCGATCCAGGTGCATCGCCCCCACGATCCGCTGCAGGATGGTGTCGCACAGGTCGGGCAGGGCCATCAGTTGTCCCAGCGATTGAGCGAATGCCTGCACCGTGCGGCGAAAGTTCACACGCTCCCGATACAGCAACCGATCGACCGCCTCGCGCAGGTACCGTTGTAGCGGGGCGACCAGGATGGCCGCCAGGATAATCAGGAAGGCCAGGCCAACTGGTTCGTCTGGCCGGATCCATCCGGGGGCGATCCGGCTTGCGGCCAGCACGATGGCCAGGAACGCTCCCGTGGCCAGGATCACAAGCAGGCTATAGACCAACCCCTGGCGCAGGACATAGTCCAGGTCCAGGAGCTGCTCCCGCGCGACGGCATAGGCCAGCGCCATTGGAAAAGCGAGCAGTGGCCCATATATGAGGAGGAGGTGCGCATCGTAGCTGAGGAAGGCCAACCCGGAGAGAAATGCGAAAGCTGCTGGCAGGAAGGCCATCGTGCTGCCGATCAGGATCGCGCGCGCTTGCCGGCGCACGCGCGCGTCAAGAGGGAAGTACAGCCTCCAGAGCATGCTGCCAATCAGGACCAGGGCAGCCAGGCACACCCAGACATATATCCACCGCCACGGCCGCAAAAACGCTTCCGGATCGACACCCAGCGACCGGTTTCGCTGGTCCCAGGCGATGAGTGCCGCTGCAGGGAGGTAGCCCAGCCAGGCCAGCCCGGGGCGTCGACGCAATCCGGGTAACGGTTGGGGGAACAGCAACGCCAGGTGGATGCCCCCCGCCGCTGTGAGCGGAAGGCCCAACGCCCAGACATGGTGCAGATGCTGGCCGGTAAACGCGTCGAAGAACAGGGCGCTGCTCAGGGCGATCCCGGCGCACAACATCGTGCACGCTGCGGCATCCGCTTCCGCGCGCCCGTGAAAAACCCACAAGCCACAGGACAGGTATGTCAGGGCGACTACGTAGGGGCCCCAGAAGAGCAGCGCAAGGTCCCGCGTCCGCCACCTGCCCACCGGCACGGCGACCGTTTTCCGCTGGCCGTCGGGATCTTCCACGTCGTAGCGCACGATAGAACCAGGTGCGAGCCCCCTGAGGTAAACGTAGAGATCGGCCGGCCGTCGAATCGTGAGACCGTCTGCCCCAACAATCCGCTGCGGAAAGCGCAGTCCGGCAGCCAGTCCGGCCCACTCGGGGCGTCCGATGCGGCTCACAGCCCGGGTGGGCTCCACAAGAAAACCCGGAAAGGGCCGATGCCCCTGCTCAAGCGCCAGGAAAGGTGTCACGAGGCACGCCAGAGTGGCCACTGCAAGCCAGATGCCCGCAACCACCCGCTCCAGGCGTCGGCCCGGGGAAAGGTTTCGTCCTTTCCTGTTGCCCCGAAACAGCTTGAAACGCGGAGACATCGGCCCTCGATTCAGTCGCACCCTCGCGGCCCCTGCGCCGCGGTGCTACAGTTCCAAGGCATCGACCATCGCAAGGATCTGATCCGCGCTCCAGTTGTGCACCTGGGAAGCCTTGTTCGGGCAGGCCGCGACACACGCCCCACACGACTGGCACAGCGCTGGGTTCACAACGGCAACCCGGCGGCGGGCGTCCACCGTGCGTGCGCCGTACGGGCAGGCGCCGACGCAGATCCCGCAGCCGGCGCAGATCTCCTCGATCACATAGGCCACCGTCGGCTCCTGGACCAGTTCCTGCTGGGAGAACAGGGCCAGCACCTTGGCCGCAGCGCCGCTCGCCTGTGCCACAGTATCCGGGATGTCCTTGGGAGCCTGGGCCGCTCCAGCAAGGAAAATGCCGGCGGTCAGGCTTTCCACCGGCCGCAGTTTCGGGTGGGCTTCGCTGAAAAACCCGTAAGGGTCGGTAGCCACACGGAGGCGCTGGGCGAGCTCCACAGCCCCCTCAGAGGACACAGCGGCCGTCGCCAGCACCACGAGGTCTGCCGCGACTTCGATCGTCCGTCCACTGAGCGTGTCGACCCCCCAGACGATCGTGTGGTCTCCTTGCGGAAAGACCTTCGCCACCCGACCGCGAAGGTACAGGATGCCATCTGTCTCCATCGCTGCCTGGACGAACTCCTCGTACCCCTTTCCGGCGGAGCGGATGTCGATGTAAAAGACGGTGGCGTGTCCGTCCGGCACGCGCTGACGGAAGAGCCGCGCCTGCTTGGCAGTGTACATACAGCAGATCCGCGAACAGTACGGCATCCCGCGCTCGGGATCCCGCGAACGCACGCACTGCACAAAGACGACTTCCTTCGGCACTTTGCCGTCGGAGGGGCGGCGCAGGCCGTCCGGTCGGGCGAGCATACGCTCGAACTCGAGCGCGCTGACGACGTCCGCGTAGGCTCCGGCACCGTACTCGCCGAGCAGTCGCATCGGGAAAAGGTCGAACCCCGTGGCCACGACGATCGCCCCGACGTCCAGGGGGTCGCCGGCCGCGCTATCCGCTGCCCCGGCCGGCTTGAGGCGTGCCCGGAAGTTGCCGATATATCCTTCCAGCGAGGCTAGCTCGGTCTGCAGGTGCACTTCGATGCGCGGGTGCTCCTCGACCGCCCGAATCCGCTCGGCGATCAGGTCCGGCCCGCCCCGGAAGTTGAGGTAAACGCCAGAAAGCTGCGCCACCTTCCCGCCCAGACGGTCGCTTCGTTCCACCAGCACGACCGGGTAGCCGGCATCCGCAATATCCAGCGCGGCCTGAAGGCCGGCAAGCCCCCCACCGAGGATCAGCGCCCGCCGGGTGATCGGCATCGCAAGGGGCTGGAGGGCCTCATCGCGCGCGGTCTTGGCAACCATCGTCCGGACGATTTCCGTCGCCTTGAGCGTCGCTTTCTCCGGCTCGGCCTGGTGCACCCAACTGCACTGTTCCCGGATGTTCGCGATCTCGCAGCAGTAGGGGTTGAGGCCCGCGGAAGCGCTTGCCTTGCGGAAGGTCGTTTCGTGCATCGCCGGCGAGCAGGCCGCGACAATCACGCCGTCCAGGTTCTGTTCGGCGATCGCCTGACGGATCAGGTCCTGGCCGGGTTGGGAGCACATATACTTGTAGGTGGTGGCGTACACCACGTGCGGCTCGCTGCGGAGCGCTTCCGCCACCGCTTCTACGTCGACCGTCCCGGCGATGTTCAGCCCGCAGTGGCAGATAAAGACGCCGATCCGACGCATCAGCCCTGCTCCTTCTGGGTCCAGCGCTGGAAGAGCGCGAGCACCTTAGCCGCGGCACCGCTCGCCTGAGCCACGGTATCGGGGATGTCCTTGGGACTCTGGGCGGCACCCGCAAGGTAGATGCCCGGACGCGTGCTCTCCATCGGCCGCATCGCCTCGTCGGCCTCCCGGAAGAAGCCGTGCTCGTCCACCTCGATCCCCAGGATGGCGGCAAGCTCCTGCGCGGAAGGATCGGCCACCACGGCCGTAGCCAGGACGACCATATCGGCGGCAACCTCGACCGGTTTGCCGGTGAGCGTGTCCGTTCCCCACACGATCACCTTGCCGTCCTGGGGGAAGAGCCGGGAGACGCGTCCGCGGATATAGAGCACGCGCTCCTCTTCCATCGCGCGCTGGACGAACTCCTCATAGTTCTTGCCGGCGGAGCGGATGTCGATGTAGAAAACGTACGCCTGGCCGTCGTGCACGCGGTGCTTGTAGAGCATGGCGTGCTTGGCGGTGTACATACAGCAGATGCGCGAACAGTAGGGCATCCCGCGCTCGGGATCCCGTGAGCGCACACACTGCACAAAGACGACCTCTTTCGGCTCCTTCCCATCGGACGGGCGCCGGATCTGACCCGCCGTCGGACCGCTGGCGGAGAGCAGCCGCTCGAACTGGATACCCGTCAGCACATCCGCGAGCGCTCCTGCGCCGTACTCCCCGATTTCGGCCGGCGGATAGAGGCCGAAGCCTGTCGCCACCACGATGGCGCCCACCTCTTCCTCGACCGTCGTCTCCTGCTGGTCGAACGCGATCGCGCCGGTCGGGCACAGTTTTTCGCAGGCCCGGCACTTGCCCCGCTGGAAGTAGATGCAGGAGGCGGGATCGATCACCGGCTTGTTGGGCACAGCCTGAGGGGAAAGGGTGTAGATCGCCTTGCGGCGGCCGACGCCTTCATCGAAATCCGACAGAACCCGAGCGGGGCACTTTTCCTGGCAAAGGCCGCACCCCGTGCAGCGGCTCCAGTCCACGTAGGCCGGCCGGCGACGGATCCGGGCGCGGAAACGGCCGACATCCCCCTCGAGCCCGACTACCTCCGAGTAGGTGTAGAGGCGGATGCGCGGGTGCTGCCCCACTTCCACGGTGCGCGGGGTCAGGATGCACTGGGCACAGTCGAGGGTGGGAAAAGTCTCGGAGAGCTGCAGCATATGCCCGCCGATGGAGGGCCGGCGTTCCACGAGCACGACCTCGAAACCGGCGTTGGCGATATCCAGTGCTGCCTGCATTCCGGCAATGCCGGCCCCGATCACGAGGGCGCGCGGGATGCCGTCCGTCTTCATGGTGTGCCCACCTTCTCGGGAATGCGCGCCAGGAGCGGGGATGGATCGACCGTGTGCCGCTCGAAGCCGAAGCCCTCCGTTTCCAGCCCGAGGGCGATCCCCAACACCTGGGTGATGTAGAACACCGGCAACGGCCGGAAACCCGGATAACGCACGGCCATCTCCTGCTGGGGATGGTCCAGGTTGTAGTGGCAGAGGGGACAGCTTGTGACCAGGGCATCCGCACCGCTGACACGCGCCGCATGCAGGATACGGTAGGAGGCATCGCGCGCGATATCTGGCGCTCCCACCGCCAGGTAGGACCCGCAGCACTCCCCGCGATGGGGATACAGCACCGGCTCAGCCCCGAGCGCCGCGAGGAAATCCTCGAACAGGTGCGGCATTTCCGGGTCGTCCAGAGCGATCTCGTCGGCCGGGCGAAGTAGGAAGCAGCCGTAGTAGGCGGCCAGCCGCAGGCCCTCCAGCGGTCGCACCACGCGCTGGCGCAGCGCTTCGAACCCGAGCCGGTCACGCAACAGGTCGAGCAGGTGCAAGACACGGACGCGCCCATCGTACTGTGCTTCGATGAAGGCGTTGATCCGCTCGCGCCGCGCCTCATCCTCGCGCATCACCCGATTGGCACGCTTGGTCACGTTGTAACAGGTCGAGCAAAGTGCCAGGAGCTCTTCCTGTCCCATTTCGGCGGTGCGCACCAGGTTGCGCACCGCGCCGGCCAGCCGAAGGTCATCGTTGGTCAGAGGAAATGCCGCTCCGCAGCAGTTCCACTCGGGGATCTCGCGCAACACGATCCCCAGCGCTTCCAGGGATGCCCGCGCGGAACGATCGAGCCCCTGGGCCTTGGTGCTCAGGGTACATCCGGGGAAATAGGCGATCTCCATCTCCCGGTCTCCTTCTCAGCGGCCCTTAGATGGAGTACTTGCGGAAACCGCCGACGAACGCCTGCTGGGGCATCTCCGCCAGAACTTCCGGGGGGAACTCCTCGATAGCGATGTGGCGGATACCCTGCTCCAGCGCCAGAGTGCGAAGCGCCTCCGTCAGGCGTGCCACGTCGATCCCCTTTGGGCAGCGGGCTTCGCACGTCAGGCAGGCCGCGCAGTACCAGATGGCACGCGCACGCAGCGCTTCCTCCACGCAGCCCAGCTGCAGCAGGCGCACGATCTGGTTGGGAAGCAGGTCCATCGCGCCCGCGGCAGGACAGCCGGCCGAACAGTTGCCGCACTGGTAGCAGGCCATCACGTCCTGGCCGCTCAGGTCTTCCACACGGCGGACAAGTTCGCTCCCCAGGGTGGACGGATTCAGAACGAGGCGCATCTTCGTACCTCCAGGCGCGACCTATACCTGCCGGTACATCCTTTTCCCATCTTCGTAGGCATCCCCGCCGTAGATATCGTTCACCACGATCGCCGGGAAATCGACAACCCGTAGCCGGAGCAGCGCTTCCGCCCCCAGCTCGGGGTAGGCGATGACTTCGGACTCGACGATCGAACGGGCGATCAGTGCGCCGGCCCCCCCGATGGCGGCAAAATAGACCGCGCGGTACTCCTGCAGTGCCCGGCGCACGGCCTCGGAGCGGTTCCCTTTTCCGATCATCCCCTTGAGACCTGCCTGCAGGAGCGGGATCGTGTAGGGGTCCATCCGCCCGCTCGTCGTGGGGCCGGCCGAACCGGAGACCTGCCCGGGTTTGGCGGGAGCCGGGCCCATGTAGTAGATCACCTGCCCCCGGGGATCGAAGGGCAGGGGCTTTCCCTCTTGAAGCAGTGCCACAAGCCGCTTGTGCGCGGCATCGCGCCCGACGTAAAGCGTCCCGGTGATGAGCACCTGGTCGCCCGCCCGGAGGTCGGCGATCACTTCCTCCGTCAGTGGGGTGGAGATGTGCTTCATCGTCGATCTCCTCCTTGCCGCTACAGGACCGCTTCCTTGTGCCGTGCGGCGTGGCACTGGAGGTTCACCGCCACGGGCAGGCTAGCAATGTGGCAAGGCTCTGCCTCCACGTGCACCGCAAGCGCCGTGATCCGCCCGCCGAAGCCCTGGGGGCCGATCCCCAACCGGTTGATGCGCTCCAGCAGTTCCTGCTCCAGTTCGTCGAGTTCTGGGTCCGGGTTCCGCGTGCCGATCTCGCGCAGGAGCGCGTGCTTGGCCAGGAAGGCCACGCGCTCGAAAGTCCCCCCGATGCCGACTCCCACCACGATGGGCGGGCAGGGGTTTGCGCCCGCCTCGTCCACCGTGCGGACGACGAAATCGATGATCCCCTGGCGGCCGGCCGCAGGCGTGAGCATCGCCAGCCGGCTCATGTTCTCGCTTCCTCCGCCTTTGGGAGCTACCGTGATCCGCAGTTGCTCCCCGGGGACAATCCGGGTATGGATAATCGCCGGGGTGTTGTCTCCGGTGTTGACACGCGCCGAAAACGGCTGCCGCACGGACGACTTTCGGAGGTAACCGTCGCGGTATCCACGGCGGACCCCCTCGTGGATCGCCTCGTACAGGTCGCCGCCCACGATATGCAGGTCCTGCCCCAGCTCGAGAAACACAACCGCGAGACCCGTATCCTGGCACATCGCCATCTGGGTCTCGCGGGCGATCCGCGCGTTCTCCAGGATCTGCTGGAGTACGACCCGTCCAGTTTCGGACTCTTCGCGCCGGAGGGCATCCTCCAACGCCGCGACGACGTCGGCGCCCAGATCGTAGTTGGCTTCCATGCACAAGCGTGCCACTGTCTCTGTGACGACACTGGCCGGCAGTTCCCGCATCGGTTCCTCCTTACGGCTTCCATGGACGAAAGGGACACCGTTCCGCTTACCTTCCCCGGCGGTGGCGGTGTCCCTTGAAAGCGGGCCATACCCGCATCCGCCACTCCGCTGTGGCCCTTTCCAGCCGGTCAGCCCCATTGCTGCCCAGGCTGGCGCTCATTATACACCTTACACCTCGCTTTGTCCAATGATCGAGATCACATATTGTGCGGGTTTGACAGGGCTTTACCGGTGCGCTAAGATGGGTGTACAATGCGCTGCCGAGTCTGGGTCGCGATCTTGTTGTTGTTCGCCGTCGCCTGTGGGCGCGGCCCTACGCCGGCTCCTTCCCCCTCGTCCTCGCCGGCGTCGCCATCCCCTGCTCCGGCTACCCCCCGTGGCGAAAAGGCAGTGCTCACCGTATGGCATTCGTGGGAACCGTCGGAAGAAGCGATCGTGCGCACCTTGCTCGAGGACTACCGGTCGCTAAAGCCTGACGTCACGGTCCGCCTGCGCCGCGTTCCTGTGGATCGCATCCTGAGCGAGTACCAGGAGGCGGTGCTGGCGGGCGAAGGTCCGGACCTGCTGATCGGGCGCAGTTCCTGGATCGGGTACCTGGCCGACGGTCACACGATCGTGTCGCTGGAGAGCCTCCTCGAAAACGGCTTCTGGGACGCTTACTATCCGTTTGCCGTGGAGGGCGTACGCTACAACGGCGAACGGTACGGCGTCCCTTTTGCCTGCGAGACGGTGGCCCTGTACTACAACAAAGCCTTCGTTCTCGATCCGCCCACGAGCACGAACCGCTTGCTCGAGCTTGCGGCCGTCTGGCAGGGGGAAGAGCAGGCCGGATTGGCTTTCCCGCTTAGCTTCTACAACACGATCGGCTACCTCTACGCCTTCGGAGGACAGCTCTTCGACGAGCAGGGCAACTCGCTCCTCGACACCCCCGAGACGAGGGCGTGGCTCTTCTGGCTCTATCAGGTCAAGACTTCGCCGGGCGTGGTGGCAACGGACAACTACAGCGATGCGGACGCGCGCTTCAAGGCCGGGCGCGTGGCGATGACCGTAAACGGCTCCTGGGCGCTCTCGGACTATGTCCAGGCACTAGGGGAAGGCAAACTGGGTGTGGCGCGGCTCCCAATGGTGTCCTCTACCCGGGCGTGGCCGACCCCCTTCGTTGGCTGCCAGGTCCTTCTGGTGAACCCGGCAACCCTGCCGAGCCATCCGAAGACCACGCTCGACCTCTTGCGCTTCCTCGGCGGGCCCGTCTTTCAGCGGCTCCTGGTGGCCCGTTCCCGCACCATCCCGACCTGGAAGGAGATCGACCTTTCCGGCGATCCCTTGCTGAAGGCCTTCCTGGAGCAAGCTCAGGCCGGCCGGCCGAGGCCGACCGGCGGTCGTCTGGAAGTGTACTGGGACGCGACGGAGGCCCTTATCTACAACGTCACTACCCGCCGCGTGCCGGTGGATGTGGCACTCGAAGAAACGCGTCGCCAGCTGGAGAAGGCGCTGGCGGAGCCGGAGGGAAGCGCCCCCTGAAGGGACCGAAAAGGGCGGAACAACGCGCTTGTCACGTTGTCCCGCCCGGTGTTTCTGTCGCTCTCCTTCGCAACTTGCCCCGCCCAACTTGCGGATCGTGTCCGCCAGGTCCACGCCCGTGAGCGCCTCCGCCGGCGCAGGCAACAGCGCGACGATCTGGGTGATGCTCTGGATGATCCGCCGAGCACCGATGCCGTCGCCCCGCCGGTGGCCCCGACGATCTCAGCGCCGCACGATCACGCGGGCCGGCCGCAGCAACCGCCCACGGTAGCGGTAGCCCTTCTGGACCTGTTGCACGACCTTCCCGGCTTCCTCTCCGCCCTCCTCGACCACTCCTACCGCTTCGTGGAGTTGAGGATCGAAACGTTCCCCTTCCGCGGGGACTTCCTCCACTCCTTCTTTCTCCAGGAAACGGCGGAATTTCTCCCAGGTCGCCCGCAGCCCTTCGCGCAACCCGGGCTGTTCCTGGAAAGCGAGCGCCCGCTCCAGGTGGTCGCCCAGGGCGAGGAACTCGCGTAGCAGGCGGGCACGCTCTTCTTCTATCGCTTCCCGTGCCCGTTCCTGCATCCGCCTCCGAAAGTTCGCCATGTCCGCGAGCGCCCGCAGGTAGAGATCGCGGTAATCGGCTTCCGGCTGCGGGACTTCCGCCTCCGCCGGAGAAGCCGGCATAGCCTGCTCGACAGGTTCGGGGGACACCTGGGGCTCTTCTGCACCGGATACCGGAATGCGCATCGCTCACCTCGCCGCGGGCGGCGCGCCGACACCGGGGGTGCCGGCGCGCCGGCACCCGTTATACCTCTCGGAATTCCCCTTCGACGGTATCCGGTCCGCTCTGTTGCGAGCGCCCGGTGTCTCCCGATGCCGCGCTGGCCGGCTGGCCGTAGATCTGGCTGGAAACACGGTAGAGCGTCTGCTGGAGTGCTTCCATATCGCGCCGGATGGCCGGCGTGTTCTGAGCCGCGATGCTCTCGCGCAGCGCTTTCACGCGCGTTTCGATCTCGCTCCGCACCGCAGGATCGAGCCGGCCGCCGGCCTCGCGGAGCGTACGCTCCGCGCTGTAGGCGAGTTGATCCGCCTGGTTGCGCAGCTCGACCTCCTCGCGCCGGCGCCGGTCCTCCTCAGCGTGTGCTTCCGCTTCGCGCACGAGCCGCTCGACCTCTTCCTTGCTCAGGTTCGTGGAAGCGGTGATCGTGATGCGCTGTTCGCGCCCGGTCGCCTGATCGCGCGCGGACACGTGCAGGATGCCGTTCGCGTCGATATCGAACGTGACCTCGATCTGCGGGACGCCACGCGGCGCGGGCGGAATCCCCTCCAGGCGGAAGCGGCCCAGGGTGACGTTGTCCTCGGCCATCGGCCGCTCGCCCTGAAGGACGTGGATATCCACCGCTGTCTGGCCGTCCTCGGCCGTGGTAAAGATCTCGGTCTTGCGGGTCGGGATGGTCGTATTGCGCGGGATGAGCACCGTCATCACGCCGCCGAGCGTCTCCACGCCGAGCGAAAGCGGTGTGACATCGAGCAGGAGGACGTCCTTGACCTCGCCGCCCAGCACCCCGGCCTGAATGGCCGCCCCGACCGCCACCACCTCGTCCGGGTTCACGCCCTTATGGGGCTCCTTGCCGGTCAGTTCCCGCACGAGCGCCTGCACGGCCGGCATCCGTGTGGCACCGCCGACCAGGATCACTTCGTCCAGGTCCTCGGGCTTCAGGTGAGCATCCTGGAGCGCCTGGAAGAACGGCCCCTTCAGCCGTTCCGTGAGATCGGCGGTCAGCTGTTCAAAGCGCGCGCGGGTGAGGCGCATCTGCAGATGCTTCGGTCCGGAGGCGTCTGCCGTGATGAAGGGGAGGTTGATTTCGGTCTCCAGGAGCGTGGAGAGCTCGATCTTGGCCTTCTCCGCTGCTTCCTTCAGCCGCTGGAGCGCCATCCGGTCCTGGGAAAGGTCGATCCCCGTCTCCTTGCGGAACTCCTCCACCAGCCAGTTGATGATGCGCTGGTCATAGTCGTCGCCTCCCAGGTGCGTATCGCCACTCGTAGCCTTCACTTCAAAGACGCCGTCGCCGACCTCAAGGATCGAGACGTCGAACGTGCCGCCGCCCAGGTCGAACACGAGGATCGTCTCGTCCTTCTTCTTGTCCAGGCCGTAGGCGAGGGCGGAGGCGGTGGGCTCGTTGATGATGCGCAGCACCTCCAGGCCGGCGATGCGGCCGGCGTCTTTGGTGGCCTGGCGCTGGCTGTCGTTGAAGTAGGCAGGGACGGTGATAACGGCCTTGGTGACCGGCTCGCCCAGGTAGGCCTCGGCGTCCTGCTTCAGTTTCTGCAGGATCATCGCCGAGATCTCCTGCGGCGTGAACTCGCGGCCGGCAGCAGGGATATAGACGCGCGCATCGCCCCGGCTACCCCGTACCACCCGGTAGGGCACCATCTCCCGCTCACGGGCCACCTCATCGTACGAGCGCCCTATGAAGCGCTTGATGGAGAAGACGGTGTTCTCCGGGTTCGTAATCGCCTGGCGGCGTGCGAGCTGTCCGACGAGCCGCTCTCCGTTCTTTGTAAATGCCACAACCGAAGGCGTGAGCCGGCTTCCTTCCGCGTTCGGAATCACGGTGACCTCGCCGCCCTCGAGTACAGCGATCACCGAGTTGGTCGTACCCAGGTCAATGCCAACGATCTTTCCCATCGCAACCACCTCCAAAGGTTAGGTTCGCAGGTATCCTAAGGCCGGGGCATTAGAGTTTTGCTAGAAAAGCGTTGGCAGGCCGTTGGTGGGCACATTTGACGCTCGCGCCGCTTCCGGTTATACTGGGCCTGCCCGGGCGGAGCCGTTCGGTTCTGGGAAGAAAAAGGTCGTGTACCGAGAGCGGGAGAGCGATGTCTGGCGTGCGTGTGATTCCTGTGGGGATGTTGCGCCAGTACGTGGGGGGGCAGGAGGCCCTATGGCTGGAGGGGTGGGCCGGCCGAACCGTCCGCGAAATGCTGGACGCGCTCGGCATTCCTTCGGCCGTAGTGGGCGGGGTCTTTGCCGGCAATACGCTGGTGCAGAAGGATTACCGCCTGCAGGAGGGAGACGAGATCCGGTTGATCGCACTCCTGGGCGGCGGATAGGGGCATGGGGGCCCCGGAAAGAACTCAGAGAGGAGGAAACGATGCGACTTGCTGAACGGATGAACCGTCTGGGCACCGAGACCGCCTTCGAAGTGCTCGTGCGCGCCCGAGCCCTGGAAGCAAAGGGACGGGAGGTCATCCACCTGGAGATCGGGGAACCGGACTTTGATACGCCGCCTAACATCATCGCCGCGGCGGAACGGGCCCTGCGGTCGGGGCACACCCACTATACTCCATCGGCCGGGATCCCGGAACTGCGCCAGGCGGTGGCAGAAGAGGTCTCCCGTACCCGCCGCATCCCGGTCAAGCCGGAAAACGTGGTCATCGTTCCGGGCGGAAAGCCGATCATCTTCTTCACGATGCTCGCGCTCGTGGAGGAAGGGGATGAGGTCGTCTACCCCAACCCCGGCTTTCCGATCTATGAATCGATGATCCAATTCCTCGGAGCGCGGCCCGTTCCGATCCCGTTGCTCGAGGAGAACGACTTTGCCTTCGATCTGGACGTGCTGCGGCGCAGCATCGGCCCCCGCACGAAGCTCGTGATCATCAACTCGCCCCATAACCCCACGGGCGGGGTGCTCAGCGAAGCGGACCTGAAGGAAATCGCGGAGCTCGTGCAGCGGTACGACTGTTACGTGCTTTCGGACGAGATTTACTCCCGCACCCTGTACGAAGGCAAGTTCGTCAGCATCGCTTCGCTCCCTGGCATGCAGGAGCGCACGATCATCCTGGACGGCTTTTCCAAGACCTACGCGATGACCGGCTGGCGGCTCGGGTACGGCGTGATGCCGGAGGCGCTCGCGGCGGCCGAGGCGCGGCTGATGACGAACAGCAATTCGTGCACGGCAGCTTTTACCCAGATAGCGGGGATCGAGGCGCTGCGCGGACCCCAGGACGAGTCGTACCGGATGGTGGAGGAGTTCCGCCGCCGGCGCGACGTCATCGTCGAGGGGCTGAACGCGATCCCGGGCGTTTCCTGTCGGAAGCCGGCCGGTGCGTTCTACGTTTTCCCCAACGTCAAGTCGTTTGGGCGTCCGTCGAAGGAGATCGCCGACTACCTGCTCGAGGAGGCCGGGGTAGCAGTCCTCTCCGGCACCGCCTTCGGCGCCTACGGCGAAGGCTACCTGCGCCTCTCTTATGCCAACTCGATCGAGAACATCCGTAAGGCGCTGGAACGCATGGAAGCGGCGTTGAGCCGCCTGCGTCGCTAGGGTCATCGCAAAGGACCTGTAGAGGCATATATGCAGATCCAAGAGGTGCGTGACGGCGCGGCGTGGGACCAGGCGCTGCTTTCCCTGCCGTGCCCGCACGTCCTTCAATGCTTCCTCTGGGGAGAGGTGAAACGGATCACCGGGTGGGTTCCCCGGAGGTTCCTCTTTCTGGAAGGCACCGAAGTGCGGGCTGCTGCGAGCGTGCTTGCGCGCCGACTCCCTCTGCTCGGAGCACCGATCCTCTATGTCCCCAAGGGGCCGCTCCTCGCCGAACTCGGCGACGCCCGCCTGATGGAAGAGGTGCTCGGATTCCTGGAGCAGTTCGGACGGGAAGTGGGGGGCATCCTGCTCAAGATCGACCCGGACTGGCCGGCGCACACCCCTGAGGCGCGGGATCTCCTGGCACGCCGCGGATGGCGAGCGGGAGAACCGGTACAGTTTCGCAACACGGTGCGCGTGGATCTGCGGGCGGACGAGGCGACACTGCTCGCGCGCATGAAGCAGAAGACGCGCTACAACATCCGCCTGGCGGAGCGGCACGGGGTCCTGGTGCGGCCCGGAGGGCTAGAGGACTTGCCGGCGTTCTATGCGCTGTACCAGGAAACGGGGCACCGTGACGGCTTCCTCATCCGCCCCTACACGTATTACCGCGCCGTGTGGCAGGCGTTCCTCGAAGCCAGGCTGGCTCAGCTGTTCCTTGCGGAGCACGAGGGGCAATTGCTGGCCGGCGTGCTGGCGTTTCGCTTCGGGCCGACGGTCTGGTACATGTACGGGGCTTCGGCGAGCGAGAAACGGGAACTGATGCCGAACTATTTGCTCCAGTGGGCGGTGATACGCTGGGCCAAGGACCAGGGGTGCACAACCTACGACCTGTGGGGCGCGCCCGAGCGGCTGGAGGAGACAGACCCGCTCTGGGGCGTGTACCGCTTCAAGGCGGGATTCGGGGGGCAGTTCGTGGCGCAGATCGGGGCCTACGATTACCCCATCCGGCCGGTGCTCTACCGCTTGGTGACCTGGGGGCTTCCGCGGCTGCTCGCGCTCTGGCGGTGGATCCGCAGGCAGCCGACCTTGCGCGCCGCCGGGCCATCGTAGCGGCCTCTCAGCTCGCATCCGCTCGCCGGGGCACCGGGTATCCTGTAGCGAAGGGCAGGACTGGCGGGTCCGGACAGCCTTGCACCTCGGGGCGCCGGTTCCTGTGGTAGGGAAAGCACATGCTGCAGGTCGAGAGCGACCCGCGCTTCGGGCGCGGGGGTATGGCGAAACACGCGGCCATCGTGATGGCGATGACCGTGTTGAGCGGGCTGCTGGGCGTGCTGCGTGAGGTGGTTTTCGCGCACCGTTTTGCCACCAGCGACGCCTATGCGGCGTACGTTACCGCTTTCAGCCTGATCGATGTGATCTATGCGCTCGTGATCGGCGGCGCGCTAGGATCGGCTTTCATCCCTGTTTTCACCGCCTACCTGGTCCGCCGGGACGACCACGGGGCCTGGAAAATGGCGAGCACCGTCTTCAACCTGGCGCTGCTCGCCGCGTTAGTGCTGGCCGGCCTGGTCTTTGCGCTGGCCCCGTGGCTGATCCGCTGGCTCGTGGCGCCCGGGTTCGACGCGGAGCAGCGCGCCCTGGTGGTGCGCCTGACCCGCATCCTGCTCCTGCAACCGATCCTGCTCGGGGTCGGCGGGCTGGCGATGGCCGCGCTGAACGCCTTCCGCCGCTTCCTGCTCACCTCGCTTGCCCCTCTGGTATATAACCTGTGCATCATCGCCGGGGCGCTTTTCCTCGCCCCTCGCTGGGGGATCTACGGGCCGGTGGTAGGAGTGCTCGTGGGCGCGGGGTTGTATCTCCCCCTGCTTCTGCCCGGGCTTGTCCTTTGCGGGGTACAGTACGTTCCCTCGCTCGACTGGCGCGAACCGGGAGTACAGGAAGTGGGGCGGCTGCTCCTTCCCCGATTGCTCGGACAAGCCGTCTTTCAGATCAACCTGATGGCGATCAAGGCACTCGCTTCCTTTCGCCTGAGCGCCGGGGTGACCACCCTGTGGTACGCCTACCGGCTGTTCGGACTGCCGCTGGGCATCCTCGGCGTGAGCCTGGCAAGCGTGGCCTTCCCGACGCTGGCGGCGCTCGCCAACGAGGGACGCCAGGATGCGTTCCGGGATACCCTCTCCAGATTGCTCCGTGTTGCGCTGTTCCTGGCACTCCCGCTCGCAGCACTGATGATCGCGCTGCGGCAGCCGCTGGTCGCGTTCTTGTTCGAACACGGGGCCTTTACCGCCACCGATACGCGTGCGACGGCCGGCATCTTCCTCTACTTCGCCCTAGGGCTGCCCGCGGCGTGCGTGACGGAGATCGCGCTGCGCGCCTTCTACGCCCTGCACGACACGCGCACGCCGGTGCTCGTGGGGACGGGGATCGTGGCGGCGAACATCGGCCTGGGAGCAGGGTTGCTGCCGCTGCTCGGCGCAGCTGGTCTGGCGCTCGCCTTCAGCCTCACGAACAGTGCCGAGACGGCGATCCTGCTCCTTCTGCTGCGAAAACGGACCGCGGGTCTCAAGGGAAAAGCCCTTCTGCACAGCGGCATACGTGCAACGGCCGCCGCCGCCCTGGCGGGACTCGCGGTGGCAGCGCTCCTTCCGCTGACAAAGCCGTTTCTCCCCGCGAGCGCCCGCGCGGGAGAGCTTATGCAACTTGCGGGAGGCGCTTGTGCAGGAGGCGGCCTCTACGTACTGCTGGCCAGCCTGCTGCGCAGCCCGGAGCCTCTTGAAGCGTGGGCGGTGCTCCGGCGACGGCTCTCCTCCGGTGGCGACCGCTAGGGCTTCCCAGTATCCCCCGCCTCGATCCGCACGATGCCGAGCGTGGGCTCCCCTTCGAGGGAAAGCGTCTTGCGGAACGCCCCTGAGGGGGGCTCTGCGAGGTGCAGCTCCAGGGAAAGCGTTTCCCCGCAGATGTAGTCGTGGTGCGCCGAGACCGCGGACTGAAGCCTTGGAGTGAGACCGGCAAGATAGGTATGGATGCGGTCGGAGACGGCCAGGCCGGCATCCTTGCGCGCTTCCTGGATCTGCCGCACGAGTTCGCGCGCCAGGCCTTCCAGTATGAGTTCCTCGTCCAGCCGCGTATCGAGCGCAACCAGGAAGCCCTCCTCTTCCAGCACGGCATACCCCTCGGGTGCCGAAGCCTCGATGAGCACTTCCTCCGCGGTGAGGGGAAGGCGTGTGCCGTCAGGGAGCGCAAGCGACCAGGTTTCGCCCCGTTGCAGGGCGGCGACGGCTTCTGCGGCCTCTTCCGGCGCGAGTGCCTCGAGGGCGGCCCGGATGGCAGGGACGGCCCGGCCGTAGCGCGGACCGACCACGGGCAGGTTCGGCCGCATGCGGTAGGTCTGGAAGCGCACGCCAGGCTGAAGGAGCACCATCTCCTTGACGTTGAGTTCGTCGAGCACCACGCTTTCGAACCTGTGGAGTGCCTCGGCCGCAGCCGGGTCGGAAGGCCGCACCTGCATGCGCCGCAGCGGCTGCCGCACCTTCAGGCCGGCCTGGCGCCGTACCGCCCGGCCCATCCGCACCACCCGCTTGGCGACCTCCATGTCGGCCATCAACCGCTCGTCCAGCCAGCGCGCGTCGATCTCGGGCCAGCCGGCAAGGTGCACGCTGATCGGCGCCGTGGCATCCTGGCTGCGGACAAGGTTCTGGTACAGCTCCTCGGCGATGAAGGGGGTAAAGGGAGCAAGCAGGCGCGAAAGGGTGCTCAGGGCGGTGTAGAGCGTGTAGTACGCAGCCTGCTTGTCGCTGTCGTCGCCCGCTTTCCAGAATCGCCGGCGGTTCAGCCGCACGTACCAGTTCGAAAGATCGTCGACCAGCCCCTCGAGCGCGCGGCAGGCCCGGGTGATGTCGTATCCGTCCATCCGCCGGGTGACTTCTTCCACCACGCCGTTCAGGCGAGCGAGGAGCCAGCGGTCCATTTCCGTCAGCCACCCGATGGGCGCCTCGGCGCTCGGCGACCAGCGGTCCAGGTTCGCGTAGAGGACGAAGAAGGCGTAGGTGTTCCACAGCGTAAGCAGGAACTGCCGCAGCGATTCCCCGACCAGCCCGATGGAGAACCGGCGCGGGTCTCCCGGAGGACCGGCGGTGAACAGGTACCAGCGGAGCGGGTCCGCACCATGTTCCTGCAGCACGGACCACGGGTCGACCACGTTTCCGCGCGACTTGCTCATCTTCTGGCCTTCGGCATCGAGGATCAGGCCCAGGCAGATCACGTTGCGGTAACAGGGCTGGTCGAACAGGAGGGTAGACAGGGCATGGAGGGAGTAGAACCAGCCGCGGGTCTGGTCGATCGCCTCACAGATAAAGTCGGCGGGAAAGTTCTCCCAGAACGTCTGCTGGTTCTCGAACGGGTAGTGCCACTGGGCATATGGCATCGCACCGCTGTCGAACCAGCAGTCGAGCACCTCCGGGGAACGGCGCATCGTGCCGCCGCACTCCTCGCAGGTCCAGGTGATCTCGTCGATGTACGGGCGATGAAGGTCGAGGCCCGAGAGGTCACGGCCGGCCTTTTCCGAGAGTTCGGCGACGCTCCCGATACAGTGCAGGTGGCCGCACCGGTTGCACTGCCAGATCGGGAGCGGCGTACCCCAGTAGCGCTCGCGCGAAAGCGCCCAGTCGACGTTGTTGCGCAGCCAGTCGCCGAAGCGGCCGTCGCGCACGTGCTCCGGGTACCAGTGGATCTCCTGGTTGCCCGAGATCAGCCGATCCTTCACCGCGGTCGTGCGTACGTACCAGGAGGTCTTGGCGTAGTAGAGAAGCGGGGTGTCGCACCGCCAGCAGAAGGGGTAGCTGTGGCGAACCGTGCCGCTGCGCAGGAGGAGCCCCCGCTGCCGCAGATCCGCGATGATGTCCGGGTCGGCTTCCTTGAAGAACTTGCCTCCGAAGCCGGGAAAATCCCGCAGCACGGTTCCGTCCAGGTCGACCGAAAACAGGGTCGGAAGGCCGTGCCGCCGGCCGACCTCGAGGTCCCCGTAGGCCGGAGCGATGTGCACGATACCAGTCCCTTCCTCCATAGAGACGATCTCGTCCGTGATCGTGACATAGGCCTGGTCCCAGTCGACGGTTTCGCCGGGCGCAGGGACTCCGCGGAAGAGCGGCTCGTACCGCAGGCCGGCCAGCGCCCGCCCGGGAAGGGTACGGATCACACGGTAGTCGCCTTGGGGAAAGGCTTCCCGAAGCCGTACTTCCGCCACGATGTAACGCTCGCCCTGGTACTCGACGACGGCGTACGGCTGCTCGGGCGACAGCGCGAGGGCCACGTTGGCGGGCAAGGTCCATGGGGTCGTGGTCCAGGCGAGGATATAGACCGGGGACGGCAGGTCGGAAAGGGGCGGAGGGAGGCAGCCGTCGACGGCCTGCAGGCGGAACTTGACCCATACCGACGGGTCCTCGACATCGTCGCGAAAGCCCGTGGCTACCTCGTGATCGGCGAGCGAGGTGTTGCAGCGCGGGCAGTGCATGGTGACCTTGTAATCGCGGTAGAGCAGGCCGCGGTCCCACAGCGTCCGGAGGATCCACCAGCCGGTCTCGATATAATCGTTCGTGTAGGTGATGTAGGCATTGTCCAGGTCGATCCAGAAGGCGATTCGGTCCGTCATCTGCTCCCATTCCCGGACATAGCGGAAGACGCTCTCGCGGCACTTGGCGTTGAAGGCGGCGATGCCGTAGCGCTCGATATCGCCTTTACCGGTGAACCCCAGCTCCTTTTCGATCTCGATCTCCACCGGGAGGCCGTGCGTATCCCAGCCGCCGCGGGCGCCCAGCAAGCGGTAGCCGCGCAGCCGATGGTAGCGCAGGACGACGTCCTTGAAGACGCGGGCCAGGACGTGGTGCACCCCCGGCCGGCCGTTCGCGGTGGGCGGGCCTTCGTAGAAAACGAACTTGGGGGCATCCGGGTTGCCCTTCAAGTAGGCCCGGAGGATCTCCCCCTCTTTCCACCAGCGGAGCCACCTCTCCTCCATCTCCGGCCAGGAGACCGATGGGTTGACGGGCTGGAACATCGTTCCTCCTCGGATGCGCATCCGTGCGGATGTGCCACGCGTGCAGGTTGAAAACCTGCCCGGGCTGCTGGCCTATGACAGGCTGAAAGTCATTTTAACCGAAAAGCGGCCGCAGCGCAAAAAGCCGGGTGGCGAAGGGCTTGACCGAGAGCGCTCCATTTGACAGGCTACCAGGACGGTGGTATAGTTGGATATTGGATACAATATCCAATCTCTGCCAGTGGATGCCGTTGAAAGGCGCTCAGGAGCGTGCGATGCCGGGTAACCTTCCGGACGAACCGGCCCTCGTGCACCAGACGATC